>NZ_NHRY01000234.1 GCF_002937115.1 Rhodopila globiformis | reverse complement strand
CCCGCCCCCATACCTGGCCCCATGGCGCCGCCATGGCGGCCGCCCGCGGCGTCCTGCCGCCTGTGCGGCGCCGGCTTGCGCCGCTTGCTGCTCGACCTGGGTGAGCAGCCGCTGGCCACCGCCCTGGTCGCCACCGGCCAGGCCGAGCGCCTGTATCCGCTGCGGGTCTGGCAGTGCGACGCCTGCGACCTGGTGCAGGTCGCCGACGCGCTGCCGCCGCACGCCGCCGCGCCGCGCCCCGCGGCGCCGGCATGCCCGGAGGCCGCCGCCGCCCGCGCCACCCGCCATGTCGCGACGCTGCAACAGCGGTTCCACCTCGACGCCCGGTCGCTGGTGATCGACACCGCCGCGCACGACGCCACGCTGCTGCAGGCGTTCGAGGCCGCCGGCATCCCGGTGTTCGGCCTGCCCGCCGACACCGCCTTCAATACCGAGACCGCGATGGACATCGCCGTGCGCTACGGCTGCGCCGACGTCATTGTGGCGCACGACCTGTTGCCGCATGCGGCCGATCTGTTCGACTGCGCCGCCGGGCTGGCCTGCATCCTGCGGCCGAACGGCGTGCTCTGCCTGCAGTTCCCGCACCTGCTGTCGCTGCTGCAGCGGGTGCAGTTCGACGCGTTCCGGCACGACACCTTCGCCTATCTCTCGCTGCCGGCAGCCGAGCGGCTGTTGCGCTCGGTCGGCCTGCGCGTGTTCGACGCCGAGCGGGTGCCGGACGATGGCGGCTCGCTGCGTTTGTATGCCTGCCACGCGCACGCGCCACGTCCGGCGCGCCCCGGCGTCCGGGCGGTGCGGACGGCCGAGGCCGCGGCGCAGGAGGGCCAGCCGGACAGCTTCCGCGACCGGGTGGCGCTGGCGTGCGACGACATCCGCGGATTCCTGCGCATCCGGCAGGAGGCCGGGCGGCGGGTCGCCGCGTACGGCGCCACCGCGCGCGGCATTGCCCTGCTGAACGGCTGCGGCGTCACGGCGCAGGACATCGCCTATGTCGCCGACAATGAGCCGCTCTGGCACGGCCGCCGGCTGCCCGGCAGCCATATCCCGGTCGCTCCGGTGGAGGCCCTGATGCGCGACCCGCCGGACGACGTGATCATCCTGCCCTGGCCCGGCGCGTCCGAGATCACCGCGCGGCTGCAGGCGCTGCGCCGCGCCGGCACGCTGTTCTGGACCGTGCTGCCGCGCATCGGCCGGGTGTAGGCACGACGCGGGTGCGTGGCGCTGCCGTTCCGTGCTATCGGGTGGGTCAACCGCGCCGGCACTGCCCCCTCGTCCTGGCCGGGCGTGACGATGGGGCGACGACCTCGCTCCGGGCAACCGTCGACGCCCGCGAATCCGCATTCCCACAGGAGGGGGCATGAGCACCAGCACACCGCAGCCGCCGGCATCGGCCGGCCACCGCCGCTCGCTGCAGGCGGCGATCTTCGACGTGGATGGCGTGCTCGTCGCCTCGCCGCACGAACGGGCCTGGCGGGAGGCGCTGGCGGGCTTCGCCGATGCGGCCGGTTTCACCACCGCGTTCTACCAGGCGAACGTCGCCGGCAAGCGCCGGATGGACGGCGCCCGCGCCGCGCTGGAACAGCTTGGCGTTGCCGACGCCGATTCCCGCGCCACCGAATACGCCGCGGCGAAGCAGGCGCTGATCGAGCGCCTGATCGAGGCGGGCAGCTTCGACGCCTTCCCGGACGCCGAGCGCCTGGCCGTCGCGCTGAAGGCGGCCGGCATGCGGCTGGCGCTTGCGTCCTCCTCGCGCAACGCCGCGGCGATGCTGCGCCGCCTGATGCTGCCCGACGGACGCACGCTGCTGTCGATCTTCGATGCCGATCTCAGCGGGCGCGAGGTGCCGCGCGGCAAGCCGGACCCGGCGATCTTCCTGCTGGCGGCGGAGGCGCTGGGCGTTGCGCCGGACCGCTGCCTGGTGGTCGAGGACGCCCCGGCGGGCATTCTGGCGGCACGCGCCGGCGGCATGGCCGCGCTCGGCATCGCCCGGCTGGGGGACGAGGCGCTGCTGCAGGCGGCCGGCGCTGACCTGGTGGTCACCAGCCTCGACCAGGTGGACAGCGCCGCCATCCCCACCGGCGTGCTGCGTGCCCGGCCCGACACGGAGACGCCTGCGCCCCCGTGACAGGCTCGCGCCGAGCCCCGGCCCGTTCTTCGGCCCTCCAGGTGGCTGCGTCCTGACCGTGAGAACCGCCGGGCTCCGCTGCGTATCGTCCAGCGGCTTTCCGGGCCGGCGCCGCCCGCACCCGGTCAGTCGCGACGCAGCGCGCCGTCCGGCCGGGTGATTGCCTGCTCCACCACCGCGACAGCTCCTGCCATGCCGCCCTCGCTGCGGATCGCCTGCCCGAGCACGGCGGCGCGGTCGCGCATCGCCGCGTTGCCCAGTGCCTGCGCCAGCGCCGTCTCCAGCCGCCCGGCGGTCAGCCGGCGGATGGGTACGGGCGGCGGCGCGGCGCCGGCGGCCAGCAGGCGCGCGGCCCAGAAGAACTGGTCGCCCAGGAACGGCACCACCACCGACGGCACCCCGGCCCGCGCCGCCGCCGCGGTGGTGCCGGCGCCGCCATGGTGCACGCAAGCGGCGACGCGCGGCAGCAGCCAGGTGTGCGGCACGGCCTCGGTGACGTGCAGTTGCATGCCGCGGTCGCGCGCGGCCAGCAGCGGCGCGGGATCCAGCCCGCCCCAGCCGGTGGCGACCACCGCCCGCCGCTCCAGCCGCCGGAGCGCCGCCACGCAGGCCTCGGCCGCCTGCACCGGATGGCGCGCCACCATGCTGCCGAAGCCGAGATAGACCGGCGGCTCGGCCGCCTCGACGAAGGCGCGCAGCGCCGGGTCCGGCTCCTGCGCGGCGTCGAGGAACAGGAAGCCGGTCATCGCCGCCGTCGGCCGCCAGTCCGCGGGGCGCGGCACCAGGGTGGGACTGACGGCGCAGAACGCCGGCACCGTCTCCAGCGCCGCCCAGGCGGCTGTCGCGCCGGGCCAGCGCGGCAGGCCGATGCGGTCGCGCAGTTCGTGCGCGGCGGTGCGGGCGGCCAGCCAGACCAGGCGGCGGAACAGGTGGTGGGTCAGCCGCGCCGCGCCGCCGGACAGCCGCAGCGGCGGCACCAGCGGCGAGGTGAAGTCGCCCGTCGGCGCGATTGGCTGCAGCCAGCCCTGGACCAGCGGCAGGCACCGCTGCCCGGCGATCGCGGCGGCCATGAAGGCGGCGGCGTTGCCGGCGACCAGCGCCTCGGCGCCGTCGCAGGCGGCCAGCGTGTCGCGCGCCCAGACCGGCGCCAGTTCCCTCGTCAGGCGGCGCATCAGCCGCAGCGCCCGCAGCGGATTGCCGGTCACCGCCGACAGGCCGTCGCGCTGCTTCAGCAGCGCCTGCACGTCGCCCTGGACCGACTGGTAGCCAAGCCCCGCCGCCTCCACCATCGGCCGGAAGCCGGTGTCGGTGACGATCCACACGTCGTGCCCGGCGGCGCGCAGCGCAACGCCGAGCGCCACGAACGGCCGCACATCGCCCTGCGATCCATAGGCCAGGACGGCTATCCGCATGGTCTTGCTCTCCTGTCGGCGCGCGGCGGGATGGTCGCGGTGGCGGGCGGGGCTATAGCCCGTTGCCGCCGCCACCGGCACCCCGGATGTCGGCGCCAGCGACCCGCTGACTGGCGATCACCGCATCGGCACCCCCCCTGTCATTGCGCTCCGGCCGGCGCAGATACTGGGATGGCCACGGTCAACAGGGGGAAACGACATGGACGCTCTGGAACGCCTGCAACAATCGCCGCTGCCGTTCGCCACGCTGATCGGCATCCGGTTCACCGGCGCCGCGCCGGAGCGGGTGACGGCGGAGATGGACGTGCGGGAGGACCTGTGCACCCGCCCGGCCGTGCTGCACGGCGGCGCGATCATGGCGTTTGCCGACACGCTCGGCGCCGCGGCGACCATCCTCAATCTGCCCCAGGGCGCCGGCACGACGACGATCGAATCGAAGACCAACTTCCTGGCGCCGGCGCCGGTGGGCAGCAAGGTCATCGGCGAGACGACGCCGGTGCATCGCGGGCGGCGTACGATGGTGTGGCAGACGCGGATCAGCAACGAGGCAGGACGCGCGGTGGCGCTGGTGACGCAGACGCAGATGGTGCTGGGACCATAGCAGGCGGGACGCGCCGGCCGGTCATCGAATGACCGATTGCCCAACCGGCGTGCCGGTTGCCGCGTGGCTGGATGTCCAACGCCGCCAGGCTGCCGGACCGGGTCCGCCGGCCAGACGATTTTGCGCTGCGGCACAGCCCGGCTAGTCTAAACTTCCCCGACAGTGGGAGGTTACGATGGCATCGCGCGACGGCGCCGTGGAGCGCGCCCTGACGGCATTCGACGGCAACGCCTTCCGCGACCACCTCGCGGCGCTGATTGCAATCCCCAGCACCTCGCAGGACGCGGAGCACGCAGCGGATCTCCGGCGCTACCTGGACGATGCCATCCGACCCTGGCTGCAGCGCATGGGCTTCAGCGTCGAAATCCACCCCAACCCGCAGCACGGCCACGGGCCGATCCTGCTGGCCGAGCGGCTGGAGGGCGGGCACGGGCCAACGGTGCTGAGCTATGGCCACGGCGACACGGTGCGCGGCCTGGATGAGCAATGGCAGCCCGGCCTGTCGCCCTGGACCCTGGCCGAGCGGGGTGACCGCTGGTACGGCCGCGGCGCCGCCGACAGCAAGGGCCAGCACGCGCTGAACCTGGCGGCGCTGGAGGCGGTGCTGGCGGAACGCGACGGCCGGCTCGGCTTCAACCTGAAGCTCGTGCTGGAAACCAGCGAGGAACGCGGCTCCCCCGGCCTGCGTGCCTTCGTCGCGCTGCACGCCGATCGGCTGGTGGCGGATGTATTGATTGCCAGCGATGGGCCGCGGGTGGCGCCGGAGGTGCCGACGATTGCCACCGGCTCTCGTGGGACGTGGCACTGCGACCTTGTTGTCGCGCTGCGCCCCGGCGGCGTGCATTCCGGCCACTGGGGCGGATTGACGGCGGACCCGGCGATCATCCTCAGCCACGCGATCGCCTGTATCGCCGACGTACAGGGCCGGATCCAGGTGCGCGACTGGCTGCCGCCGCAGGGCGTGCCCGAGGCGGTGCGCGAGGCGCTGTACGGCTGCCCGGTGGGCGGTGGCGAGGCGGCGCGCACCGATCCGGACTGGGGCGAGCCGGACCTGACCCCGGCGGAGAAAATTTACGGCTGGGCCAGTTTCATCGTGCTGGCCATGGTCTCCGGCCGTCCCGACAACCCGGTGAACGCCGTCGCGCCCAGCGCGCGGGCGCACTGCCAGGTTCGCTACACCGCCGATTCGGATCCCGCCGGGTTCGAGGCGGCGCTGCGCCGGCATCTGGACGACAGCGGCTTTGCGGCGGTGCGTATCGACAACGCCGGCGTCCGCATGCCCGCCAGCCGCACCGATCCCGGCCATCCCTGGGTCGGCTGGGCCGCCGCCAGCCTGCAGCGCACGCTCGGCAAGCGGGTGCAGGTGATCCCGAACGCCTCCGGCGGGCTGCCGGGCGACGTGTTCATCGATTTCCTGGGCGTGCCGCTGGTGTGGATTCCGCACAGCTACAACGGCTGCGGCCAGCATGGCCCCGACGAACATCTGCTGATTGGCCCGGCGCGCGAGGGGCTGGCGGCGTTTGCCGGCCTGTGGTGGGACCTGGGCGAGCCCGGCACGCCGTAGCCGGCACCGGCGGGCAAAGAAGAGCCTGCCGGGCAGCGGCTCGATGATGCTCGCCGGCAAGCTGACCGAACGGCTTCATGCAACGCAACGCAGTCCCCCTGGCCGCGCGCGGCCACCACGATGGATGAAAATGGGCGAGGGCAATGCCACCTCGTCATGGTGAGCGCAGGCCCCATTGGCGTTAAAATAAGCGCATAGGCGGTACAACTGCTCCGTCGTCATGGCAGCCGAAGGGCCGCCATCCACGCCTTTCTGCGGCATCAACCCCGCAAGGCGTGGATGCCGGGCCTGCGCCCGGCATGACGTGGTAGCAACAACCGCCGCTATTTTAACGCCGATGGGCCGCAGGCCCACCATCCACGCCTTCTGCTGATACCCGGCACCGCAAGGCGTGGATGGCGGCCCTGCGGCCGCCATGACGGGCTAAACCAGGCGTCCGGAATCGCATTTTCGTAGCAGCGCAAACGACAGTCTGCTGTTCGTTGTGATATTGCACTATTGCGGATGACCGGCCGGGACTCGTCTGGCCTGCGGACCATGCCGCACGGGCTTGCCGTTGCGGCAGGCGAGTCGGCGATACGGCCGTCATGGCAGGCGTCCGGCGCGGCCAGACCAGGCCGTTCACGGGCCGCCACAACCGAGGCGTTTGGACTCCATCCGCCGCCCGCAACCCCATGTCAGGTTAATCCTGACACGGGGTTCGGTTTTGTCGGCGGAATTACGTTGGCTGCGGCGTGGAGTCGGGGTAAACCCTGCTTATTCGTCCGGTAACTCCCTATGGTGTCGTGCATTTCACCGACACGGCCACGGCTGCTTCCCGCTAAAACTCCTGACATGCCGCCGGAAAGTTCCGGGCAGAAATTATTGACAACCTACGTTGACAACGAAGATTGTCAGCCTAAGATGACAACCAGTTCATACGGGGCATATCCTGGAGCGGTCCGGCGGATCATTGAGGGTGTTTCCCGTGGAGACTTCTTTGCCACGTGACCGGCTATCCGCATCGACGTTTCTGGCGAAGACTTTGCCGTGACGGCTTCGTTACGGTGATCCCGGCCGCGAGGGCAACGCGGCGCAGACGTACTTGTACTTGGAGGGTATCAATATGGCAAGCCTTTCCGGCCTGACTGAAGAGCAGGCCAAGGAATTCCAGGAGCAGTTCAAGGTTGGCTTCCAGACCTGGCTCGCGATCGCCGTCGTGGCGCATGTGCTGGTGTTCGCCTGGCGCCCCTGGTTCTGATCGAGGAGACCTAGACAATGGCTCACAATCCTGCTGACGACTACAAGTTCTGGCTCGTCGTCAACCCGGCCCAGTGGCTGGTTCCGATCTTCCTGGCCCTGCTGGCCGTGGCTGTCGTGGTGCACATCGAAGTGCTCAACAGCGCGAAGTACAACTGGATCTCCGGTCCGGCCAAGGTTGCGGTGAAGTAAGCAACGGGATCGTCACTCCCGTATGGCGCGGGGATCAGGTCAACGCTTGATCCCTTGCGCTGATACAGGATAAGGGCCTTCACTCGACTGGACATGATCTTCGCCAACATCGGTCAACACATACTGTTGGTTCGATTGGGCTGTGACATTCCAGGCGGCGAGGGTGTTGCGTGGCAAAGACGAAGACCCCAACCCAAAGGGATATGAAGATGGCAGCTAGCCTTTCCGGCCTGACTGAAGAGCAGGCCAAGGAATTCCAGGATCAGTTCAAGGTCGGCTTCCAGACCTGGCTCGCGATCGCCATCGTGGCGCACGTGCTGGTATTCGCCTGGCGCCCCTGGTTCTGATTAAGGAGACCTAGACAATGGCTTACGATCCTGCTAACGACTATAAGTTCTGGCTCGTCGTCAACCCGGCCAAGTGGCTGGTTCCGATCTTCCTGGCCCTGCTGGCCGTGGCTGTTGTGGTGCACATCGAAGTGCTCAACAGCGCGAAGTACAACTGGATCTCCGGTCCGGCTAAGGTTGCGGTGAAGTAATCCACGGGATCGTCACTTTCGCGTGGTGCGGGGGATCAGGCAGAGATGCCTGGTCCCCTTTCTCGTTGCAAAGCCCTCCATCGTCCTGAGCCCCACGAACCGTGGCGCGATCGTTGTTGCAGCGATCCAGGCCGAGTGGCGTGCCACGCCGGCCCGTAACGGTCACCTTGGCGCTGCGTGGCGCGAACGGACCGTTCATCGTCCTGACCTTTCCAGACCAGGCTCGACAAAGGATCATCCGACAGCCTCGCTGCGCGGCATCGGGCCATGCAGCACCGGCTGGACACGGCGGTCGCGCCGATCGTGCAGGCGTCGATCATATCCGCGCCAGGAGAACGCTGCCGGAGACCAGGATCGCAGCTTGCGACAGGATGCCGATACGGCACCACGCCGGCCGTTCGCGGTCCTCGGCGGCAACCATGACCGTGCCATTGCCTCGGCGCCGATCAGGCCGCCCGATCGCGCGGCGGGCGTCCCGGCATCGGCCACGGGACATACCGGCGCGACGTGCGCCTCCTGAGGCGCCCAGGCCTGCCGAAGAATTTACCGGAACGCGTTTTACCCTGTTGACCCGACTGGCCGAGAACTCTAGATAGGCGCCTCCCCGGCCGCCGCTGCCGGGAATGAGTGTTCGGGCGTAGCTCAGCGGTAGAGCAATCGGCTGTTAACCGATTGGTCGTAGGTTCGAATCCTACCGCCCGAGCCATTTTCCCCACCGTCGCACTGCTGGCTCCGACTTCGCAGGAACGCTCCAGCTCGAGCCGTGCCCGGTAGCCTCCGCGGCTTTCCCCCGCACGCCCTGGACGCCGGTTTGACAAGACGCTGGGCCGAACGGCACGCTTGGCCGGCGGCCGGGCACAGGCATCAAGATCTGATCAAGGACAGCAGGAAGCGACGGACGGACCGCTCGCGCCGGCGGACCCTGGCGCCGGGCGGCTAGGCTGGCGGCCGGCGCGACCGATCTGCCTTGCTCCGTGTCGCGCCGTGGCCGATTTGGCCGGCCGTCTGGAATGGCCCCGCCCAAGGGGCCCGCCCAAGGGGCCCGCCTAAGGGGCGGCAACAACAACCGGGAGGACACCATGCACATCGGCTTCAACGCGCCCACCTCCGGGCCTCTGATCGAGCCCGACAGCCTGGGCCGGATCATCACCGAGGGCGAGGCGCTGGGTTTCGACTATGCCACGGTCAGCGACCACATCATGGTGCCGCGCAACCTGGCCTCGAAATATCCCTACACCGACACCGGCGAGTTTCCTGCGGGACCGGAGGCGGCCTGGCTGGAGCAGCTTGCCACCACCGCCTGGCTCGCCGCGCTGACGCAGAAGCTGCGCTTCGTGCTGTCGGTGATGGTGGTGCCCTACCGGCCGGCGGTGCTGACGGCGAAGCTGCTCTCGACCATCGACACCCTCTCGAAGGGCCGCCTGACGCTGGGAATCGGCGTCGGCTGGTGCCGCGAGGAGTTCGAGGCCGTCAACGCCGCCCCGTTCGACGACCGCGGCGCCGTCACCGATGAATGGATAGACGTCTGCAAGGAACTGTGGTCCGCCGAGTATCCGAAATTCTCCGGCAAGTACGTCAGCTTCGACGACGTCGTGTTCACTCCGAAGCCGGTGCAGCAGCCGATCCCGATCTGGGTCGGCGGCGAGAGCGCGCCGGCGCTGCGCCGCACGGTGCGCTACGCCCAGGGCTGGTATCCCGTCGGCACCAATCCGCAGTTCCCGATGAACACGCTCGAACGCTTCAAGGCCGGGTTGGCGCGCTTCCGCGGCTTCGCCGAGAAAGGCAATCGCGATCCGGCCGAGATCGCCGTCGCGCTGCGGGTGCTGTCCGGCCCGGGACTGAAGCCGCGCGGCCAGATCGACGGCGCGGCCGAGCTGTTCACCGGCAGCGATGCCGACTGGGTCGGCGACATCAAGGCCCTGGGCGAGCTTGGCGTCAGCGCGGTCGATGTCCGCCTGACGGCGCGGACGCTGGAGCGGACGCTCGATACCATGCGCCGATTCCGCGACGGCGTTCTGACGAAACTTTGAGCGGCCGAGCGCTTCGTCACGCCTGCCAGGATGCATGGGGCGGCGGAGCAAGGTCCCTGCTCCCTCGTCATGGGCGGGCGGTCCCAGCCATGACGACAGGGAGACGACCCCGGTTCGCCACTCCGCTTATCCTGGCGCGCCTTTGGCGCTCACCGCGCGTTCGCCAGGGGCCGCAACTTCGTGCCGGCCGCGCGCCGGGCCGTTTCCGTCACCGTCAACAATTCTAACGCGTCGTCGTCGCTGACGGGTGTCAGCGCAAGGTCGCGATAGTCCCGCGCCGCCTCATCCCGCTTCAGTTCGCGGCGCACCAGCAGCAGCCGCGCCGCCATCGATCCGATGCGGGCATGCTTCATCGCCATATCGGCTGCATACCCCGGCCAGAAGCGCCATGCCGGCACGATGGGCAATCCCGGCCGGCGCTCGGTGCGCACCTTGCGGCGGAGGTAGCCGCCTTCCAGCGGATGAGTGTGCTCGACCAGGCTCAGGCTCCAGAAACTCAGCAGCATGGTCAGCATCTTGCCAAGCGAGATCCCGGTGGCCGCGGCACGGCGCATCAGCGTCACCATGTGCGCGGGCGAGTAATAGCTGCGCCAGGCGGTCCAGTAGGCCTGCTCCCACGCACCGCGGCTCATGCCGCCATGAGCCGTCACGACGTGGAACGTGTCATAGCGGTTGAGGTCGGCGTCCATTTCGGTACCGGCCAGGGCCAGCTTCTGATGGTCCTCCGACCCCGGCAGCGGGGTCAGGATGAAGAACTCCAGGAAATCGATCGGCAGTTCGTGCTGGATGATGCGGATGTCCCGCGCCACGGTGGCCGGGGTGTCGGCGGGGAAGCCGATGATGTAGCCGGCCCAGATCACCGCGCGTATCCGCTTCCAGGCCAGCAGCATATTGCGATATTCGGTGATGCGGTTCTGCTTCTTCTTCGCCGCGAGCAGGCTGTCCGGGTTGATCGACTCCAAGCCGATGAACACCCGCGCCACGCCGGCGCGCCCGGCTTTCTCGATGAAGCCGGGAATCCGGTGGCACAGCGTGTCCACCTGGATGGTCAGCTTGATGGTGAAACCCTCCTGTTCGCGCAGGGCGATCAGCCGATCGAAAATCGGTTCCCAGTCCTTGTTGCGGGCGAAATTGTCGTCGGTGATGAAGAAGCTCTGCACCCCTTGCGCGGCATTCCGCCGGACGATCGCTTCCACGTCGTCGGCGGTGCGGCGGCGCGAGACGCGGCCCTGGACGTTGATGATGGTGCAGAAGCTGCATTGAAACGGGCAGCCGCGCCCCGCGTCGAACGTCGTCATTCGTCCGGCCGTTCGCGCGACGCGGTCGGGTGGCAGCCAGGGGATCGGCACGCCGGCCAGGTTCGGCAACGTGGCCATGTGATTGTATATCGGCTGCAGCCGGCCGGCCGCGGCGTCGCGCAGCAGCGCCTCCAGCCCGTCTTCCGCCTCGCCGGCATACAGCACGATGCCGAGGTCGATCGCCTCCTGCAGCTCCGGCGTGATGGCCGGCAGCATGGCGAGCGTACCCGAAACGTGGAACCCGCCGATGACGACGTCGATGCCCAGGGCGCGGAACCGGCGCGCCAGGTCCATGGCCCGTGGATACTGGTTGGACTGTACGCCGACGAATCCCACCAGCCCTGCCCCGGCCTGGCGGATGTCGCGTGCGATCCGCTCCGGCCGGATGCGGGTGTTGGTTTCGTCGTAGGCATCCACGACGATCTGGGTATCCGTGCCCAGCACCTGCCGGGCCGCGCAATCCGTCGCCAGCCCGTACAGCGCGGCCAGGCTGTTGGAGGGCATCGAGGAACGGAACCACTGGATGACGTAGCCATCGTCGTCGTAGTGCGACGGCTTGATCAGGACGAGGCGGAACCGCCTGTGTGGATGTTCCGCGTGTGTCACGGCGAGTCTCCCTGATTCTTGCCGCCAGACAATCACAGGCAGGTTGATACAGGCAATACGGATTGTCGCAGCGGCCGTTCTCTCCCCGTCATGGCCGGGCGTGACCGTCCAGCCTCACCGCACCGGGCTCCGGCGCACGCCAG
The DNA here is from genome assembly GCF_002937115.1 of Rhodopila globiformis. Taxonomy (GTDB): domain Bacteria; phylum Pseudomonadota; class Alphaproteobacteria; order Acetobacterales; family Acetobacteraceae; genus Rhodopila; species Rhodopila globiformis. Next base: position 43,530 of record NZ_NHRY01000234.1, on the reverse strand, counting down.
GCCATAAGCCGGCGGCACTTGCCGCCCGGATTGCGCACCTCCCCCCCGCGGGCCTAAGCTTACCCGCCAGTAGGAGGGGACATATCCAATGGATCTTCGCTTCACCCCGGAAGAGCTCGCCTTCCGCGAGGAAGTCCGCGCCTTCATCCGCGACAACCTGCCGGCCGACACGCGCGAGCGCATGAAGCTCGGCCACCCGCCGCGCAAGGAGGATACCGTGCGCTGGCAGCGAATCCTGAACGCCAAGGGCTGGGCGGCGCTGTCCTGGCCGAAAGAATGGGGCGGGCCGGGATGGACGGCGATCCAGCGGATGATCTTCCTGGAAGAGAACCTGATGGCGCCGGCGCCGGAACTGCTGTCGTTCAACATCACCATGCTCGGCCCGGTGCTGCTGCAGTTCGGCACCGATGAGCAGAAGCAGCGCTTCCTGCCGCGCGCCGCCAACCTGGACGACTGGTGGTGCCAGGGCTTCTCCGAGCCGGGCGCCGGATCGGACCTGGCGTCGCTGAAGACGGCGGCAAAGCTGGATGGCGATCATTACGTTGTCAACGGTTCGAAGATCTGGACCTCGACCGCGCACAACGCCGACTGGTGCTTCCTGCTTGTCCGCACCGATCCGAACGCGCGCAAGCGGCAGGAGGGGATTTCATTCCTGCTGGTGGACATGAAGACGCCCGGCATCACCGTGCGGCCGATCATTTCAATTGATGCGAGTCATCATTTGAACGAGGTGTTCTTCGACGACGTGCGCGTGCCGGTGTCGATGCGCGTGCACGCCGAGAACAAGGGCTGGGACGTGGCGAAGTTCCTGCTGGGTAACGAACGCACCGGCATCGCCCGCCTTGGCAAATCGCAGGAGCGGGTGCGCGCCGCGGTGGACATGGCGCGGGAGGTCAACTTCAACGGCGCGCCGCTGATCCAGGACCAGACGTTCCGCCAGCGTGTCGCACAGTTGCAGGTGGACATGAAGGCGCTGGAGATCACGCAGTACCGAGTCGTTTCGGCCTACGACAAGGCGAAGGGCGCAGGCAAGCCGGATCCACTGTCGTCGGTGCTGAAGGTCAAGGGCACCGAACTGCTGCAGGCGACCACCGAGCTGGCGGTGGATGTCGCCGGGCCGATGGCGACGCCGATATGGGCGCAGGAACTGGCGGCGATGAACGAGCCGGATGAGATGCTGGAGGCCTCCAGCGCCGGCACCGCCAGCTACCTGATGCTGCGCGCCGCCTCGATCTACGGCGGCACCAACGAGATCCAAAAGAACATCCTGACCAAAGCGGTGCTGGGGCTGTAATGGATTTTGAACCATCCGAAGACCAGCGGCTGCTGGTCGAAAGCGTCACGCGGATGCTGGGCGACACCTACGGCTTCGCCCAGCGCAAGAGTTACATGGGGCAGGCCGAGGGCTACGCGCCCGCCATCTGGTCGCAGTTCGCCGAGCTTGGCCTGCTCGGGCTGCCGTTCGCCGAGGAATACGGCGGCTTCGGCGGCGGCGCGCAGGAAGTCATGCTGGTGATGCAGGCGTTCGGCCGCGCGCTGGTGCTGGAGCCGTTCCTGTCCACCGTTGTGCTGGCCGGCACCGCGGTGAACCGTGCCGGGTCCGCGCAGCAGAAGCAGGCGATCCTGCCGGCCATCGCCGAGGGCCGCCTGAAGATGGCCTTCGCCCACGGCGAGCGGCAGGCGCGCTACGACCTGAACGACGTGGTGACAACGGCGAAGCGCGACGGTTCGGGCTGGGTGCTGGACGGATCGAAGACGGTCGTTTCGCACGGCGAGGCCGCCGACAAACTGATCGTCAGCGCCCGCACCGGCGGCGATCGGCATGACGAGGACGGCATCACGCTGTTCCTGGTCGATGCCCAGGCGCCGGGCGTGGCGCGACGCGGCTACCTCAGCCGCGACGATACCCGCGCCGCCGACATCGCCCTGTCGAACGTCTCGGTGCCGGATGCCGACGTGCTGGGCGAGGTCGGGCACGGCCTGCCGATTGTCCGGCGGGTGGTGGAGGCGGGGATCGCGGCGACGGCGGGAGAGACTGTCGGCGCGATGGAAGCCATGAACGAGATGACGCTGGAATACAGCAAGACCCGCGTCCAGTTCGGCCAGCCGATCGGCTCGTACCAGGTGGTGCAGCACCGCTTGGCGGACATGTTCATGACGCAGGAGCAGGGCCGCAGCATGGCGATGCTGGCGACCATGTCGGTGGACAATCCCGACGACGCGGCGCGGACGCACGATATCGCGCTGGCGAAGGTGGGCATCGGCCAGGCCGGACGATACGTGTCGCAGAGCGCGGTACAGATGCACGGCGGCATCGGCATGACCGAGGAATACGCCGTCGGCCACTACTTCCGCCGCTGCATGGTGATCGAGCGGCTGTTCGGCGATCCGGCGTATTATCTGGCGAAGCTGGCGGCCGAGGTGAGGTAAAGCCGATCGGCTTGCGGTGTAGCGAGCCGGCTCTTGCCATCGTCTGGTCGCAGTGGCGACGCGCGTTCCTCGTCATGGTGGCCACCCGGGACAAGCCTGGGCACAGGCTCCGGGCCGCCATCCACGCCTTTTGCCGCATTCAGCACCGCCAGGTGTGGATGGCGGGCCTGCGCCCGCCATGACAACAGGCCAATAACTTCGTCCCAAGCAAACTGCGGTTTGCCGTGCCCGGGCTTGTCCCGGCTACCGGCCATGCCGGTTGAAGCGTTCGCGCGACACGTGGAGCGGTTGTTCTGCCTCAGGCCCTAAGAGGACATCAGGACCGGCAGCGTGATCTGACGCAGCAGCGTGCGCGTCACGCCGCCCAGAATAAGTTCGCGCAGCCGGGAATGCCCGTAACAGCCTGCCACGATCATATCGGCCTTGATACTTTCTGCATGCCGCAGAATTGCCTCACCGATGTCGGATGTTTCGGCCTGGATACATACCGTTGTCGCCGTGGCGCCGTGAGCGTTGAAGTGGCGCACGATATCCTCGCCGCTGGCGCCATCGCCTTCCGTCGCGTTCACCGTCAGCACTGTGGTGTGCTCGGCCGCAGCGATGATCGGCAGGGCATCATGGACCGCACGCGCCGCAGCCCGGCTTCCGTCCCAGCCGACCAGCACGTGCCGACCCGGGTCCGTTGTCCCGTCCGTGCCCGGGATGATCAGGGTCGGCCGCCCGGACAGGAACAGCACCTGCTCGACCAGGCGCGGAAGATATGGCAAATTCTCCATTTCGGGCTTCCAGTGCCCGAGAATGCAGAGATCGACGCTGCGGGCCCGCAGCGGCACGATCTCGTCCGCCTTTCCCGCCTCGCACAGCCACTCGGCCTGCACGCCGGCGGCCTGGGTTGCGCGCTCGAACTGCTCCCGCGCCGTCGCGGCGGCTGTTTCGATCGCCGTGTCGAACGAGCCAATGACCCTGTTCAGTTCGTCGGCTGGATACAGGCCAAGTTCGGCGGCTCGCTGCTGGGTAAGCTGCGCGACGCTGAGATCCTTGACGTAGAGCCCTGTCAGCCGGGCGTGGTGCCGCGCAGCCATGGCGACCGCGGCCTGGAGCCGCTGCAAGCTGTGCCCGGTCGGGTCGAGGTGAACAAGCAGGCTCTTGAGCGGCATCCAATCCTCACGTGCAGAGGCAACGATACGGGCAGGCATATCGCCCTCGGCACGATACGATCGGGATTCATTGGCGACAAGTAAAACAAGACGGCTGCAGCGACACAAAAGGGTGGAAAGTCGTTGCAGGATATCCGGTTCGACGGTTCTCCTGCGCCTGCAGGATTCCTGCTGGAGCCGGTCCGGGCCCTGGCGGAACCGGCGCTTCCTGCCCCGGAACATGCACACGCCGTCACTCCTTTCCGGCTGCCGGATCATGCCCAAAATCCCGGCGCCCCGTCAGGAAGCGAGATCGTCACGCACGCCGCCTGCCGTGCCGCCGCGGTCAGATCGGCGATGCCGCGCCACGACTGTTCAGCGGCCGTGGCCGCCACCACCATGGCCCATTCCGCCGTGGCCAAAGCCGCCGTGGCCGAAGCCACCATGAAATCCTCCCGCTCGCGCGAAGCCGCCGTGAAATGCTTCGGCTCGCGCAAAACCGCCGTGCCAGCCGGCGTGACCCCATCCTCCATGGCTCCAGCCATGATCGAATCTGTCGTGAAAATCGTGGTCGAAGCGCCGGAAGCCGTACACGCCACCGCCGAGAACGATAGGGAATCCCGCATAGCCGTAGCCATAGGGGTATCCATAGCCATAGGCGGCGTATGTCGGCCCATAGCTGTAGCCATACGGGTATGCATAGTCGTAGCCACCGTAATTGGCGCAGCCGCTGAGCAAACAGGCGGCACCAAGCGCCAGAATCAGCTTACGCATGGTACTTCCTCCCAGAGTCCAGGTCGGGCGGGCGTGACAGGGTAGCAAGGCGGGAATGATCAACCTGTCGTGCTCGGGTGGCGTCAACCAACCGGTACCGGGATGCCGCGCCGCAGGTGCACGCCGGTCAGCGGAACCTTTCACCGAGCGCCGGAACGCAGGCTGGGCCGGTGCTTCCGTGCCTTGCCGGTTTCAAGGCGAGCCGGCAATAGCAGTGGCCGGTGATCCTGCCCACCGGCCCGGTGGGTTGACGAGCCACGCAGCAGGCCGCCTTGCCGTATCCGAGGAAGCCGGTTTCATCGGCAACCAGCACCGAAGCTGATATGGTCGGCATCTTCGCCGCATCCGTTCGCTCGACGGCGCGGCGTCATGCCGGCGACCACGGCCGGAAATCGGCTGCCGGCGCCACGGTGCACCCGCTTCGGCCGATCAGGGGATGACCGGCAGGACGCCTCGCCACGTCTGGCCGATTGGCCGCCTCAGGGAGGTAATCGTTACAGACGTTATTATCGCCTGCGCGGAGGCTGCTTTCGCCGTGTCAGCAGCAGGTTGACCAGATCAGGCTGTCGAACCACTCATCGAAGTCTCGCGGGGCGGCCTGCGACGGCGCCGTGGGATCCGCAGGAGCGGGGTTCTGCAAGCCAGCGCCACCACCCTTCTCCCGTTCAATCTGCCGCAGGCGTTCGGCGATGGATCCGAAGTCTTCGCAGATCAGCATGGCTTGCTTCCTGTCACAAATATCCTGACCGCAGGCGTGCAGCCCCGGCCCGTACGGACACATGGCGCAGCCGCGCCTGCAAGTCAAACTATTCCGGGTCAATGACATTCTTGTCTGGCAACACTGCCATGCCGGCCGCGCGAGCGTCCTGACAGGTTGCAAGGAAACTTTCCGCGCCCGCTATTCCCCCATCAGCCCGTCCCGCACCGCCTGCCAGCTTGCCCGATCCGGCGCGCAGATCAGACCGCCGCTGGTATGCCGCGGCGCGTAGGGGGAGCCATCGAAGCGCGCGCTGTAGCCGCCTGCCTCCTGGTGCAGCAGCCAGCCCGCGGCGTGATCCCACGGCATCAGGCGGTTGAAGAACAGCACGTGGCAGAACCCTGCCGCCGCCATGCGGTATTCGTGCGCCGCGCAGCGCAGCCACGTCGCCGAGCCGAGCTTCGGCAGGTTGGTCAGCACCGTCGTGCGCAGCGGCTCCGGCAGGTAGTGTGTGCCGGCGATCGCCTCCATCCGCGCCAGCGGCGCCGGCGCGGCGACATGCAGGCGCAGCGGCGGGCGCCCCTCGCGTGACAGCCACGCCCCCTGCCCTTTCAGCGCCCAGGCGCTGTCCCGGCAGACCGGGTCGTGGATCACGCCGGCCACGACCGCGCCGCGCACGATCGCCGCGGCCATCGTGCCGAACAGCGGCAGCCCGGCAACGAAGTTGCGGGTGCCGTCGATCGGATCGACGACGAAGGCCAGCGGCGCGTCCGCCAGGCGATCGAGCAGCGACGGGTCCGCCGCGGTGGCTTCCTCGCCGACGACCAGGGCGCCCGGGAAATGCGCGCGCAGCCCGGCGGCAATGGACCGCTCGGCGGCCTCGTCGGCCTCGGTCACCGGGTCGAACACCGACGTCTTGTGGCGCACGTCGCCGTCCGCCAGCGTCTTGAAGCGCGGCATGATTTCCGCCTGCGCGGCTTCGGCGAGGATGCCGGCGAGGCGGTCGATCTCGGGGTGGGAGAAGGTCAAGCGCTGGCTCCGTTCGTGGTTTGAGATGCTGGTATCCGGCCGGCGAGGCGGTTCGTTGCCTTTGCGGGAGATCGTGCGCATGCTGGCACCGTGGCGTGTGTTCCGCGGCCTGTCATTTTTAACACGGAGGAAGCGGAGGACTACGAAGGGCGACGGAGTTGGCCAGCCGGCGCACCGGCACCGCGATGGCGGAAAATGGGCGAGGGGTCCGTCGCCTATCCGTCATGGCCGGGCGTGTCCCGGCCATCCACCCCCCGCCGCCTGTGCGCAGCTGGCCGGGACACGCCCGGCCATGACGACAGAGAAACGACTGACGCCGGCGAGGCCGTATTTTCATAGGAAAAGCAAAACGGCGCGTCGCGCGAAGCGCCTTGCGGCCGGAGCGAATGACCCGCGCCCCAATGACCCGCCCCCCCGTTGACCAGTCCCCGGTCTGAACCACCCACAACCTAAACCGGCAGGGTCACCCGCGCCCGCAGTCCCCCCGCCGGCCGGTTGGCCAGCGTCACGTCCCCGCCATGCGCCCGCAGGATGTTCCGCGCGATCGGCAGGCCCAATCCGACGCCCCCGGTCTCCCGGTTCCGGCTCGGCTCGCCGCGATGGAACGGCTCGAACACCCGGTCCATCTCGGCCGGGCTGATCCCCGGCCCATCGTCCTCGATCTCGATCACCACCATCCGGTCATCCTGCAGCGCCAGCCGCACCCGCGCGGCGCCGCCGTAAGTCACCGCGTTGGTCACCAGGTTCACCAGCGCCCGCTTCAGCGACAGCGTCCGCGCCTGCACCGTCAGGTGCGACGGCCCCTCGTATGTCAACCGATCCGCCACGTCGGGGCGGGCGTCGCCGGCATCGTCCAGGATGGTGCGCAGCAGTTCCGCCAGGTCGATCGAGGTCACCGTCTCCATCGCCCGCGAATCCCGCCCGAACGCCAGCGTGGCCGAGACCATCGCCTCCAGCTCCTCCAGGTCCGCCAGGATCTTGCCGCGCTGCTCGTCATCCTCGATGAACTCGGCGCGCAGCTTCAGCCGGGTGATCGGCGTGCGCAGGTCGTGGCCGATGGCGGTCAGCAGCTCGGTCCGGTCCTGCACGAAGCGGCGGATGCGCGAGGCCATGGTGTTGAACGCCACCGCCGCCACCGCCACCTCGGTCGGCCCGTTCTCCGGCAGCGGCGGGGCGTTGACGTCGCGGCCCAGCGCCTCGGCCGCCTCGGCCAGCAGCCGCACCGGCGCGGTCAGCCGGCGCACCGCCCACAGCGTCAGCACCGCCGCCACCGCCGTCATCAGCGAGAACGCCACCAGGAATGTCGGCGAGTGCCACGGCCGCAGCGGCTCCAGCTTGGCCCTGACGTTCAGCCACTCGCCATCCGGCAGCCGCATCGCCACCACCACTTTGCCCCAGGGATGGCCGCCGTAGATCACCATCTCCCGCCAGCGCAGGTTGGGCGCGCCCATCCACACCATGCTCATGTTGACGCGCAGCAGCCGCTGTTCGGGCGTCGGCATCTCCGGCATGTCGACGTCCGGCGGCGAGCCGGCCAGGGCCGCGGTCAGGTCGGGGCCACGGTGCAGGTCCGCCAGCACCGTTGGGCGCCGGCCCGGGTCGGTCAGCGCTATGGTCCGGTAGAAGCTGGCCACCCGCACCGCCAAGTCGCGGGCCTGGGCCAGGCGCTGCACGTCCATGCGGTCCAGCGCATGGATCGTCAGGCCGGCGACCTGCACGATCGCCAGGCCGAGCAGCAGCACCAGGGCCGTACGGGTGGCCAGGCTGCGCGGCCACAGGTAAAGCTTCATAAACGATCAACAGTCGCGGCGAGCACATAGCCGCCGCCGCGCACAGTCTTGATCAGCTGGGCGTTGCGCCCGTCGTCCTCCAGCTTGCGGCGCAGGCGGGAGACGGCGACGTCGATCGCCCGGTCGAACGGGCCGGCCTGGCGGCCGCGCAGCAGATCCAGCAGCATGTCGCGCGTCAGCACCCGGTTCGCCCGCTCCACCAGCGCCAGCAGCAGGTCGTACTCGCCGCCGGTCAGCGCCACCTCCACCCCGTCCGGGTTCAGCAGCCGCCGCCGCGCCGGCTCCAACGTCCAGTCGGCGAAGCGGTAGCCGCGCACCGCCGGGTCGTGCCGGACATCGGCCTGGTCGCCGGCACGGCGCAGCACGGCGCGGATGCGCGCCAGCAGCTCGCGCGGGTTGAACGGCTTCGGCACGTAGTCGTCGGCGCCGAGTTCCAGGCCGATGATCCGGTCGGTGTCCTCGCCCATCGCAGTCAGCATCACGATCGGGATATCCGACTGGCCGCGCAACCAGCGCGCCAGGTCGAGGCCGGACTCGCCCGGCAGCATCAGGTCCAGCACCACGAGCTGGTAGTGGCCGTTAAGCCAGGCCCGCCGGGCTTCCTTGCCGTCGCGTACCGCGGTGACCCGGATGCGCTGCTTTTCCAGGAAGCGGGCCAGCAGATCGCGGATCTCGCGATCATCGTCGATAACCAGGATGTGCGGTGTCGGCTCCATAGTCTGTTACATAAGCCCGAGCGCGCGAAACTGGAACGGTTGTTGCATTTCCTTGCAATTCGTTGCCCCTCCCCGGCAGGCCGCCGCGTCATTTATAAACCTGTCGCATACGAATGTCGCAAAACAAGGAGGTTTCCATGCGTCAGACGATCCTCGCCGCCGCTTTGGCCTTTGTCATCGGTGGCGCTGCCACGGGCGCGGTGCTGTCGCAGGCCCAGCCTGCCCCGCCCGCGCCGCCGCCGGGCATGCCGATGGGCATGATGCAAGGCCACGGCCCGCAGGGCATGATGGGCATGATGCAAGGCCACGGCCCGCAGGGCATGATGGGCTGCATGCACCACCCGGAGCATGAGGGCTGGCTCCACCATATGCGCGACTTCGCGCTGGTCTACCGCCATCCGGACCGGCAGTTGTCGGCCGCCGACGTGCAGAAGATCGCCGAGGCGTTCCTGCTGTGGAACGGCAACCACACCTGGAAGGTCACCGACGTCGCCGCCACGGCTAACGGCCCCATCGCCTTCAGCATCGCCACGCCGGAAGGCTCAGTGGTGGCGAAGTTCACCATGGACCCGCATACCGGTCACCTCGCCCGCGTCGGCTGATCCCCGCCCTTGCCCGCCCCGGGTCCGCGGCGCCACTCTGCCGCCATGGACCCGGGCACTGCCTTTCCGCATCCGCCGCCACAGGCACTGGCGGCGATCGAGACCCTGATCGGCCTCGACCGTGATTTCGCCGGCATCCTGCAGCGTGCCGGCCCGCTGCCCTGGCGGACGCGCACCCCCGGCTTTCCCGGCTTGCTGCAGGCGATCGTGGCGCAGATGATCAGCAACCAGGCGGCCGCGGCGATCTGGGGCCGCGTCTGCGCCATCCCCGGCGCGCTCGACCCGGCCACCCTGATCGCCCTGCCGGAGGAGACGCTGCGCGCCGCCGGCTTCTCCCGCCCCAAGGTGGCCCATGCCCGCGCCCTGGCCGCCGCCTTCCTGGACGGCACGCTGGACGCCGGCAGGATCGCGCTGCTGGACGACGAGGCGGCGATCGTCACCATCGGCGCGATCAAGGGGCTGGGCCGCTGGACCGCCGAGATCTACCTGCTGTTCGCGCTGCACCGGCTGGACGTGTTCCCCGCCGGGGATATCGCCCTGGCGGCGGCGGTGGCGGACCTGAAACGACTGCCGGCGCGCCCCGGCCCGCAGGCGCTGCGGCAGCTTGCCACCGCCTGGCAGCCGGTGCGGTCGCTGGCGGCGCGGCTGCTGTGGCACCACTGGCGGCACGTCACCGGCCGCCCGGCGATGGATGACCTGAAGCGGCTGTAGCGGTTCGGACACCACAAGAACCACCTGGCGCGGCCTGCCGAACGGGCGTTCCCGGTCAGGGCCGAAACGTTCCAGGCGTGCCGCCCTTGCGCGCCGGATAGACCAGTGACCGGACAAACCAGTGATCAGCCGCAAGCCTCCCTGTGGCGCCGTTCCGCCCGTCCATGTCGCCCGATAGGCGCGGTCATTCCGTTCCACGCATGCCGGGGCCCGCCGCGTTCAGCGTCCCCGGCTTTGCAGCGCCCGATCCAGCCGGTCCGACAGAGCCGCGGTGAAGACAGGCTCCCAGCTTCGGATGTGCCGGCTGATCAGTCGTGCGATCGCATCAGTCTCGCCCCCCGATGCCATGTCGATCAGTTGGTAGTGCTCCATGACGGACGCGACCTGGCGCTGTCGTCCGGCTGCCGAGTCCAGGCCGTAGAGGCGCATGCCGTCGCGCAGATCCATGATCATCTTGGTCAGCATCGCATTGCCGAGGCGCGACACAAGCGCCAGGTGAAAAGCGCGATCGGCTTCGATATAGCCGCGGCTGTCCTCCCGTTCGACGGCGGCGGCAATCGCGTCGGCCAGCCCGCGCAGCGGCTCCGTATCGGCCAGCCGCTGCCCGGCCAGGCCCACCATCGCAAACCGCTCCAGCAGTTCGCGCAGGGCGAACCCGTTTCTCAGGTCTTCCAGCGTCGTCGCCTCGACCCGGAAGCCACGGTTGCGCACGGGCGTGATCAACCCGCTGTGGCTCAGTTCCAGGAGTGCCTCGCGAACCGGCGTGGTCGACACGCCGATCTCCTCGGCCAGAGTGGGGACGGAATACATGGTCCCGGGGCCGGCGTGGCCCGACACGATGTCGGCCCGGACCCGCCGCAGCACCATGTCGCGCAGGCTGGTGACCGACTCCGGAGTCCGTTGTGATGCGTCCAGGGCGAGCCTCCTTCCGGTGGATCACGTTTCGCTGTTGGGAACATAGGTTGCTTGCACCCAATGTCACGCATAATAGTAGCGCACTACTGTAGAACGTGACATTTTATACCCCTCCACCCCGTCACGACCCAGAGGCGGCTGCAATGACCGACGATGCCCTGAAACGCTGGATCTGCCTTGGCTGTGGCTTCTCCTACGACGAAGCCATGGGCCTGTCGGCACATGGCCTGACACCCGGCACACGCTGGCGGGACATTCCGGAGGATTGGGTCTGCCCCGATTGCGGCACGCCGAAATCCCGCTTCGAAATGGTCGAGATTCCCTACGCCGCCGGGCAGCCCGCGGCACAGGTCGCCGCCTGATCCCAGCCAAAAGCCGAGGAAACCATCATGAGCAACGCATTCGTCCTGCATGCCGATGAGCGCGGCTACGACAAAATCCTCTCCACCGGTGCCACCGCCGCCTATGCCGGCGGGCATCCCGATGCGTTCATTACCCGCTGCTCGAGTTTCAACTTCGGTGACTACCAGGACGGGCGGCCCGGGTTCGGCCGCATCCGGGTGTTCGGCGACGAAGCGTTTTACCATCCGGGATGCAGCTACAACATGCATCCCCACCACAACTTCATCATCTGTGCCTTCGTACTGGAGGGAAAGCTCACGCACATCAATACGCTGGGCCAGATCGATGAACTGGGCCCCGGCGACTACTATGCCTTCTCGGCCGGTTCCGGCGGTCTGCACGAGGAGCTCAACCGCCACCAGGAGCCGATGCGGGCCATTTACCTCTGGCTGCTGCCGGACCGGCTGCTGCTGCCGCCGTCCTACGAACGTGGCCATTTCGATGCCACCGCCGGGTTGAACCGGATCAGCGCCCTGGTTGGCGACCAGGCCGGCACGCTGACGATACCGCAGGACGCCGGGGTGTCGCGGCTGGTGAGCAACACGCCTGGCACGTTCCGCTACCGGCCGCGCTCGGCGGGACACGGCGTCTATGCCTTCGTCATCGACGGCATGGTGCGCTGCGACGGCACGACGCTCAAGCGGCGGGACAGCAAGGCGGTCTGGGGCGCCGACGAGATCATCTACGAGACGCACGCCGGGGACACCGACGTCCTGTTGGTCGAAACCATCATCTGAACGTGCGGCCGGCGCCGCGCCGGAAGACCGGTCCGGCGCGGCACGCATCCCGGGCCCCGGGCCAGGCCGATCGGCCTGCCATGCGCAACCCTGCCTGCCGTCTCCCGCCGGGACAATCGCATCGGCCGGTGTCATCGTATAATGCACGCCCATATGCAGCGCCGCGCACAGGAGACCTTGTCCCGATGCCAGACCCCAGACTGACCGTCACCCGCCAGGACACCATCGCCATCGTCACCTTCGACCGGCCGGAGCAGCGCAACGCCTTCGACCTGGCCATGTGGCGCGGCCTGCGCACCATCATGCACAACCTGTCCTCGGACGACTCGCTGCGCTGCGTCGTGCTGCGCGGCGCCGGGGAGAAAGCGTTCTGCGCCGGCGCCGACATCGGCGCCTTCGCCGAGGAGCGCGGCACCCAGGAACGCGAGGCGGAATACGCGCATGTGCTGGATACCAGCATGCAGTCGATCCGCCTGTGCCAGCATCCGGTGGTGGCTATGATCATGGGCCATTGCCTGGGCGGCGGCGCCGGCATCGCCACGATGTGCGACTTCCGCGTCGGCGGCGAGGGCATCCGCCTGGGCATCACCGCCCGCAACCTGGGCGTCTGGTACCCGTATGCCGAGATCGACCCGATCATCACCCTGGCCGGCACCGGCGTCGCCTCGGAAATGCTGATCGAGGGCCGCATCTTCAACGGCCGCGAGGCCTACGAAAAAGGCCTGCTGTCCCGCGTCGTGCCGGACGACAAGGTCGAGGCGGAGGCGATGGCGCTGGCGCAGCGGATCAGTGAGGGCAGCCCGCTCTCGGCCCGCTACCACAAGGCCGCCCTGCGCAAGCTGCGCGGCCCGCTGCCGATCACCCGGGCCGAGGAAGAGGCGACCAGCGACTTCACCCGCACCGAGGATTTCCGCAACGCCTGCCGCGCCTTCCTGGCGAAGCAGAAGCCGGTGTTCCAGGGGCGTTGATATACCCGTCTTCCTGCGGAATCCCAATCTCGCTTTGGCCTCGCGCGCTCCCACCTCAATCCAGCGCGTGTAATACCAACGCCCTGTTCAACGACCGTTCTCGACTCGAAGCCGACTTCGCACCGGATTTCTGCACCGAAAAAGCCCAGCATGATCAATGGCCGAGGCACGGTGCAGAAATTTTGCTCTATGCACGCGAAGTCAATGCCGCAATGATGCGGCACGCCGCAACCGTGCCATGCCGGCAGTGCGGGCGGGCAACGGCAACAGTCCGATCCGCTCGTAATAGCGGATGGTTTCGACCTTCATATCGGTTGGTGGGCGAGTTCGCCGATGCTCTATGTTTCGAGTGTCATTCCTGGCCCTGTAGCGGCTACAAGGTTCATGTGGTGCGCGAGCCCGCTTCCGTCGAGGTGACACATGGATACCAACCTTTCCGGTCAGTCCAGTTCAGGCACCACCCAGCCAGAGTCGAGCTGCCACGACGCTTGCTGCACGGGTGTGCCGGCGCACGGCGCGGCGAACAATCCCGATCGTGCAGCACTGATCCGGCGTGCTTTCATGCTGGAATACACGACCGTGGGCTGGATGCTGGTCGAGGCCGCTGTTGCCATCTGGGCCGGCGTGCATGCGGCAAGCGTGTCCCTGCTCGCGTTCGGAATCGACAGCGTTATTGAGCTTGCCTCGGCTGGCATCCTGATCTGGCGATTGACCGTTGAGCTTCGTCGCGGGCAGGCATTTGCTGAAAGTGCGGAGCGCGTGGCGAGCCGTATCGCGGGAGGCTTGCTGTTTGCACTCGCCGCCTATGTGGTGATCGCGGCAGGCTGGAAGCTCCGGACCCAAACGGGCGCAACGTTCTCCTGGCCGGGTCTTGTCGTCACTCTGCTGGCGATGCCGGTGATGTATGTCCTCGCGCGACAGAAGATCACAGTTGCCGACGCGCTCGGCAGTCGCGCCATGCGCGCCGACGCAATGGAAAGTGTGACGTGCGGCTGGCTGTCTCTCATGGTTGTGGTGGGCCTCGTTGCCCAAGGTCTCACCGGTGCCTGGTGGGTTGATTCCGTGACCTCACTCGGCATCGTCTGGTTTCTGGTCAAGGAAGGGCGCGAGGCATGGCGTGGTGAAGATTGCTGCTGCGATTGACCGCGACATTCCGCCGGTGCCGGCAGACGTGAACAAACCTGCGGCTTCCGGGTATACCGGCGGCTCGCAGAGCCGACCGGTCCGCGCGTGGGATCGGCGGGGTCGTTGTGCGCCAGACCAACCACATGGCAGCGACCGCTCACCCGCAAAAACACCGCTCGCCAGTAACCTTTGATTCACGATTGCCGGTCATGCTGGCGCCGTGCGGCAGTCAGCCCCCTTTCTGATCGAAACCCATCACCCCGCGACGTTTCGCGCCCGCGGGGTGGCCACGCCGTTCACCACGCCGCTGCTGGCCGGCACCCGGGTGCGGGAGTCCGAGAAGACCGGCATCGAACTCGTGGTGCCAAATCCGTCCGGCGGCCGCGGCGTCTATATCCTGGACTGGGCCGGCGTCCGTTCCCTGGGCACGCCGACGGTGCACGACACCGTGCTGATCCGGCGCCTGTCCGGGTCTGGCCGGCTCGATCCCGCCGCCATGCGCAGCGCCGCGCTGGCGGTGGCGCAGGACGGCTATGCCGGCCGGGACGCCGTTGTCGCGGCGACGCAGGCCATCGCCGATACCGGCGCGCAGAGCCTGCAGGCGCACTTCCTGCTGATCGTCCGGCTGGTCGAACAGGTGCAGCCCATCGGCCCGGCGGCCACGTTGACCGCCGCGCGCATCGGCGATATCGATCGCCGCAGCAGCGCGGTCCTGCACCGCCTGGCGCCGATGATGGGCCGCGCGCCGGCCGAGCTCAACGACGGCCTCAGGGCCATCGGCGATCTCTCCGCGCCGATCGGCCTGGCCGATCAGGATGGGGATGCCCGCATACCCCGCCTGCTGGCGCGCATGCAGGAGACGCAGGACTCCCTGGAGGACTGGCTGCGCGCCGACATGGGCCACGATCTCGGTGGCCTGGGCCGGGCCATCGCCCGCGCCATGCGCATGGCGGCCGATATCGGCCACGCCGTCCTGGCGCTGACCCGCGCCGCGTTGGCGGATCCCGTCGGCCTGCTGCGGCGATGGTGCGCCGAGCCGGACAGCGTCACCGCGATCGCCACCCGCGCCGACTGGCTGCTGGATGGGTGGGAGTGGGTCTGCCTGCTCTGGCTGGCGGCTATGAGCGATGAGGCCCGCCGCATGGCGCTGCTGGAGATCGCCCAACTCATTCCCGTGCAACCGACGGAAGCCGGCGCCTGGACCGATGTGGCGGTGCCGGCCGAGGCGATGCAGCAGCCTTGCCGGGTGACCAGCCGCGAGAATGCCTGGCGCAGCGGCGGCGCGGCGTTCGCCCTGATCGGGCGCAACGAGAGCCTGCGCGCCATGAGCCGGTGACCGCCATGGCCTTCTGCCCACCTCCGTTGCGCGACCGTGATCTGGGTGGGGTCACGCGTGATGTCGCCGGGGCGCCGGATGCGCAGGTGATGCGGATTGTCGCCACGGTCGACGCCATGGCGAGCCGCGGCGCGGCGGACGACCTGATCGTGCCGTTGCGCCAGCGCCTGGCCGTGCTGCGCCCGCCGCGGCCGCTGCGTTTCGTCCGGCTGCTGTTCCACCCGCTCGATCCTGTCATCGTGCCGGCCGCGCAGTGGCGCCCGGGGCAGGATGAAATCCCACGCACCGCGTTGATGCCGATGGCCGACTGCCTCCGTCACGCCATGGGCGTGCAGGCGCGGGCGATCGACGCCGCGATCCGCGGCCATACCACATCCGAAACCGCCCTGGTTGCGACGCAGGGGCAGATACTTTGGTCGGCCGCCGGCGCCATCCTGGCCAACGCCACCGCGCCGCCGCTGTGGCGCGAGACCGAGGTGGCGGAGGCGATGTTCGCGCCGCTCGCCCGCCGCGCCGGCGCGCTGCTGGCACAGATGCCGGCGCTGCACCGGCTGTGCGTAGAAACTGTCCACGGGCTGCTGCCGCCGAGCCCGGAAGCGCTGCAGGCGATCCTGCAGGGCGTCTCGGCCGCTGACGAGACCGCCCTGCCGATGCTGGTCAGGCTGATGCTGAACCGCCTGCCGCAACTGGCGTCGCTGCTGGCCACGCATCCCGGCGCCGCCGGTCCGCAAGTGAAGGTCGCGCTGGACCAGGCGATCGACAGCCTGCTGGACCAGTTGACGGCGGAGGACGGCGTACAAGCGCAGATCGCCGGCGCCGGCCTGGCCGAGGCCAGCGTCGCGGTGCGCCGCATCGCAACCCTGCTGCGGCAGATCGAGGACGGCACTGTCCGGTCGGCCCGGCGCGCCCAGGTCGCGGTGATCCGCCAGCAGGTCGATGCCGGTTGCCGCGCCCGCTTCGCCACCGGCCTGCAGGACCAGGTCCTGGCACGGCTGCACATGGCCACGGACCAGGATGTGCCGGCGCTGGAGGCGGCGGCGCGCGGGCTGCGGGCGCTGGAGACCGAAGCACGGGTCATGGGTGGCCGCTCCGCCTATGACCGGATGCTGTCGCAGGCGGCCGAGGCCATCAAGGCCGAGAACGGGCTGGACCGGACGGACCAGGTCCGCCTGGTGGAGATCCTGGCGGGTTCGGACGCGGCGCTGGCGATGCTGGATAGGCGGCCTGACGAGCGGTAGAGGGAGGCGAGTTGCCGCCCCACCGTCATGGCCAGGCGTGTTCCCATAGCCATCAGGGCCGTAAAGGGATTTGGCGCGTTGATTCCAGTCAACGGCAGCCGCGGCAACACCCTATACTGTGGCGGCAGCCAGCTGCGTGCCGGAGCCGACAATGAAGCTGAACCGCAACTTCTTCATCATTTTCTGGTTTTTCGTGATCACGCTCGTCGGCGTCCTGCTGCTGCAGGATCTGGCGGTGACCTCGAAGGTGACCAAGACCATCCCGTACAGCCAGTTCGAGACGTTGCTGGACGCCGGGAAAGTCAGCGACCTGGTCGTCGGGCCGAACCAGATCACCGGCGCGCTGCGCGACGCGCCACCGAACGAGCCGCAGCGCTTCCTGACCTACCGTGTCCCCGAGGACATCGCCAAACGGCTGACCCAGGCGAAGCAGACCTTCTCCGGCGAGCCGTCGTCCGGCACCGCGGCCTCGCTCCTGGGCTGGCTGCTGCCGATGCTGGGCTTCCTGCTGATCTGGGTGTTCATCGGCCGCTCGATGGGCGGCCAGGGCCTTGGCGGCATGATGGCCGTGGGCAAGAGCAAGGCGCGCATCTACGTCGAGAAGGATACCAAGACCACCTTCGCCGACGTGGCCGGCGTCGATGAGGCCAAGGCGGAACTGATGGAGGTGGTGGATTTCCTCAAGGACCCCGCCCGCCACAGCCGCCTCGGCGCCCGCATGCCCAAGGGCGTGCTGCTGGTCGGCCCGCCCGGCACCGGCAAGACGCTGCTGGCCCGCGCCGTCGCCGGCGAGGCGGGCGTGCCGTTCTTCTCCATCTCCGGCTCGGAATTCGTCGAGATGTTCGTCGGCGTCGGCGCCGCCCGGGTGCGCGACCTGTTCGAGCAGGCGCGGGAGACGGCGCCGGCGATCGTGTTCATCGACGAACTGGACGCGCTGGGCCGCGCCCGCGGCTCGATCCTGCCCGGCGGCGGCGGCCATGACGAGAAGGAGCAGACGCTGAACCAGTTGCTGAGTGAGCTGGACGGGTTCGACCCGACCAGCGGCGTGGTGCTGCTGGCGGCGACCAACCGGCCGGAGATCCTCGACCCGGCCCTGCTGCGCGCCGGCCGGTTCGACCGGCAGGTGCTGGTCGATCGCCCCGACCGCAAGGGCCGGGTGGACATCCTGCTGGTGCACCTGAGGAAGATCCAGCTGGCGCCGGCGGTCTCGGCGGACACGATCGCGGCGCTGACGCCGGGTTTCTCCGGCGCCGATCTGGCCAACCTGGTGAACGAGGCGGCGCTGCTCGCCACCCGCCGCGGCGGCGAGGGCGTGACGCTGGACGATTTCACCCAGGCGATCGAGCGCATTGTCGCCGGGCTGGAAAAGCGCAACCGCATCCTGAACGCGCACGAACGCGAGGTGGTGGCGCATCACGAGATGGGGCACGCGCTGGTGGCGATGGCGCTGCCGGGTGTCGATCCGGTGCAGAAGGTCTCGATCATCCCGCGCGGCATCGCCGCCCTGGGCTACACGATGCAGCGGCCGCTGGAGGACCGGTTCCTGATGGACCGGACCGAGCTGCAGAACCGCATGACGGTGCTGCTGGGCGGCCGGGCGGCGGAGACGCTGATGTTCGACGAGATCTCCACCGGCGCCGGCGACGACCTGGCGAAGGCGACGGACATCGCCCGCAGCATGGTGGTTCGTTTCGGCATGGACCCGGACCTCGGCCAGGTGGCATACGAGCCCGAGGCGCAGCAGTTGCTGGACGTGCCGATGCACCACGACTGGCAGCCGCGGCGCTATGGCGAGGCAACCGCCTGCGCCATCGACGCCGCGGTGCGGGCGCTGATCAACGACGCCTATCACCGCGCGCTGAACATCCTGACGGACAACCGGGCGCTGCTGGCCCGGGCGGCCCGGACGCTGATGGCGAAGGAGACGTTCTCCGCCACCGACCTGAAGGAGCTGGGCGCCGGTCTGGTGCTGCCCACGCCGCAGACGCCGGTGCCGCAGGCTGCGACCAGCCTGGCGGCGGCTACGAGCGTGACGGCGCCGCTTGAGTCACTGTGATACCAGCGACGGTACCCATCGGGCCTGGCGCAGAACAATCGCTGTCGGCTCTTGTTGGGTTCCGGGGTGGTGGGATGTCTCACGGTAGGCGCAGAATAGTGCGGACCGCGGCAGGTTGCCGCTTCCCGTCATGGCGGCTACCCGGGACAAGCCCGGGCACAGGCTCCGGGCCGCGATCCACGCCTTGCGGTGCTGATTTCGGCAGAAGGCGTGGATGCCGGGCCCTCGCCCGGCATGACGAGGTAGCAACGACTGCCGCTCATTCAACGCTTCCGGGGCTGCCTGGCCTGACCACCCCGGAACCCAATAAGAGCCTCGCTGCCATTGCCGCACGGACAGTCCAACCGCCATGGCCGGCGCAAGTGTACCGCCGTCATGGAGGCCCCGCGGCCACCACGACGCGGAGGGGCCGGTGCGCCGGCTTTGGCGGATTGGTTATCGCGCCCCGGGCCCATTGGCCGCTTTCGTTCGGCAACGCCAGCGGCCTCGGGCCCGCGCCGATGACGACCCGGAAAGGCCGCGCGGAATGCGTTGCGTCAATTCTCCCTGCGCGCCACGCGGTAGAATACCGGCAAAGCTTCACCGGCCACTGCCGCCTTGCAGGAGGAGTCATTCATGTCGAACCTGCCCAACCTGCTGATCGTCGTCGCCGACGGCGAACACGCCCGTTTCCTCCGCCTTGCCGCCAACAACGCCCTGCATTGTGAATGCGCCTTCGATTCGACCGCGGCGCACAAGCAGTCATCCGACCTCGGAACGGATCATCCCGGCGCATCCATGCACACCGGCTCGACGGCGCACCATGCGCTGAATCCGCAGCACGACCCGAAGGACCTGGAGAAGCTGAAATTCGCCGGCTTCGTGGCGCAGCGGATCAATGCGGCCGCCGCGGACGAGGGCTTCGGCAGGTTGATTCTCGTCGCGCCGCCGCACATCCTGGCCGCGGTGTATGCGGAGCTCGATACCAGATCGAAAGCGTTCACGCTCAATACCCTGGCGAAGGACCTGACCAAGGTGCCCGACCACGAACTGTGGCCGCACGTGAAGACGTGGGTCCCGCGCGTTCATCGGTTCGTGAACACGCCGGCAGCCGCCCGTTGATTTCCGTCAACGTACGCAAAGGCGGCACTGGATAAATTCGCCGCACCTCCAGGAACGAACCAAGAGGAGACCCAACCGATGGCTGACACGCCCGTACCCGTCAAGCAGACGACCGCACTTGCCTCGGGCGCACCCGATTACTGGCGCTCGTTCAAGACCGAGATGGACCGGCTGTTCGACCGGTTCACCAGCACCTTCGGCGTTGCCCCGTTCCAGGCGTTTCGTTCCGAACCCGGCTTCAGCATGCCAACGCCCGCGGTCGACATCACCGAGGACGACAGCGCCATCAAGCTGACCGCCGAACTGCCCGGCATGACGGAAAAGGACATCCAGGTTTCGCTGTCCGGCAACACCCTGACCATCAAGGGCGAGAAACGCCAGGAACGCGAGGAGCAGGACAAGGGCTATCACCTGTCCGAGCGGAGCTACGGCGCGTTCCAGCGTTCCTTCCTGCTGCCTGACGCCGCCGACTGCGACAAGGTCGACGCCTCGTTCGCCAACGGCGTGCTGAGCGTGACTGTGCAGAAGTCGGCCCAGGCCGCGCCGAAGAAGATCGAAGTCAAGGCCGCGGCCTGAACAGCCCGGCCGGTCCATGGGACGGGGACGGCACTGCCTCCCCGTCCCGCAGACGGAGTATCGAAATGATCGGCATTACACTGTCGCCGGAACAAATTGGCCAGGCGCCGCCGGAAGTCCGGCGCTGGCTGGAGCAGCAGATCGTCGGCGTGCTGAACGCCTCGCGCGGGCGGCCCGCCATGCAGCCGCCCGAGCGGCACCTGATTGGCTGCGATCTCGCCACCGCCCGCGGCATCCTGTCGCTGATCAACGACATCCTGCCGGTCATGAACGTGTTCTTCGAGCTTGCGCGGGAACCCGCGGTGGCGACAGCGCAGGGCCTGCGCGCGCTGCGCCTGGACGACATGGCACGCCACGCCCGGCTGCAAGGGCCGGAGCAGGTGATGGCCTGCCTGCGTGCCGTCGATGAGGCGCTGCAGCGCGTCAGCGGCGCGCCCGACGCGCTGCTGACGGCGCTGGATGGTGCCGGCCACTGCCTGGTGGCCGACACCACCGCGCGCAGCATCCTCGCCCTGTGGCAGGAAATCGTCGCCGCCCGCGACCTGGCCCCGCGGCCGGCGGCCGATGCGGCGCCCTATGCCGGCGGCATGGCCGGTCAGCAGGCGTACGACTCCGGCATGCCAGCCGGCGCGCCCCCGGGGGCAATGGATGGGCATGCGGCCGCCTGACGCGGTGACGCTGCCCGCAACAGTGGATGCCGGCCCCGGCATAGCCCCTGGTACGGCCCCTGGCATCGCTCCCGGTATCAGCAGTCGCGGAAGCACGCACAGGTGAAACAGATTTGACGCAGATCAACGCTTTCGCGGCAGCGTGCAGGCAGCAACAGCCTCGCGGTGAACCTCCAGGGAGACGTAGCTTGTACGCATATGCATTGCGCGCCGGCCTTGTTCTGACGGCGCTTCTGGCTGCAAGCCCGACGTCCCGGGCCGCGGCCCTGGCCGGAGACCCCCAGGCCGGCCATGCGATGGCGCAAAAATGGTGCACGAACTGCCACATCGTTGATTCCGGGCAGAAGCGGGGCACCAGCACCGGCGCCCCGACCTTCGACGCGATCGCGCAGATGAAGACGACCACCGAAATGGGCCTGCACGTCTTCCTCCAGACGCCGCACGACCGGATGCCCGACCTGCACCTGACCCGCAACGAGATCGACGACGTCTCGGCCTATATCCTCAGCCTGAAGCGTTGACCGCAGGCGCCGCGGCGCCCGTGCCGCCTGACCGCCGTCATGGCGGCAGCCCGGCGCGATGACTGCTTTCGTTCGGCAGGTCCGCCGCTACCCTGTTGATTGTGCAGGCGACTCCTCGCCAGTTGCGGGGCCACTGGCGTCACGCCAACCAGGTCTGCCGGCATGGGATCAGCCTTCGGCCCCGCCGGCCAGCGCGACGGGGCCGCGCAGCCGCATCGTCTCGAAGGCGGCATGACGCCGCCGCACGTCCGCCAGGTCGGCCGGATTCTGAATCGAGCGCTCGGCGTCAGCCAGTGCCAGTCCGGCATGGCGGCGCAGCGTCGCGATGCGGCACGGATCCTGCTCGCAGCCTGCCACCGCCGCCAGCACCTCCAGCAGCCGCATCAGCACCGCCGGCGAGCCAGCGGCGTACTGCCGGATCATGTGGAACATCGCGTCGGCCAGGCCATCGTAATCCACGGCCGGCACCACCAGCGCGACGCGGTTGTTCCGGATCAGCACGCCGGAGGACAGGAAGACCGGCGCGCACAGGCACAGCGCCGCGCCCAGCCGATCCAGCACCGCAACGGCGGTGTGCGGGTCGTTGATCCCCGGCGACAAGGCCCGGACCGCCACCTCGACAAGCTGGCGCACCGCGAATTCGAGATCCTCGGTGCTGACCCGCGTCGGCCCGAGCGCGGTTGCCTCCCGGATAGCGTCCCCGGCGCCGTCCACCGCCGGGGTCATCAGCGCAATCGGCGCGCCCGGGAACACGTAGTCGCCCGGCCGCACCAGCAACCGCAGCGCGGTGCCCCGCTCCGCCGCCCAGTCCGCCAGGTCGTCCGCCTGCAACTGCTGAAGATAGCCGTGCCGGTGATCGACCACCGGCACGGCGTCGCGCCAGAGGCCGGCCGGCGGCGCCTCCGGCTGCGGCTCGGTGCTGGTCAGGCGCCGGATGGCCGAGCGGACATCGTCGCTGACCAGTTCGATCACCGTATCGACATTGATGCGGCCGGACATGTGGCCGACGAAGAACACCAGCATGGCGACCGATACGAAGGCCAGGAAGATGCCGACGCTGAGCGAAAGATGCGGAACGAACTCACCTTCGCTCCGGGTCCGCACGCTGCGCAGCACCATCAGGGCATAGGAGAAGGTGGCAAGAAAGGTGCCCAGGGTGAACTGGTTGCCGCGATCGCGGGTGAAGTTGCGCAGCAGGCGCGGGCCCATCTGGCCGGCGGCCAGCGACAGGGCGGCGACGGTGATCGAGAACACCGTGCCGGCGACGCCGATGGCCGATGAAGCGACGGCGCCGAGCAACGTCCGCGCCCCCTTCGCGCCGCCGTTGTAGAGCCAGGCGCTGTTGATCAGCGCGTCCGGCACCATGCCGCTCCGGTCGAGCCGGAGCAGGCCGACAGCCAGCAGGGTGCCGGCAAGGACCATCACGGCCGGCAGCAGCCAGAAGGATTCACCCAGGTCCTGAAGCAGTTTGCGCAGGCGGGCTTTCAACGGGACTCCGTCGGTTGCAGGCGGGCCGGCGCCGGCGCCGCAACCGCGGCCGGGCCGGCGGCTGCCGGGATGCCCCAACTGGCGGCCGGCAAAGTTCAACGTTTGCCGGAACCGGAAAGCCGCACGCTCGCACCGACGTGATCCGAGGGGCGGCCGGGTGCCCGAACGGCGGCTGGTGGAACGCGGTTATCCCTGTCCGTGCCCCATGGAGCGGCCAGGACGGTGTTTCGCCTGGGTTTCCCCGCCTGATCGGTCCCTGCCTCATGATCGTGCCTCATCCCTGGTTGCTTGTCTTCAGCGTCGCGGCTCTGCTGCTTGTCCTGGGCGCAACGTCGGGATTGGTGAACGCCAGGCTGATGATCTCCGAGCCATTGGTCTGCGCGGCCTTCGGTGTCGCGATCGGGCCGCTCGGCCTGGGCCTTCTGGAGCTGCACCCGGCGCATGATCCGGTGGCCGCGGCCTTCCTGCGCGAAGCCGCACGGCTCACGCTTGCCATTGCCGTGCTTGCCGCCGCCATCCGCCTGCCTCGGGGCTGGCTGCGCCAGCACTGGGGCGGCCTCGCCCTGAGCCTTGGGCCGGGCATGCTGCTGATGTGGGCCGCCGGCATGCTGGTGACGGCCTTCAGTTTCGCCCTGCCGTGGCTGGTCTGCGCGCTGATCGGCGCGATCATCGCCCCGACCGATCCGGTGCTGTCGGCGTCCGTGGTCAGCGGCGACCTGGCGCGCCGGGCCGTGCCGGCTGACCTGCGGCATGCGATCACCGCGGAAAGCGGCATCAACGACGGCCTGGCGGAACCGTTCGTGATGCTGCCGGTGGTTGCGCTGACCAGTGCCGGCACGGCGA
Organism: Rhodopila globiformis; assembly: GCF_002937115.1. GTDB lineage: Bacteria > Pseudomonadota > Alphaproteobacteria > Acetobacterales > Acetobacteraceae > Rhodopila > Rhodopila globiformis. The sequence goes on along the minus strand of NZ_NHRY01000234.1, from coordinate 19,671 downwards.
TCTCCTGGCACGACGCCAGTATCTGGGCACTGCACGCCGTGCTGTGGGAGGTGGGAGCCTCGGTGCTGCTCGGCGGCGTTGCCGGCTTTATCGCCTGCCGCATCACTCGATGGGCGCACCGGCAGGCCGGCGCCGAGCGGTCTTCGCTGCTGACGATCGCCCTGGCCCTGGCGCTGGCCACGCTGACCGGTTTGCAAGCCATCGGCGCGAACGGCGTGCTGGGCGCGTTCGTCGCCGGGGCGTGGCTCAATGCCGGGTACGAGGACGAGTACCAGGAGCGCCAGGAGCGTTTCAACGAGGCGGTCACCCGCTTCTTCGACCTGCCCGTCATGATCCTGTTCGGGGCGGCCATCCCCTGGGCGGCCTGGCAGGCCATGGGATGGCGCGCGCTGGCGTTTGCCGCCGGCGTCCTGTTCCTGCGCCGGATCCCGGCATGGCTGCTGCTGTACCGCGGCCTGTCCTGGACCAGGCGGCTGCCCGAGGCGCTGTTCCTCGGCTGGTTCGGGCCGGTGGGCGCGGCAGCCATGTTCTATGCCCTGGAGACGCAGGGCATGACCCGGCTGGATATGCTGTGGCCGATCGTCAGCCTGGCGGTCGCGGCCTCGGTCGTGGCCCATGGCATGACCGGCACGCATCTTTCCGCGCTGCTCGGCCGCCGGTTCGCCCGGCGGCAGCGTTCGCGATGATCCGCCTGTCGCTGCTGGCGCTGGTGCCCGTGGCCCCGGCGCTGCACTACCTGTTCAGCATACCGCCGATATGGGTGTTCCTGGCGGGCATTCTGGGCATTGGGGTTCTGGCCGACTGGATCAGGGCGGCAACCGACCAACTGGCCCGGCACACCGGCCCGGCCGTCGGTGGCCTGCTGTCGGTCAGCCTGGGCAGCGTGGCGGAACTGATGCTGGCAATGTTCGTGCTGGCGCAGGGCCAGCCGTCGGTGGTGCATGCGCAGATCACCGGCTCGATCATCGGCACCGGCCTGCTGGGCCTGGGCCTGGCGATTGTCGTCGGCGGCGTCACCCAGGAACGGCAGACTTTCAAGCGGGAGCGGGCGGGGCTGCTGTCCAGCCTGCTGATCCTGGTGCTGATCGCGCTGCTGCTGCCCGCGGTGGCCGACTTCACCGCACGCCGCGTCACCCATCCCGGCAATGTCAGCCTCAATGACGAGGATCTCAGCCTGCTGGTGTCGGCCGCGCTGCTGCTGCTCTATGTCGGCAACCTGGTCTACACGCTGGTGACGCACCGCGACGTGTTCGCCACCGGCGAGGCTCATGAGGCGGAGCGGGCCTGGCCGCTGTGGCAGTGCCTGGCCGTCCTGGCCGCCGCAACCGCCGGCGCGGCGGTGGAAAGCGACCTGGTTTCCGGTGCGCTGACCGCCACGGCCAAGGCGCTTCATTTGTCCACCCTGTTCATGGGCGTGATCATCCTGGCGCTGGTCGGTACTATCGCTGATCTGTTCTCGGCCGTGTGGTTCGCGCGGCAGGACCGGCTCGGGCTGGTGATGAGCATCTGCATCGGCTCGTCGATCCAGGTCGCCCTGGTGGTGGCGCCGCTGCTGGTGCTTCTGTCGTGGCTCATCGGCCAGCCGATGACACTGGTGTTCGAGAACCCGCTGGACCTGTTCGCCATCGCCGGAACCGCCCTCATCGTCAATGCCATCGCCGGTGACGGCGAGACGACGTGGTTCGAAGGCGTGCTGCTGATCGGGGTCTATGTGGTGCTGGGGATTGCCTTCTTTTTTGCGTGAAGGCGGGTCGCCGGGGTGTTTTCACCGTCATGGCGGCGGCAGGGCCACCGTCCACGCCTTACGGTGCTGATCGCGGCAAAAGGCGTGGATGGTGGGCCTCCGCCCAGCATGACGAGACAGCAACGGCCGCCTGAGTTGGCGCCGATGCGGACAAGCCAGGCCATGACGGCAGAGCAAGGTGCCGGCACAGCAAACCTGCATCAGGTGCCGAACCGATGCGGCCGGCGGTGGTTACCGGGCGATGGAAACGCCCAAGCCCTCCAGACGGAGCCAGATCGGGCTCGACTTGCTGAACTTCTTCATGGCCGACGTCGAGACGGCGTTCGGACCGTTCGTGTCGGTCTACCTCTCCGGGCAGGGCTGGTCTCCGGGCATGATCGGGACCGTCCTGAGCGTGAACAGCGCCGTCGCCATGGCCAGCCAGGTGCCTTCGGGCTGGATCGCCGACCGCCTGCATCGGAAGCGTTTGCTGGCCGCCGTCTGCCTGGCGTGCATCGTCGCCGGCTCACTGCTGCTTGCCTTTTTTCCGCGCTACGTGGTGGTGATGGCCGCTGAAACCCTGCATGGCCTGACCGGCGGGCTGTTTCCAACGGCAATCGCATCCATCGGACTGGGCCTGGTCGGACATCGCGCCTACAGCCGCCGGGTCGGGCGCAATCATCGCTATGACTCACTGGGCAATGGCGTGACCGCGGCGGGCATGGGCCTGCTTGGCCATTTCTTTTCCGCGCGTGCGCCGTTTTTCGCCGCTGCCGGACTTTGCCTGCCGGCAGTGTTCACGCTAGGCCTGATCCGGGGGAACGAGATCGACTACGCCCGTGCCCGCCAGGCACGCAGTTCACGGACCGATGACAGTGTCCGCTGGCGCATGCTGTTCAAGAACCGCGGGCTGCTGGTCCTTGCCGGCTGCCTGTTTCTTTTCCAGTTCGCCAACGCCTCGGTGCTGCCGCTCGCCAGCGAGCGTTTGGCTACGCATTTCAAGTTCGAGTCGGAACTGGTAACGTCGGCGCTCGTCGTCGTGCCGCAGTTCGTGGCCGCCCTGATCGCGACATGGATGGCGCGCAAGGCGGATGAGTGGGGACGCAAGACCCTGCTGATCCTGGCGTTCGGCGCGCTGCTGCTGCGGACGGGGCTGTTTGGCCTGATTGCGGATCCCTGGTTTCTCGTCGGTGTCCAGGCACTGGGGGGACTGACGGCCGCGGTGGTCGGGATCCTGACGCCCCTGGTCGTCGCCGACTGCACCAAGGGCACGGGGCGCTACAATTTCGCGCTCGGCGGCGTCGGAACGGTTTCCCGCATCGGCGCCACCGTCAGCACGACGTCGATCGGCTTCGTGGCACAATCGTATAGTTTTGCCATTGCATTCGGGGCTTTGGGGGTCGTTGCCCTGATCGGCATTGGCATGCTGTGGCTCTTCATGCCCGAGACGGCGCGGGAGGCGTTGAGCGACGACTGAGCGGCGGTGGTCCGAGATGGTGCCTCCCCGGCACGGACAGCGTGGGCGATGGCGCATGTCTGTTCGCACGGAGATGACCCGGGGGCGGCGGAGGACCAGGGGGACATCGCGCGGCCGCCAGTCATGCCCTTGGTTGCGGCAGGCAGCGGATTGGCGGCCATGAACTTGGCGTCTTGGCGTTTTATCGGTGCTATCCACCCCGCGAACCACCGACCGGGCGCACCCGTCACCGCCTGGTGCGACGGCACGGTTCCTGTTCAACGCCAAGACGCCAAGATACCGGGGTACAAAGTGCCGTCCGGGCGGGCGGATGAGTGCATTGTCATGGCCTCGCTCGGCGCAGGTGGGGCATCGTTTCCGAGATCTGTGCATGCGGTAGGGCGTATCCCGGCCATCCGCGCTTCGACGGCGGGGGCAGATGGCCGGGACACGCCCGGCCATGACGATAGGGCGACGACCGTGCCCTGTTCCCCCTGAAGTTACAGCAAACCGCGGGTCGGTTGGGACGCACGGACGGCCATGACGGAGAGATAACGGCCTCTCGTCCATTTTTGCCCGGTATCAGGTGCCGATGGCCAGCCGGTTGTCCACCTGGGTGACGCCGGGCGCCGACCAGGCGGCGTTCTCGGCGACGCTGCGCTCCCACCAGCTTTTCACCTTGCCCTCCAAGGTCACTTTCGGACCGGCGACCTCCACCCTGATCTGCAGGGCTTCCAGCTCGGCGCTGCGGCGCAAGGCTTCCTCGATCATCTCGTGCACCCCTTCGGACTGGGCGGGAGACACGCCGGCTGCGCGGAGTTCGATCAGGTTGACGATGCCGGTGACACCGCCGAGCCGCCGGATGTCGTTCTCGGCCGCCTGCTTCTGGAACTGGTAGGTGACGAAGCCGGTCAGCGTCACCACGCCCTTCTCGACCTTCACCTGGATCTGCGGCCCGGGAACCTCGACGTCCCAGGCGAGGATCTTGACGGCGCGTTCGGCGATTTCCTCATCCGCTTGCTTATGGGCGTTGGCCGGGCGGACGATGATTTCCTCGGCAATACCGCGCACGCCTTTGACCCGCCGGACGGCCCGCTCGGCGGCGAGCTTTTCCGCCAGGGTCGAGACGATGCCACTGAGGGTCACCACGCCGTTGCGGGCGGTGACGCCGATGTGGGCGGTGTCGACGTTCGGCACCCACACCAGTTCATCCATGACCCGGGCCTGCAATGTCATGTCGTCAATCATGGGACACCTCCTTTGTTCTGGCCGCATGACAACCGGCTGTGAACGGCGCTGCTTCGTTGCGGCAGCCGGGCAAGAACCGGTGACGGACGATGCCACGGCCATGCCGGTGCTGCGGTCATTGTGGCGTTCTTCTAGCCCGCCGCGGCCCGGTCTTCATTGATACTTCTCAAGCGCCGGCGGCGTTCGCGGCAGCCAGGGCCGTTGCCTTTTCGTCATGGCCCAGCTTGTCCGGGCCACCTATTCCAGCACTTGTGCCGCGACAGGTGGCCCGGACAAGCCGGGCCATGACGATGAGGACAGGCCACCTGCGCGTCCCAACCGACCTGCGGTCTGCTGTAGCGCGTATGCGGACAAGCCGGACCATGACGCTGGGGGAACGTGCCGGGCCATGACGGTAAGAGGCACGGCCGCGGCGCGCCGTTTCCGACGTCCGTGCCTCCCATGGCGACTGTCGTCCGGCCAGGCCAAAGGAGCCCGGCCCGTGCTCCGCGGGCCTGGTATCTGGCCCCGGCCGGCCTTCGTCACCATTTCCGCTTCGAGGAACGCATGGCTGCCAGCGGGAACCGGAACGCCGACATGACCCTTGCACCACCAGCCGCCACCCATTCTCCGCCGGAACCGGAAGCGCCGTTCGCGGCCTTCATGGCCGGCCTGCGGCCGCAGACGCCGCTGCGGGCCGCCATCATGGCCGCCTGCCGCCGCCCTGAAGCGGATTGCCTGCCGCCGCTGCTCGACCTGGCAAGCCTGTCCGCGCCGGACGCCGCGCAGGCCCAGGACCGGGCCCGCGCCCTTGTCACCCGCCTGCGCGCCCAGCAGCGCCGCGGCGGCGTGGAAGCGCTGATGCACGAATATGCGCTGTCGTCGCAGGAGGGCGTCGCACTGATGTGCCTGGCCGAGGCGCTGCTGCGCATCCCGGACGACCCGACCCGCGACGCGCTGATCCGGGACAAGACCGCCACCGGCAACTGGCGCGCCCATGCCGGCCACAGCCCCTCGCTGTTCGTCAACGCCGCGACCTGGGGCCTGGTGGTCACCGGCAAGCTGACCGCCACGACGAACGAGACCAGCCTGTCCGCCTCCCTGACCAGCCTGGTCGCGCGCGGCGGCGAGCCGCTGATCCGCAAGGGCATGGACATCGCGATGCGTCTGCTGGGCGAGCAGTTCGTCGCCGGCCAGACGATCACCGAGGCGCTGGCCAATGCCCGTAGGCGGGAAACCCAGGGATACACCCATTCCTACGACATGCTCGGCGAGGCCGCGGCCACCGCCGGGGATGCGGCGCGCTACTTCGCCAGCTACGAGGAGGCGATCCACGCCATCGGCCGCGCCGGCGCCGGACGCGGCATCTACGAAGGACCGGGCATCTCCATCAAGCTCTCCGCCCTGCACCCGCGCTACAGCCGCAGCCAGCGCGAGCGGGTGATGGCCGAGTTGCTGCCGCGGCTGCGGCACCTGGCCACTCTCGCCCGGGACCACGACATCGGCCTCAACATCGACGCCGAGGAAGCCGATCGGCTGGAGCTGTCGCTGGATCTGCTGGAGGCGCTGGCGCTGGACCCGGCGCTGGCGGGGTGGGACGGCATGGGGTTCGTGGTCCAGGCCTACGGCAAGCGGTGCCCGTTCGTGATCGACTGGCTGGTTGACCTGGCGCGCCGGGCCGGGCGGCGCATCATGGTCCGGCTGGTCAAGGGCGCCTACTGGGACGCCGAGATCAAGCGCGCCCAGGTGGACGGGATGGCAGACTTCCCGGTGTTCACCCGCAAGCTGCATACGGACGTCTGCTACCTCGCCTGCGCCCGCAAGCTGCTGGCCGTGCCGGATGCGGTGTTCCCGCAGTTCGCCACGCACAACGCGCAAACGCTGGCGGCGGTCATGCAGATGGCCGGTCCGGCGTTTCATCGTGGCCAGTACGAGTTCCAGTGCCTGCACGGCATGGGCGAGCCGCTGTACGACGCGGTTGTCGGCCCGGGCACGCTGAACCGCCCGTGCCGTATCTATGCGCCGGTCGGTACGCATGAGACGCTGCTGGCTTATCTCGTGCGGCGGCTGCTGGAGAACGGGGCCAACGCCTCGTTCGTCAACCGCATTGCCAATCCGGATGTCTCCATCGACGACCTGGTGGCCGATCCGGTTGCCCGTCTCCGCGCCGCCGATCCCTGTGCTTACGAGGATAGGGGGAGTGAGGATAAGGCGGGCTTGGAGGGGGATTGGGCGGACGCCCCCAATCCCTCGTCGTGGCCGGGCGTGTCCCGGCCATCCGCGCTTCGGCGGCGGGGGGTAGATGGCCGGGACACGCCCGGCCATGACGAGGGGCCCGGCCATGACGAGGGGGCGGGGGCTGTGCTCCACCGATCCGCTGCCCCCGCAGCCCCCGCTGCGCATGCCGTCAATCCCGGCTTCACGCCAAACGAGCGGATCACCCTGCCGCGCCACCTGTATGGCGCCGGGCGTCCGAACGCGGCGGGCCTGGACCTGGCGGACGAGAACAGCCTCGCCGCGCTCGCTGCCGGCGTTACCGAGAGCGTCCGCATCCGCTGGACCGCGCAGCCCGCCGGCGGCGGCAACCCGCCACGTCCGGTCCGCAATCCGGCCGACAACCGGGATGTGGTCGGCACGGTGCGGGAGGCCGGGCCGGCTGACATCGAGGCGGCGCTGGGCGCTGCCGCCGGCGCCGCCCCGGCCTGGGCCGCAACCCCCGCCGGGCAGCGGGCCGCCGTCCTGCGCCAGGCCGCCGACACGATGGAAGCCCGCATGCCGGTGCTGATCGGCCTGATCGTCCGCGAGGCCGGCAAGTCCCTGCCCGGCGCGGTCGCCGAGGTGCGCGAGGCGGTGGATTTCCTGCGCTACTACGCCGCCGAGATCCTGCGCATCGCGGCCGATCGGCCGGCGCCGCTCGGGCCGATCGGCTGCATCTCGCCGTGGAATTTTCCGCTGGCGATCTTTACCGGCCAAGTGGCCGCGGCGCTCGCCGCTGGCAATCCGGTGCTGGCCAAGCCGGCGGAGGAAACGCCGCTGATCGCCGCCGAGGCGGTGCGCCTGCTGCACGCGGCCGGCGTGCCGCACGATGTGCTGCATCTTCTGCCGGGCGACGGATCCGTCGGCGCCGCGGTGGTCGCGGACGCGCGGGTGAACGGCGTGATGTTCACCGGCTCGACCGCCGTCGCGCGGCTGATCCAGAGACAGTTGGCGGGCCGCCTGACCCCGTCCGGCCAGCCGGTGCCGCTGGTCGCCGAGACCGGGGGGCTGAACGCGATGATCGTGGACAGTTCGGCGCTGGCGGAACAGGTGGTCGGCGATGTCATCGTCTCGGCCTTCGATTCCGCCGGACAGCGATGCTCGGCCCTGCGCATCCTGTGCCTGCAGCAGGACATCGCCGATCGGACGCTGGCGATGCTGAAGGGCGCGCTGCGGGAAATCGCGGTCGGGTGTCCCGATCGGCTGTCCGTGGACGTCGGCCCGGTGATCACCGCCGAGGCGCAAGACAGCATCCGCGGGCACATCGCGGCCATGCGCGCCCGCGGTCACGCCGTGGCAGAAGCGGCCCTGCCGCCGGGGCTGGCGCATGGCACCTTCGTCGCGCCCACGATCATCGAGATCGACTGCATCGCCGATGTGGAACGGGAGGTGTTCGGCCCGGTGCTGCATGTGCTGCGCTATGCCCGGGAGGATCTCGATCGCCTGGTCACCGACATCAACCGCTCGGGCTATGGCCTGACATTCGGCCTGCACAGCCGCATCGACGAGACGATTGCGCGGGTGACCGGCGGCATCCGGGCGGGCAATATCTACGTGAACCGCAACATTATCGGCGCCGTCGTCGGCGTGCAGCCGTTCGGTGGCCGCGGCCTGTCGGGCACGGGGCCCAAGGCTGGCGGTCCGTTGTATCTCGGGCGTCTGCTGGCAGTTCCGCCGCGGACGGCACTGCCGGGCGTTGCGGCCGATGTCCCGGCGGCCGCACAGGCCTACGTGGCGTGGCTTCGCACGCAGGGGTGGGTGCGGGAGGCGGAGCAGTGTGCCGGGTTCCTGGCATACTCGATGGTTGGCGCCTCGGAGGCGCTGCCGGGGCCGGTCGGTGAGCGGAACGTCTATACGCTGCGCCCGCGCGGTGGCGTCGCGGCGGTTGCCGGGACGGACTCCGGGTTGCTGGTGCAGCTCGGCGCGATCCTCGCGACCGGCAATCAGGCCCTGGTCGAGGAAGGGAATGCCGCACGGACGGCGCTGGCGGGGCTGCCGCCAGAGATCGCACGAGAGGTGGCGATCGTCGGTGCGATTGGTGATGCCGCCGGACTGGAGGCGGTGCTGTTCGAAGGGGAGGTGGATGCCTTGCGCGGACTGACCCGCCGGCTGGCGGCGCGGGACGGGACGATCGTACAGGCGCAGGCAGCGCGTCCGGACAGCACGGTGCCGGGGGATGCCTACGACCTGGCGCGTTTGGTGCAGGAGGTTTCGATTGCCACGAATACGGCCGCTGCCGGTGGCAATGCCAGCCTGATGGCGATGGCGTGAAGTGGCCGCGGATGGCGGGCTGGGGAGCGAGTTGGCCGGGGAATCTGGTTTCGAATACTAAATGATTTCTTGTAGCCAGATCAATGGCTTCCGTTGACAGAGGGTAATGCGGGCAAAACCCCGGGCGAATTTGGTGATCGCCCATATCGTTTCGTAATTGGATGCCAAAAAATGGCGGAATTCCGTGCCTGTCGTCCCAGTTTCGAGCGCATGCTGCACGTGCGTGCCCGGGGTTTTGCCCCTATTACGACAGAGGCGATACGCGGTCGAATTTGTGGGCCAGTTTCGAGGGGCAGTCAAGGAGACCAGCCGCTCAACCCCGACCCGGGCCACTGCGAATCGCCGAGGGAAACGATCAACTCAATTTCGGGTAACAAATGGCCTTTACGGCGGCAACCACTGGCGCAAAGAGGACCTCGGGGCATCCTCGATGAGCATTCGGCCACCTCGTTCGCGGCCGTGTATTCGTCCATGGTACAGGTTTCGGTGTCCAGGCCACCGTGAGGATGGCTAACAGGCTGCGGAAAAAGCCTGAAACGAACTCCCGCGACGCAATTCCAAGACCCCGTGGCAGCCCGGCAAGACATAATGTTCCCGGGCAACGCTGCCTCATGGACGAATATTGCGCGCTAACCCGCTTTTTCCGCAGCCTGTTAAGCCGTGGCGCACGATGCCGCATAGGGGGCCAATTCTGTCAGGTCGGCGCCTCGGCAATGAGCGCGCATTGTCGTCCGCTCAGCACCCAGGCGGCGATCTTGCGACAATCCACCAGAGAAGATCGCGACGTTTGTGATTTGTGCAAGCAGATGACGGCTTGCCGCTTCGAAGAATCGGAAACGAGTTCAGCCCATCGGGAACGCGGTCAAGGGTGATGCCCATCCGACGCAATGGCCCCCGACGTTCCCAATGACGGGGGCCGTTTGCGGTGATGTGTACTCGACAGCAATGTTCGAGGCTTATCAAGACGGTTGAATTAGTTGCCGGTGTTATACGAATCCGCGGAAAACCTGGCGCTCACTTGATTGTCGAATCCAAGCTTTTCCAACGACCTACGCGGTATGCAAAGCGCCAATCTTTTCCGGGAATCGTATTACGAGAGCCGGCAACGTGACGAAGCTCGGTGGAGTCATGCTGATGTTCGCACCCTCCTTGATCATGACGGGCAAAGGCTGCGCCCTGCCGGATCGTATGTCAATACAAACGAATATGCTTTCGTCCCGGCCTTGCGGCGACCGCCACGGAGATCCGACGGAACGCCGTATTGCAGCCGGGCGACATCGTCTGAAGCCTGTCATGGCGATCGTCGGCACCTTCGCACGCCGCATCCCGGTTTCTCTGATGCCGGATGTCAAGGCACAAGCCAGCCACGTGCCGTATCCATCAACCAGTTCCTGGATCAGGCCGTGGTCGAGACGGCGGCTGCCGCGGAACGACGTGGCTGGGCGGCCCGCGCGCACGGCGCCGGACGATCGCCGGGGCGTCGCTGACCGGCCGGCGCTCCATGGCCAGAACGAACAATCGGCTCATGTCCCCGGGCGGAGATCGTTTGGAACGCCGTTTGGTTGGTTCTGATCAGGACGCGATCCGGCCGCTTCCCTCTCGAACCCGGCCGTCTCTCAGGACACCGTGGAGGCAGGGGCAAGTGCCCAGCCATTTGATAGCCTGTGCTTCTCCCGCCTTTCTGATTCGGCAAAGGCACACCACGGGCCACCAAGCCGGCAATGCCACGCTGCGCGGTGTCAGCGGGCACAGAGCCATTATTCCGCATCCGGCTGCCGGTCGGGCGCTGCGGCCTGGAACGCGGGCAACGTTTGACAAGCGGCCTCAGCGGCAAGCAGGCGAGGCAACAGCACAAGGTCCACACCGAAGCGTCGTGCGTTGGCAAGCTGCGGCACCAGGCAGAGTTCGGCAAGTGTCGGGGCCGGACCAAACAGGAAAGGTCCCGGCTCGTCTTGCGGCAGCAGCGCCTGGCAGGCGGCAAGCCCCTCGGCGATGATCTCGCGCGCCCAGCCAGTGACTGCCTTCTCGGCGACATCAAGCGTACGAAGCCGCGCCAGCACCTTCAGGTTCTGGACCGGGTGTATGTCACAGGCAATGGCAAGGGCAACGGCACGCACTCGCGCCCGGTTCAGCGCGTCCCCGGGCAGCAGCGGCGGCGTTGGGTGCGTCTCGTCCAGCCATTCGCAGATGGCGAGCGACTGGGTGAGCACTGTGGCGCGGTCATCGAGTTCCAGCACCGGCACCAGGCCTTGCGGATTGAGCGCCAGGTATTCCGCAGCCCGCTGCTCGCCGCGGCGCAGATGGTGGGACACATGCTCAACGGAGAGGCCCTTCAGGGCGAGCGCGATGCGCACCCGCCATGCGGCGGTGGAGCGGAAATAGCCGTGCAGCCGCATCGGCATGGGTGAATCTGCCATCTCTTTCTGTTCTCCTGTGTGGCATGGGCGCCTGGGCAGCACCGTTGCTGCCGGACCGGCCTGGCTCTCTTCTCGGGGAAACCGCTCAGGCCGCTTCGTCCGCATCCGGGAGGCGCAGCGGCGCTCGCGAACTCTCGTTGTGCGCGTCAGCGATCTTCTCCAGTGCCGCGACGAAGGTCCGGCGTTCCGCCGGCTTCAGCGGCGCCAGCAGATCCTCCTGCACGCGCTCGACAGCCGGCTGGGCGCGCCGGAGCAGCGCCTGTCCCTCCGCCGTCAGCGACAGGCGGCGCACCCGGCGGTCGTTCGGGTCGGGGGCGCGACGCAAGAGGCCGCGCGTCTCCAGCGCCAGGGCGAGCCGCGCCGCGTTGGAGCGGTCGAGCGCCGCCATGCCGGCCAGCGTGATCTGGTCGGCCCCGGGCTCTGCCTCCGCCGCCTTCAGCAGCGCATACTGCACCGGGGTCAGGTCGAACTCGGCACAGCGTTCCAGGAACAGCGCCAGGGCGATCTGGTGGCAGCGCCGGATCAGGTAGGCCGGCTTGTCGTGCAGGTCCGGCGGCACCGGCTTATTCATGACGCGGCCCCACCACCAGGGACACCCTGCCGACCCCCTCGACCTCTCCCTCCAGCGAATCGCCCGGCTGGACCGGACCGACGCCGGCGGGCGTGCCGGTCATGATCACGTCGCCGGGCTGCAGGCGGTACAGCGTCGAGAGGTGCGCGATCAACTCCGGCACCTTCCAGGCCAAGTCGGCCATATCGGCCTGTTGCCGCACCGCGCGGTTCACCCGCAGCACGATGGCACCCCGCACCGGATGGCCGATGCGCGAAGCCGGCACGATCGGCCCGATCACCGCGCTGTCCTCGAAATCCTTGCCAATGTCCCAGGGCCGCCCCTTGGCGCGCGCGGCAAGCTGCAGGTCGCGCCGTGTCATGTCCAATCCCGCCGCGTAGCCGAAGATCAGGTCATTGGCCTGTTCTACGGGAACCTGAAAGCCGCCCCGTTCGAGCACAGCTACCAGCTCGATCTCGTGATGGTAGTCCGTCGTGCCCGGCGGATAGGGCACGGTGGCGCCGCTTTCGATCACGGCATGCGGGCTCTTGGTGAACCAGAACGGAGTTTCGCGGTCCACCTCGGTGCCCATCTCGGCTGCATGCGCCGCGTAGTTGCGGCCGACGCAGAAGATGCGGGCCACCGGCACCCGGCGGCCGCCCGCCACGGGCAAGGTCGGCCACGCGGGGGCGGGAAACAACAGGGCGGCGCTCATGCGGAAAACCTTTCGTAAATGCCGATCCGGCGCTGCAATGGAGCGTCGTCGATCCGGAACAGGAATGCGGGCTTCGAGACCGAGCGATTGGCCAGTCGCACCGGGGCGTGTGCGGGCGCGGCGATCACGTCGGCGTCCTCGGCCGCCAGCGGGGTGCCCGCGACCTCGGCCTGCAGCGTGCCGGTCACCACGTGGAACACTGCCGAGGCGCTGTCGCGCGGCAGCGCCATGTCTTCGCCCGGGCGCAGCATCAGCGCCGAGAAACCAAGCGTGGGCAGGCATTCCGCGCCGGTCTCCGGATTGACGTAGCCCAGGTGCACCGGCTGGCCGGCAGGGGTGTCGCCGGCGAGTGCCTCCAGCGCCGGGCGCACCTCGCTCCAGGGCCAGCGTAGCAGTGGATAGGGGCCGGGCCGCGCATCCAGGCTGGCATAGGGCACCAGGCCGGCGCGGCGATAGCGGGTGGCGGACGCATCGGGCGCGTTGCGCACCGTTTGCGGCTTGCCCTCCAGCGCGTAGGAGGCCTCCATGGCGAGCACCACCGGGACGTCCAGCGCGTCGAGCCATACGACCGGACCTGTGCCGGTGTGGCTGTGCTCGTGCCATTGCAGCGCCGGCGTCAGGATCAGGTCGCCGCGCTGCATCGGCAGCCGCTCGCCGTTCACCACCGTGAAGCCACCCTCGCCTTCCACCACCAGCCGCACGGCCGAGGGCGTGTGACGGTGGCTTGGCGCCGTTTCGCCGGGCAGGATCAGCTGCATGCCGACATAGATCGTGCCCGTGCAGTGCAGCCCGTCGAGGCCATGGCCCGGGTTGGCGAACACCAGCACACGGCGCTCGGCCTTCTCGATCGGCGTCAGCTCGCCGGCCTGCAGCAGCAGCGGCCGGACGTCGGCATAGCGCCACAGCGTCGGCCGGGTCTGCGGCCGCGGCGCGCCGTGCGGCAGGAAGGCCCGCATGCTGGGCCACAGCGGCACCAGGTTCCGCGCCGTCATCGCCGCGCGGTACCCCGCCGGCAGGTCCTCCAGGGTGCCGAGCGCCGGGGCAGCCTGGGTCTGGGTATCGGTCATGGGGACGTTCTCCTGTTTCCTGTTGCTGGGCATCATGCGGCCATGTTCTTGGAGTCTTCTGCCTCCAGCCCGGTGCCACCGTAGAGCCAGGCGATGATCTCGTACCAGTCCTCCGAACTCTTGGCGGACATGATGGCGTTGCGCAGCAGCGCGTGCGCGCCCGACGGGTGATAGACATGCTCGCCGATGGCGCGGGATTGCAGCTGCACCCGTGCGGTGCGCAGCAGGCGCCGCGCCCGGTAGGCCTCCAGCGCCGCCTCGATCCGGCCGGGATACGCCTCCAGCATGTGCGACAGGCAGACGGCATCCTCCATCGCCATGCAGGCGCCCTGGGCGAAATACTGCAACATCGGGTGCGCGGCATCGCCGAGCAGCGCGACCCGGCCATCGACCCAGTGCTCCGTCGGCTCGCGGTCGCACAGCACCCAGAGCTTCCAGTCGGTGCCGTGGCGGATGATGGCCTGGGCGCGCGGATGGACATGCTCGAAGCCGCGCATCACCTCCTCGAACGCGACGGGCTTGCCGGCGACCGGCTCGGGCGCGTTGTTGTGGTAGGTGACCACCAGGTTGAACAGCTTCCAGCCCTGCAGCGGGTAGTGAACGATGTGGCACTTCGGCCCGGCCCACAGCGTGGCGGCGTTCCAGCGCAGGTCCTCGGGCATCCGGTCCGTGGGGATGACGGAGCGGTAGGTGGTGTGGCCGGAGACCCGCGGCATGCCGTCGCCGACCACCTGCCTGCGGACCCGGGACCACAGCCCGTCGGCGCCAATCAGGGCCATGCCGGCGACGCGCTCGCCATTGGCCAGCAGCGCGGTGACGCCGGCGCCGTCCTGCTCGTAGCCCGAAACTTCGCTGGCGGTGCGCAGTTCGATCAGGGGACTGGCGCGGCAGGCTTTGAGGAAGACGCCGTGCAGGTCGCCGCGGTGGATCACGGCATAGGGGTTGCCGAACCGGCGGCGGAATTTCTCGCCGAGGTCGATGTGCGTGATTTCGTCCCCGGCCATCGCGTCCATCAGCCGGAGCTGGTCGATATAGACGGCCATGGCTCGGGCGGTATCGCCGACACCGAGATAATCGAAGGCGTGGAAGGCGTTCGGGCCGAGCTGGATGCCCGCGCCGATTTCGCCCAGGGCCGGTGCCTTTTCCAGTACAATGCTGGCGATGCCCTTGCGCGCCAGGCCAACGGCCGTTGCCAGGCCGCCGATGCCGCCGCCGGCGATCAGAACGGGTTTCATGGTGGTCATTGCACGTTTCCTCCTGTGTTCAGGGGGCCGATCCGGCCACCTTGGTTGCTCGGGATATAATCAGTATAGGGATTGTCTGTATAGGGATAATCCGTATAGAGACGATCACAGCCAGGTGAGAGGGCTTCGAGCCAGAGATGAGCTGGCCTGTGAATGCTCCAGGGAGCACAACGCTCTGACGTTCAAGACCCGCGCAGCGTCACGATCGCGGCGGCCAGATGTTCGGCCCGCTCACTCAGTAAGTCGTCATCCGGCTTCTCCCCGGTGGCCGGGCCAGCCCACGACGCCTGCCTGCCTGCATGATCCCCATGCTGTTGGGATGTTTATCGTGATCGAAGCTGATGCCGCCGCGATCCGCACTGCCTTCGAGCGGAAGGGCGCGTTGTCGGCTGCGATTGAGTTGCGCGAGCGGTTCCGGGGGATCACCGACAATGCGAAGGCGCGGGCCTGCCTCCGGAGCATCGTCGGATGGGCGCAGCCGCCCGAGCCTGACGCCGTGATACGGTTGCGTCCTTGCAAGGACAGCCGGGCTGCTCATTGCCGTGACGACGGATCCGGACATGCCAGGGCGAGGCCGCATGATCTGTCGCGTGACAATCTGGCCCGGCGCTTCGGCGACAATCCAGCGTATGCCGCCGACAAAGGTCTTGTTGCTGACAAGCCTCGGGCGCAAGGCGTGTGCGGGACGCCTGAATGAATGCCGCGGCCTTCTCCGGCGTCGTCGTCCAGGCGCGCCGCGCCGCATCCCACCCGCTCGGCGATCTCTGCGTTGCAAAAATGTGGTGCCGCAACAAAGAGCGGCGTTGCCGGTGAGTCGCGCAACCTCCAACGCCGGTGGCGCCCCGACCACCGCGATTCAACGCAGAGTTCGCTGAGCGGAGCGCAGAGCCCGCAGAGAAGAAATCAGGTGGGCTGCGCCGACACCCGCGCGACCTGATGTCGTGAAAACTCTTTCCGCCAACTCATTGATAAGTCATGAGCGGGGCCTCGCAAAAATCGTGAACCCGGAAAGACGGGCCAAGTGCGGAACGTCCGTGCATCGGTTCGCCGGCGGCGCGGCCGTCCATGCGTTCCGCAGTGTCCTGGTGCCGGTAGCCGGCTCCACGACAGGCCGGCCCTCTTGTGTTTCCGGCCAAGCTGCGCGAGCGTTCCCTCAACAATGACGTCCAGCAAGCAAAGCGAGAGGCTGCCGTGAACGACACCGCGATCGTTGCCGAATCCGCCAGGCGCTTCAAATGGGTTGGCACCCGCCCGATCCGTCCCGACGGCGTGCCCAAGGTGACCGGCCGGGCGATGTACGGCGCCGATCTGAAGCTGCCGGGAATGATCTACGGCAAGATCCTGCGCTCGCCGCATGCGCATGCCCGCATCCGCTCAATCGACACCTCCGCCGCCGAGGCGCTGCCGGGGGTGAAGGCGGTGATGACCTCGGCCGATTTGCCGGAGCAGAAGTTCGACTACATCGGGCCGGAGCGCGTGGCGGTGAATTTCTGGCACGTCACCCGTAATATCATGGCACGGGAGAAGGTGCTGTACGAAGGCCATGCCGTCGCCGCCGTGGCCGCCGCCAGCGCCAGCATCGCCGAGCAGGCCATCTCGCTGATCAAGGTGGATTACGAGGTGCTGCCGCACGTCATCGACGTCGACGAGGCGATGGCGCCCGACGCGCCGGTGCTGATCGAGGACATGATCACCCGCGGCGTCGAGCCGCGGCCCACCAGGCCGTCCAACATCTCCAAGCGGCTGGAGTTCGCCATTGGCGACGTCGAGGCCGGCTTCAAGCAGGCCGACGTGGTGATCGAGAAGCAGTTCAAGACCGCCGCCGTCCACCAGGGCTACATCGAGCCGCACGCGACGGTGGCGAAATATGAGCCTGACGGACAGTGCGAGATCTGGTCCTCCAGCCAGGGCCACTTCACTATCCGGGCGCTGACGGCGCAGGTGATCGGCGCGC
Source organism: Rhodopila globiformis (assembly GCF_002937115.1). GTDB lineage: Bacteria > Pseudomonadota > Alphaproteobacteria > Acetobacterales > Acetobacteraceae > Rhodopila > Rhodopila globiformis. The sequence continues at coordinate 2,791 of NZ_NHRY01000234.1, read as the reverse complement.
GGCTGAGCGATATCCGCGTCACGCCGGCGGAAATCGGCGGCGGCTTCGGCGGCAAGACCGTCACCTACCTGGAGCCGGTCGCGGCCGTGCTGTCGCGCAAATCCGGCCTGCCGGTGCGGGTGCAGATGACGCGCGAGGAGGTGTTCCGCGCCTCCGGCCCAACCTCCGGCGCCTCCATGTGGGTGAAGATCGGCGTCAGGAAGGACGGCACGATCACCGCGATGGACGGGGTGTTCAAGTTCCAGGCCGGGGCGTGGCCGGGCTCGCCGGTGATGAACGGCTGCCTGTGCGCGTTCGCGCCGTATGACGTGCCGAACCAGCGGTCGGTCGGCTACGACGTGGTGTCGAACCGGCCGAAGGCGGCGGCGTATCGCGCGCCCGGCTCGCCGATTTCCGCCTTCGCGGTGGAGAGCGTGCTGGACATGTGCGCCCGGGCCATCGGCATGGACCCGCTGGAGATCCGCCACAGGAACGGCTGCCGCATCGGTTCGCCGACGATCGCCGGGCCGAAGCACGCGCACGCCGGCTACCTGGAGACGGTCGAGGCGCTGATGCGGCATCCCGGCTACACGGCAAAGCTGGGGCCGAACCAGGGCCGGGGCGTCGCCTCGGGCTACTGGTTCAACGCCGGGGGAGAATCCAGCGCGACGATCCAGGTGAATGCCGACGGCACGGTGCTGGTGGCGACGGGCAGCCCGGATATCGGCGGCTCGCGCGCGTCCATGGCGATCATGGCGGCGGAGACGCTGGGCGTTGACTACAAGGATGTGCGGGCGATCGTCGCCGACACGGCGTCGGTTGGCTATACGCATGTCACCGGCGGGTCGCGCGTGACGTTCGCCACCGGCATGGCGGTGGTGAACGCGTCGAAGACGGTGGTGAAGGACCTGATCAAGCGCGCGGCGCTGATCTGGGGCGTGGATGAGGATGGCGTGGTCTGGGAAGACGGCCACGCCAGGCCGGCGGGATCCAACGTCGGCGATTTCCCGCCGCTGTCGCTGAAGGCGATCGCGGCCAAGGCGGCGGCGACGGGCGGGCCGATCACCGCGTCGCATGGCGTCACGGCGGGCGGGCAGGCGCCGGGGTTCTCGACGCAGTTCTGCGACGTGGAGGTCGATCCGGAAACCGGCAAGGTCACCATCCTGCGCTTCGTCGCCGCCCAGGACGTCGGGCGGGCGATCCATCCCAGCTACGTGGAAGGCCAGATCCAGGGCGGCGTGACCCAGGGCATCGGCTGGGCGCTGAACGAGGAATACATCTACACGCCGCAGGGGCTGCTGGATAACCCGGGCTTCCTGGATTACCGCTGCCCGGTTGCCTCCGACCTGCCGATGATCGAGGCGGTCCTGGTGGAGGTGCCGAACCCGGCGCATCCGTACGGCGCGAAGGGCGTGGGCGAGGTGAACATCTGCCCGCCGATGGCGGCGATCGCCAATGCCATTGCCGCGGCGACCGGCAAGCGGCTGACCGAATTGCCGATGTCGCCGCCGCGCGTGCTGGCGGCGCTGTCGGAGAGCTGACCGGCATGGCCAAGGTGGTCTTCACCTCGGGCTTCGCCCGCCGCTACACCGGCGGCGTGCGGGAATTCGAGGTGGAGGCGAAGAACCTGCGCGGCGTGCTGAAGGCGATGGACGCGCTGTTTCCGGGGCTGGGCGCACACCTGGAGGAGGAAACGACGGTCGCGATCAACGGGGAGTACCACGAGACCGGGTATTTTCAGCCGGTGCCGCCGGGGGCAGAGGTGTTCTTCATTCCGCGGATCGAAGGCGGGTAACCGGTTCCTCAGGAATCGAGGCGATCATCTGGCGGTGTCCTGTGGAACCGCGGCCTGTGCGCGAAGAGCGGAAACGTACGCCCGCATGGCCTTGACCTTTTCGCCGGCAGGCGCGCCAAGAAAATGCACCAGTCCACTGGCGTCCGGTCAAAAGCTGAACAAATCCAGTTTGTTATTTTCTATGCCGGCGTTGCAATCATTGTAGATGTCGGGCGGAAATACGGTCTGAATCGGCGTTCTTTCCCAGGTCGGCAAAGTTAGCTGGCTGGCCTTTTGTTCCAGTTCTGCCAGATAGGCATCTGGATTGCGGCGGAAGCGGGTGCGCAGGATGCGGGCCTGGCTTTTTTAGTCGAGCGTTGGCGAAGGTCGTTCCATCGTTGCCGATCGACGCGGCCCAGATCGGCGCCGCCGGGTGGATGCTGGCGGGTGGCCACGGCGGCGATCAAGCGCGCCTCACCGCGCAGTACGAGCGCAGGCGAGGCCGTCTTTCGCCCGCTCGCGCGACACTCGTGGTGGCGTTGTGATCCGAACGCCTGCCTGAGGGCTTTGTTGGTGCGCGGCAGGTCCGGGACGTTGTAGCAGTGGAACAGACCCGGGCGATAGCTGCGGCTGACTTTGCCGAAGCGCTCGACCGCCTCGCTCAAGGCACCGGCGCTGTCGCGGATCATGGCACCCACCAATCCGTCAAAACGGCGCTGCACCGTGGCAGCATCCTCGGCGTCATGGTTGTTCAGGAGGCGCTTATTGGGCTCCGCGGTGATGAGCCCGGGCCAGCCACGCGAGGTCGAAAAAAGGGGCGGCCGGGACGGCGTCGCAAGCTTGCAGGCGCGCCGGGACGCGGCACGTTGGAAAAGGAGAAACCGCCCGTGCTCAGCCTGATCCAGCGCGGTGGACAGGTGATCCTGCACATGCTGCCCAGCATGCAGCAGGCAACCATCAAGCCGATCATCACCGAGGCGGTTGCACCGGGCACGCTGATCAACACCGATGAATACGACATCTATGCCCGACTGCCAG
>NZ_NHRY01000233.1 GCF_002937115.1 Rhodopila globiformis | reverse complement strand
CCGCCTCCCCGCCGCCCTTGCCCAACGCCGCAAAGCGTCCGACCCTGCCCCCAGCAGGGAGAAGACGCGCCATGGAATTCGGCATGTTCCACGAGTTTCACCGCCGGCCGGGCCAGACCGAGGCCGATGCCTTCACCGAATCCTTCGAACTGGTGGACGCCGCCGAAACCGCCAGCCTGGACGTCATGTGGCTGGCGGAACTGCACTGCGCCCCGGACCGATCGGTCCTGGCGGCGCCGCTGGCCATCGCCGCCGCCATCGCCATGCGCACGCAGTGGATGAAAATCGGCATCGCCGTGCAGGTGCTGCCGCTGTGCCACCCGCTGCGCATCGCCGAGGAAGCCGCCACCGTCGACCACCTCAGCCACGGCCGGCTGATCTTCGGCGTCGGCCGCAGCGGCTTTCCCCGCACCTACCAGGCCTACGGCATCTCCTACGCCGAAAGCCGCGAACGTTTCGCCGAGGTGCTGGAAATCCTGCGCAGCGCCTGGACCCGGGAAACATTTTCGTTCCACGGCCAGTTCTACCGCTTCGACGACGTCTGCCTGGTGCCGAAGCCGTACCAGAATCCCCATCCGGAACTGCGCATCGCCGTGAACAGCCCCGACACCTACCAGCAGAGCGGCGAAGCCGGCCTGCCGATCTTCGTCGCGACGAGGCTCGGGGACCTGGATGAACTGGTGCCGAACCTGCGGGCCTATCGCGAGGCCTGGGCCGCCGCCGGCCATCCCGGTCCCGGCAAGGTCTACCTGCGGGTCCCGGTCTACGTCGCCCCCACCGAACAACAGGCGCGCGAGGAGCCACGCGACAGCATCATGTTCTTCTACAAGTACCTCGGCGAGCGGATCGAGGCCTCCGCCACCCAGGAAGGCGCGAGGGCGATCGAGAACCGCGCCGCCCGCGGCCAGCGGTTGATGAGCATCGACTACGAGGAAGTCCTGCGCAGCAAGATCATCGTCGGCACCCCCGCCATGGTCGCCGATCGGCTGGCGGCGCTGCGGGAGACGCTGGGCCTGGCGGGGATCCTGGCGGAACTGAACTGCGGCATGCGCATCCCGCACGACCGCGTGGTCAACTCGCTGAACCTGCTGTGCCGCGACGTGATGCCGCGGTTCCGCGGATCAGGCCCGTTGGGACCAAATTTTCGTGAGTAAGTGAAAAAGCTGACATTTTCCCGCTGATGTCAAATGCCGGCGGTCCGCGCATCCGTCATTATCGCGCGCCAAAATCGGTCTTTCCGGGCCGATCACCTCAGATTGCCTCAGCATGAAACGCGGAGCCTGCACCAGATGCTGCCACTGCCATCCCAGCCGGTTCGTCCGCTCCGCCACTGGAAGACCCTCCCGGCCGAGCAGGCGGCGGCACTGATCGGCTCCGGCAGCACCGTGGCGGTCAGCTGGCTGGGCGACTCCCTGCCCGGCGCCCTGCAGGACGCCTTCCGGCACCAGCGCACGCCGCGGGACCTGACGGTGGTGTACGGCACCGCGCAGGGCCACGGCCGCACGCACGGGCTGAACCTGCTGGCCGAGGAAGGGCTGGTGCGCCGGGTCATCGGCGGGCAGTGGCATCCAGTGCCGGGCCTGCATGCGCTGGCGGTCGCCAACCGGATCGAGGCCTACAGCCTGCCCGTCGGCGTCATCAACCGCCTGTTCCGCGACATCGCCGCCGGCGTCACCGGTCATCTCAGCCGCAGCGGCATCGGCACCTTCGCCGATCCCCGCCACGGCGGCGGGCGGCTCAACCCCGCGACGCGGGAGGACCTGGTGCGCGTCGTGCACGCCGCCGGGCAGGAGGCGCTGCTGTTCCGCACCTTCCCGATCGACGTCGCGCTGGTCGGCGTCGGCTTCCTGGAGGGCACCGCCGAGATGGTGATGACGCGCGACGCCATGACCATGGCGCGCGCGGCGCGCAAGAGCGGCGGCTTGGTGATCGCCCAGATCAATCGCGTCGGCACCCTGCGGAAACTGCCGATCGGCCAGGTGGCGGTGGCGGATACGCTGGTCGACGTGCTGGTGACGACGGATGGCCATGACCGGGCCGGGGATGTGTTCGCCACCGCGCCGGCCCCCCGGACCATCGGCTGGCCGCAACGGGCCTGAGGCGACTCGGTCCGCCCCGGCCACCCTGATCAGCCCTGCCGCGGCCAGTTCATCCAGGTCGGGCATCATCCTGTCCATCAGTATGATACCGTACTGTTGCAGGTCCTGGGCGGTCATCACCGCGGCGCCGTCGCCAGGCCATGCGCGAAGCGCGCCGGGCGCGGGTCAAAGCGCCGGGACGACGCCGGGCTGGTCCGCCGTCTCGGTCAGCTCCGCCTCGAAGACATGCGCCGGCACGGCGCGGCCGTACAGAAAGCCCTGGCCGACATGGCACCCGGCATCCTCGACCAGTTGCGCCATCGTCTCGGTCTCGACGCCCTCGGCCACCACCTTCAGCCCGAGTTCCCGTCCCAGCGTGGCGCTGGCGCGCACCACCTTGCGGGAGTCGCGGCTGGTGACGGATTCGCGCACGAACGCCTGGTCGATCTTCATCTCGTTGAACGGCATGCGTATCAGCGACAGCATGCTGGAATGGCCGGTGCCGAAATCGTCGATCGAGAGGTTGACGCCGCGGATGCGCAGCCGCGTCAGGCTGCGCATCGCGCAGGTGGTGTCGGGGATGCCGTTGCTTTCGGTGATTTCCAGCACTAACGCGCCCGGCGGCACGCCATGGTGCTGCAGCCGCTGCTCGATGCGGTCGGTCAGGCCGGGATCGCTCAGCAGCAGCGGCGACAGGTTGACCGCCACCCAGCAATCCGGCCGCCGCACCCGCCAGTTTGCGCAGGCCTGCAGCGCCTGGTCGAGTATCACGTCGGTCAGTTCGCTGATGAGGCCGTTGCGCTCGGCCACCGCGACGAACAGGGCGGGCGGCACGGCCCGGCCGTCGGGCTGCGTCCAGCGGGCCAGCGCCTCGGTCCCGACAATCAGGCCGGTGGCGAGCGAGGTCTTCGGCTGGAACCAGGGGCGGATCTGCCCCTCGGCCAATGCCTGGCGGATCCGCTCAGGCGCGATGTCGAGCTGGGCATCATCGTCCGGGAACAGAATCCCGGGCGCCTGGCCGATGAGCCGCTGCAGCGCGGTGGGCAGGATGGGCTTGCGCAGCACACCCGCCACGCGCACGCCCAGGCCGGCGGCGAGGCGCTGGCTGGCGGCCAGGATGCGCCCGTCGAAACCCGAGGCGAGCACCACGACCGTCGCGGGATTGCGGTGGGCGATCAGCGGCAGGACCTCCAGCCCGTCCTCGTCGCCGAGGGCGAGGTCGAGCACGACGAAGTCGAACACCGCGCCGCGGTCCGGCAGGTCCCGGGGCTCGGCGATGCTGCCGGCGCTCTTGACCCGGAATCCCATGCGCCCGGCGGCATGCGCGGTGATGGCGCGGTCGAGGCGCTGGTCGTCGACGACGAGCAGGTGCTGCGGTGCCAGCAGGCCAGGGGACGCGGGCGGGGGCGCGATGGGGAGGGCGTGCGGCATCCGCATCGATCGCATGTCCCGATTAAGGAATGGTTAGCGGCGGCGGGAAAACCGTATGCAAAGCGGAAAACAGATCAGTTTGCCACCTCCCTCGGCATGGCCCGGTACGTTCCCATATCGTCATGGCTCGGACACGCCAAGCCATGACGATGAAGACAGGCCGCCTTTGCGTCCCAGCCTGCCTGCGGTCTGCTGTGGCGCCTATGGGTCAGCGCACCCAGGGAATGCCGGTCATGTGGGCAATCGTTTCGGCCCGCGCGACATAGAACCCGTCACGCTCGATGACCGCCATCGCCGCGGCGGATGCGCCGGCCGTCGCCGGGGCAGGTGCCTCGGGCGAGGCCTCGATCGCCGCTTCCTCCTCGGATGCGGTCCAGGCCGTCCAGGCTGCCCAGGGCGCCAGGGCCGTAGGCAGGTTGGCACCGGCCGCATCGACCGTGAAGCCGACCATGTCGGGTTCCTTGCCGGACTGGAAGATGTAGACCTTCATGGAAGACAGCATAGCACGGCTGCCGGATGCCACGGGCACGCCCGCTGCGGCACGTCTGCGTGAGATGGACGGCGGGCCGCGGCGCTTCCCCGGCGCCGGCGTCTTGTGAGGCGGCCGCCGCCGCACCAGGATCGTTGACCGGTCTTGGATCACCGCAGCCGAGAGAGGCCGCCATGCCGACTGCCAACGCCTTCACCTTGCTGATGCTGCCGCCGCAGACCGACCTGACCCGGCAATGGGCGAACCGCCTGGCCGGGACGGTGCCCGGCATGAACCTGGTCATCGCCGAGGATGCCGAAGCCGCCGCCCGGGCCATTGCCGACGCCGACGCGGCGTACGGAACCCTGCCGCACGACCTGCTGGCGAAAGCCGGGCGGCTGCGCTGGCTGCAGGCGCCGCAGGCCGCGCCGCCCGCCGGATACTACTATCCGGCGCTGATTGCGCACCCGGTGACCGTCACCAACTTCCGCGAGATCTACAACGACCACATCAGCGCCCACATCCTGGCCTTCGTGCTGGCCTTCGCCCGCGGCCTGCATGTCTTCATCCCGCAGCAGCTCCGCCGCGTCTGGGCCAAGCCGCCCGAGGATCACGGCGTCGTCGCGCTGCCCGGGGCCACGGCACTGATCGTCGGCCTGGGCGGCATTGGCGCAGAAACGGCACGCCTGCTGGCCGTCTTCGGCATGCAGGTGCTGGCGACTGATGCCCGTTGCACGGAGCGGCCGGACTGCGTGGCCGAACTGCATCGGGCCGAGTGGCTCGACTCGCTGCTGCCGCGCGCCGATTTCGTCATCCTGACGGTGCCGCACACGCCCGCTACCGAGGGCTTCTTCAACGCCGCCCGGCTCCGCCTGATGAAGCCGACGGCGTTCTTCATCAACATCGGCCGCGGCATGACCACGAAGCTGGATGACCTGGTCGCGGCGCTGCAGGCCGGCTCCATCGCCGGGGCGGCGCTGGACGTTTATGAACAGGAACCGCTGCCCGCCGAACATCCGTTGTGGGGCCTGCCGAACGTGCTGCTGACCCCGCACATGGCCGGCTACGGGCCGCACCTGAACGAGCGGCGGTTCCAGATCATCCAGGACAATTGCCGGGCGTTCGCCGAGGGGCGGCCGCTGCGCAACGTGGTGGACAAGGCCAGCTGGTTCTGACGCGTTTCCAACGCCGCAGCTCGGTTTGCTCCAGCAACAAAAGCGGATTTCCGGCGGAGGCCGGAAGGCGTTCCTGGCACCAGTGTCCGGCGGTGCGCAGACGCATGCCGTTCGCGGACGGTGAGGCAAAACGCACGTCCCGGACCCGGGACCTCAAACGTCTGGTTTGTGACGAAGCGGTCATCTACACTGCCACATTGCAACGCCCCTGGCGCAGGTTGGAGGCCATATGCTGAACGCCGCAGCGCTTCTCTCCGAGGAACTCGGCACAAGGCTATCGAGCGTCTTTCTCCGCACGTTCGGCGGCAGCATGCCCCACGTCGCCGCCTTCCTCGACGAGGCCGGCCGCCTCGTCATCGAGCTGATCGCGGCAAGCGACGCGCTCTACCACAACGCCGTGCACACCGCGATGGTGACGCTGGCCGCGCAGGACATCGCGCGCGGACTGCGCCTGCGGCGGACGGTTTCGCCGGAGGAATGGCTCCATCTCGTCATCGCGGCGCTGTGCCACGACCTTGGCTACCTGCGCGGCATCTGCCCGGGCGACCAGGGGGACGAGCAGGTGATCGACGCAGCCGGCAACACCATCCGCCTGCCGCGTGGCGCATCGGATGCCTATCTGGCGCCTTACCACGTCTCCCGCTCGCAGCTCATCGTGCTTGACCGCTTCGCGTCGCATCCGTTGATCGACGGCGCGCGGATCGCGCGGTCGATCGAGCTCACGCGCTTTCCGGTGCCCGACGACGACGACCATGCGGAAACCGATACCGAGGCCGGGCTGGTCCGCGCCGCGGATCTCATCGGCCAGCTCGGGGATCCGCTGTATCCGCGCAAGCTCAATGCGCTGTTTCATGAATTCGCCGAAACCGGGATCAACCAGCGGCTGGGGTATGCCAGCCCCGCCGACGTCGCCGAACAGTATCCGGCGTTCTTCTGGAGCAAGGTCGAGCCCTATATCGGCGACGCCATCGGCCACCTCGAGCTGACGATGGAGGGGCGGCAGTGGGTCGCGCAACTCTACAGCAACGTGTTCGCCCTCGAACATCATCGCCAGCATATGGGACCGCAGCTCGGGGAAACCGGGGCACGGTTCCTGCCGCCCTCCAAGCCCGCGTCGTTCAGGCGAGCGCAGGCAAAAGGAAGCGCCCGTCAACCCGCACGGCCCTGACCGGGCGGCGGCTGTTGCCTCTCCGTCGTGGCCGGGCGTGTCCCCAAGGGTATCAGGATAGCGCGCTGGACCGGGAAGGATTTGGCGCCGCCGCGACCGTTCTCTCACCGTCATGGCCGGGACACGCCCACGGCTGTCCGGTACGTTTCTTGCTATCCCGCTGTTCGCCGGTGCACGGCATTGATATCCTTGGCTCCGACCGTTGAGCAACGTGTCCCAAGCCAGGGAGGATCATGCCGTGCGCCCGCAGGATACTGTGTTGTATCAACTCCTGCAGTACGTGCCGTGGGAGCGCTTCGCAGAGTTGAGCGCCGAACCGGCGCAGGCCGCCAAAGTGCGCGGCTTTTCCGCCAAGAGCCATCTGGTGGCGCTGATTTTTGCGCAGCTGATCGGCGCCGCCTCGTTGGGCGAGATCGCGTTGGAGATGCACAGCCAGGCGGAGCAACTGGCGGCGCTGGAGGTGACGCCGGCGGCACATTCGACCCTGTCGGATGCCAACCGCTACCGCCCCTGCGCGCTGTTCGTTGCCTTGTTGCTGGCGATGATCAACCACCTCAACCGCGCCCAGAAGCGGCACCTGGCGGAGAGCGTCTACCTGATCGATGCCTCCTTCCTCGCCCTCTCGGCCCGCTCTGCCGGCTGGGCGCGCTATTCCACCACCACCTGCGGCGCCAAGATGCACGTGATCTATGACGAGGGCGAAGGCCGGCCGATCTACGCCGCCATCAGCGCGGCCAACGTCAACGACATCACTGCGGCCCAGACCATGCCGCTCGAGCCCGGCGCCACCTATGTCTATGACCTCGGCTATTATGACTATGGCTGGTGGGCCAAGCTCGATGCCGCGCCGTGCCGCATCGTCACCCGGCTGAAGCGCAACACCCCGCTGGCGGTGAGCGAGATCCGCCCGCTGCCGGCCGGGGCGGATCATATCTTGTCCGACCGGATCGGCTTTCTGCCGCAGCGGCAGGCGCGCAGCCGGCGCAATCCGCTGAACCGGGCGGTGCGCGAGATCCAGGTCCGGATCGACACCGGCGCGGTGCTGCGCCTCCTGAGCAACGATCTCGACGCCCCCGCCGCCGAGATCGCCGCCCTCTACAAGCGGCGTTGCCAGATCGAACTGTTCTTCCGCTGGATCAAACAGGTGCTGAAGATCCGCCACTTCTACGGCGCCTCGGCCAATGCCGTAACCACCCAGGTGACCACGGCGCTGATCACCTATCTGCTGCTGCACACGGCCCACAAGCGTCACAGTGTGCCACTCAGCCTGCTCGACTTCGCCCGCTTGGTGCGGACCAACCTGATGCTCGTGCGGCCGCTGGAGGCGTTGCTGCCGCCCAGCGTGGCGCAACGCCGGCTAGGCCAGGCAAAGCCGAGAGGAAGAAATGATCAGCCGCAAGCATAAATCGTACCGGACAGCCGTGGGCGTGTCCCGGCCATCTGCGCTTCGATGGCGGGGGGGTAGATGGCCGGGACACGCTATCAGGTTCACAGATCGTGGAAACAATTCCGCAGCGGCGTCGATAACGGACGGTTGGACGCGCCGCCGCCCGATCTGGTGCTCCGAATGTATCGTAATGAGCCGCAAAATCCAGACTTTGAAGACCATCGGACGATCGTTCGCACGATGTGTGAATTTGGTAGGGACACGCCCGGCCATGACGATGGGGCGATGACCCTGCGGAACCGTATTTCCATACCAGAGTCACAGAGCGCACAGACGTCAATATAATAACGAATTTAATATTGATTGCTCGATACGGCTGAAGCCCTGCATCATTGCTGTCCGGTTAACTGCGAACGAACTTCCCTGAACGCCAGGAGTTAGACGGGCTTCAGGGGAAAATCCGGTGTCCGCGATTTGAACGCGGTGCGCGCTTCCGGGGCGACCCGAGGAGACCCCAAGAGCACCGGCAAAGCGCTTTTCGCGCAGTTGATGGAGTTCCTTCCCTGGAAAGACAACATGGGAACGTGAAGCGACGTGCGCGAGACGCTGAACCGGGTGTTGCGCGGCTGGTGCGGCTACTTCAGTCCCGGCTCTCACTATGTCACGGACAAGGCCATTGAAGCGCATGTCTATGACCGCGTGCGGAACTTCCTGGCTCGGCGCCATAAATTGCCTGCGCGGGCGATTGGGCCGTTTACGATGACCGCGGTGTTCGGCGAGCTTGGCGTGCCGCGACTGCGTCACTGTCGACGGCGTGGGGCTACGTCTTGAACGGCCGTGAAGCCAGTCGGAAAGCCGGATGCGTAATGTGGCGCCGGTGGATATGTGGCGTTCAGCGCCGAATGCGGCTGCCAGGGCCGGTTGGTGGCCTTTGAACGCCACATAACCAAATGATCGAGAGTGGTCGGGTCTTCATCTATCAGGA
>NZ_NHRY01000232.1:66503-71966 GCF_002937115.1 Rhodopila globiformis | reverse complement strand
GGGGGGGCCGGGGTCTGCCGCGTCGGCACCGGCTTCGACGTGCATGTGCTGGAGGCCGGGCGGCCGCTGTTCCTGTGCGGCGTGGAGGTGCGGCATGACAAGGGCCTGGCGGGACACTCCGACGCCGATGTCGGCATTCATGCGCTGTGCGACGCGATCTATGGCGCGCTGGCCGAGGGCGACATCGGCCGGCATTTCCCGCCGAGCGAGGCGACCTGGAAGAACGCCGACAGCGCGCGGTTCCTGGCGCACGCGGCCGAGCGCATTGCCGCGCGCGGCGGGCGGCTGGTGAACGCCGACGTGACGCTGATCTGCGAGCGGCCGAAGATCACGCCGCATGCGCCGGCGATGATCGCGCGGCTGGCCTCGCTGCTGGGGGTCGGGGCCGGGTGCATCTCGGTCAAGGCCACCACCACGGAACGGCTTGGCTTCACCGGCCGCGGCGAGGGCATTGCCGCGCAGGCTGTCGTATCTGTCTTGTTGCCAGAATGATCCACCGTTTCGACGGAGCACCCATGAGGCACCTTCCCGTCTTCCCCGCCCTGTTGGCGATCGGCCTGCTGTTCGGCTGCGCCCAGGGCCAGTTCGCCGAAAACAACCCCTACCCGCCCGTTCCACCGCCGATCCCCGAGACCCAGCCGAAGCCGCCGGTGACGGCCGAGGCGCTGATGTGGCAGCCCGGGCACTGGGACTGGAACGGCAGCGGCTACGTCTGGGCCAAGGGTCAGTACGTGCCGGCGGCGGGCCATGGCAACATGTGGATGCCCGGATGGTGGTCGCGCACGTCCTCCGGCTGGCAGTGGCAGCCGCCGCACTGGATGTCATAGGGGGAGGCCGTTCTGTCTGGGGCAGGACGGTTGGCTCCCTCGTCATGGCCGGGCAGGCTCCGGCATCGCCATGGCTTGCTTGTGCGGACCACCTGTCGCGGCACGCGTGCTGGAACGGTTGGCCCGGACAAGCCTTGCAGGATACGCATATCTCGAAACGATCTGCCGGAACGGCGGCTTTGTTGGATCGCTGCTTGGTCGCGACAGCCCGGTTGCGAGGGTATTTTTGTTCGCACAGAGAACAAGCTGAGGACCTGTGAGGGCCTCAGAGCCGTTGGGGCCGTCCACCCCATCTGCGTGAATGAATTCCTCTTTCGGAGTCGGCCGATGATTTAAGCGTTACAGCAGGCCGCAGGTCGCTTGAGACAGGGCGACGGCGCTCCCTCATCGTCATGGCCCGGCTCGTCCGCGCCACCTGTTCCAGCACATGTGCCGCGATAGGTGGCCCGGACGAGCCCTACGGGATGCACACATCTCGGAAACGGTCCGCCGCTGCGTTTCCCTTTCGTCATGGCCCGGCTTGTCCGGGCCACCTATTCCAGCACCTGTGCCGCGACAGGTGGCCCGGACAAGCCGGGCCATGACGATGGGGGAACGCTCTTGGCGCCCAGGCAAGCACTTGATTTTACGGTCATTTCCCACTCGTTTCCAGGATGTGTGCATTGCGTAGGGACCAGCCGGGCCATGACGATGAGGACAGGGGGCCTCAGTGTCCCAACCGACCTGCGGTCTGCTGTAGTATTCTTGTGTGAAGGTCGGGTTTAGCCATGCGCCACCGCCGGCGGGCGTGCAGCCGCATCAGGCAATCGGCTTGCCACGACGGCAACAACCGCACCAGCCCATACGACGTCCCCCTGATCCTCAGCGGCCCTCCACAGCCCTCAGTTCGTCTCTGTGCGAACAGAAATGCGCCATCGACCACGCTGTCCCCGCCGGAGAGGCACCCTCTCAGACCTCGCTCCTGCCGGACCAACAGCACCATGATTCCATCACTTCCGTTTGCCGGCCAGACGGCAAGCCGCTTCTGCACTCCAGGTGCCCCTCAGTCGCTCTCCGGCGGGATGACGTTCTGCGGGCGCGGGCCGAGCAGCGCCGCGCGCATCGTCTCGGCTGATTTCACGCGAATGTCCTGCCAGGCTTCCGGGGTGAAGAACGCTGAGTGCGGCGTGATGATCAGCCGCCCCAGCGTCCAGGGCTCGCGGGCGCGGTAGGCGCGCATCAGTTCCGGCACCGGCTCGACCGGCGGCTCGACCGGCACCACGTCCAGCCCGACGCCGGCAAGATGGCCGCTTTTCAGCAGCGTCCCTAGGGCGTCGATGTCGACGATCGGCCCGCGGGCGGTGTTCACCACCACGGCGTCGCGCGGCAGCAGCGACAGTTCCGTCAGGCCCAGCAGGCCGCGGGTCTCGCGGGTCAGCGGGGTGTGGACCGACAGCGTGTCGGTCTGGCGCAGCAGTTCCGGGAGCGTAGCGGCGCGCTCGACGCCCAGGCCGAGTTCCACGCCGTTCGGCAGGTAGGGGTCGAAGAACACGACGCGGAAGCCGAACGCCTTTGCCCGCAGCGCCACGGCGGTGGCAATCCGACCCATGCCGACGATGCCGAAGGTCTGCACCGACGACCGCCGCAGCAGCGGGTCCTCGATGGTGCGCCACGGCGCCGCCGGGTTGGCGCGCTGGGCGTCGTGATGCAGCAGCAGGCCGCGCCGCAGCGACAGGGCCAGCGCCATGGCATGGTCCGCCACTTCGGTGGTGCCGTAGTCGGGCACGTTCAGGATCATGATGCCGCGTTCCGCCGCGGCGGCGCGGTCGAGGTTGTCGTAGCCGACACCCATGCGGCAGATCGCCTTCAGGCGGGGAAAGCGCGCGAGGTCGCCGGCGGTGACCTTGTAGCGCAGGATCATCAGCCCTTCGGCGGCGGCGCAAGCATCATCCGGCAGATCCGCGAGGCCGGCCGTGGCTCCCGGAAAGATCACCCGCACGCCGGGTCCGTAGATGCGGCGCTCGACGCTGTCGTCGGGATAGATGTTCTCGGAGTAGAGGACGGTGGCACTCATGTCGGATCGTTTTCCTCGGACGGTTTTTCGGCCGTTCCGGAGCGTTCCCACCCCAGGCGGAAACGCTCCGGGCGACGTTTCGCAAGCAATTTCATCAGCCTGCGGTCGCCTCGCGGCCCGGTCAGGCTGGCAGTGCTCTAGATCGGCCCGACCCGGGTTGCAATCCGCGCGGCGCTACTGTTGCTATTTCTCCTCGGCCTTCTTGGCCTGGTGATGACCGGCGGCGGCGCCGACGGCGGCACCGGCCACGCCGTGGCCACTGCCCATCTCATGGCCGGCGAGGCCACCGACAGCAGCGCCCTTGACGGCGCCGGCCGGCTTCTTGTCGGTGGCATTGTCCGCCGCGTAGGTGGTGCCGGCAAAGCCCACGAGCAGCAGGGCCAGGATCAGATAACGCATCAGGAACCTCCTTCGAATGCCGGGCCACAACGCAGCGGAACCGACGACGTTTCCAGGGAGGCGACTTTTTGGCTGCGCGGATGTTGCCGCCAGGCCGCATCGACCGGCGCACTGGAGGCCATGAACGACCGTCGGTGCATCCTGGTCACCGCGAAGCCGACAGCTGCACCCGCGCTGGCTTATAGGGGAAACAGGGCGTGGTCGTCGCCCTATCGTCATGGCCGGGCGTGTCCCCATGCGTATCAGGACAGGGCGTTGGATGGAGAGGGATTTGGCGCCCGATCCGTTGCCACTGCGTCATGGCCGGGCGTGTCCCGGCCATCTACCCCCACCGTCGAAACGCGGATGGCCGGGACACGCCCGGCCATCACGCAGTGGCAACCATCGTGCTGCCGGCCGCCTGTTTTAAAGCCAATGCGGCTCGTTCGGGCCACCGGTCGCGGCACGAATGCTGGAACCGATGCTCTGAAAGCGGGTCCATGCCGATGCGACACGAGGCGGAGACACCCTGTCTCCGTCACACGCTGATCGGGTCAGTTGTTCCAGGCGATAAGCGGATGCACCAGGTTGTGATACGGGTTGCCGGCCTTGACCTCGATTGTATGCGGATTATGAGCCGGGACGGGTGCCGCCGGCAGTTGTACCGGTACGGCGGTGGCCCCCGATGCGCCGCAATCGCCCGAGGTCTGCGAAACGACACGCGGCTGCCCGTGACCCGTATAGGTGATCTGGACGCTGTGCATGCACACGCCCGCTCCGGCCGGGACGGCGCCGAACGCGGCCTCGGTGGCCGGGCCCGGGAACGGCTGTGCCATCATGGCATTGATCGTCCGCATCATCGCCGCGGCTTGGCGGTCCATCAGCGCCGTCATCTGGTCGAACATGGCGAACGGGGATGCGAAGGCCGCGGTGTCCGGGGCGATCACGACCCGCGGCGGGACGTCACCGCTGTAGCGGATCTGCTCGATGGTTCCGTCCGGCAGCCGGACGGTCATGACATGGGCGTTGGCTGTTTCGGCAGAGGCAACGCCCGCGAGGCCAGTCAGCGCCAAAACCGCCGCACCGGCGGCAAGAACAGTTCGGGACGGACGCATGCTTGTCTCCACGGTTGTTGGAACACGGCGCAAGGATAGCCGAACATGCTTTCGACACCGCATCCAAAATGTGAAGAATTGGTCATTTTCATGGCCGCCCCATCGTCGGCCCGCGGACCTTGATGCCCACCCTGATGCCCACCCTGATGCCCACCGGGCGAATCGCGCCCCTGCCCTACTACCGCCCGTCGGAAATTCAGCGCCTGTTCCTCCAGCCCTTGCGGACTATGGCGGGCCGAACGGCAACGGGCGTTTGCGGCCAGCGGTGCGACTGTCCCGGGTGGGGTCGAAGGCGGCGGCAGAGCCTCGATCGCCGACCGGTTTTCAACACGGAGGACGATGGAGGATCACCAAGGGCCACGAAGCGGTGTGAACGAGTCAGAGCCTGAAAATCAATCGACTCCTGGCCGGAGCCGAAGTTGCTCCAGCATAGCGCGGAACAGTTGGGACTTCGCTTGCAGGCATACAGCGGCGGCATCGCTCTGTTCGGGCCGCGGGCCGGAGCGCCCGTTCAGACCACACGACGGTGCTGCCACAGGCGTGCGTCCCTATCATGGCCGGTGCCTGCGGCGGCCGACAATGGTTCACCACAGAGACACAGTGACACAGAGATTGCAACGAAGCCGTCGGCGACGCGGCGGTTTCGATCTCTGTGGCTCTGTGTCTCCGTGGTGGTGGAATTCGCGGATTTTCCGCCAGTACGACATCGCCGATCGGCCGCCAACGCCGCAGCCCGTTGCTGCATCGGCGCAACCTCGCCGCCAAGGCGGCACCCGTGCCTCCAAGGGCTGTCGCTGCCGTTCCGGCACATTCGTCTCAACCGATTCACGGTTTGCAATAGTTCTTGGATTCGTCCAGAAAGCCGGTTGATTTTCAGGCTCTCAGGCCATGAAGCAGTGCCGCCCCGCCTTCAGGCACGCGGCATCCGGGCACGCCTGCGCCGGTGCTGCGATGCACCAGCCCGATCCTGCGCCTGGCCAGGTCCCGATCCGCCAGCAAGGTCCGGTCTTCGTGGCCCTTGGTGGCCCTCCGCTTTCTCCGTGTTGAAAATTACGGAAGGATGAACAGGCACGGACAGTTCCGGATGACT
>NZ_NHRY01000232.1:0-66403 GCF_002937115.1 Rhodopila globiformis | reverse complement strand
GATCCTGCGCCTGGCCAGGTCCCGATCCGCCAGCAAGGTCCGGTCTTCGTGGCCCTTGGTGGCCCTCCGCTTTCTCCGTGTTGAAAATTACGGAAGGATGAACAGGCACGGACAGTTCCGGATGACTCTGGCACCATCCGCCAGGGACCGGACCCAGCCGCCCAGTCGTTGCGGCCCATGGCCAAGGCAAGCGGCGGCGCACCCTCCGCCACGTCCAACAGGGTCGATTCTTCCGGCGAGCGGTACTAGCGCCCGTCGACGCTCAGGCCGAAGACCTTGTCGTTGCCCACCGCCTCGGGGAACCACGACGGAGCGCCCGAGCCCCAGAACACCATGCCGTCGGCCACCGCCGGGTGCGCCATCACCGAGCCGCCAGTGGAGAATTGCCACAGGATCGCGCCGGTCGCCGGATCGAGCGCGTACAACTGCTTGCCCTCGCCCTTTTCCAGCGACGAGACATACAGCACGCCGTTGGCGACGACCGGGGCGGCATAGACCAGCGCGCCCTTCGGTTCGGCGGTCTGCCAGACGACCTTGCCGGTGGCCGGATCGAGCGCCGTCCAGAAGCCGCCCTCGGCGATCCGGCCGGAGGCCAACCGGTACGGCGTGTGGTCGACGTTGGCCAGCGTGACATAGATGCGGTTCCCGTCATACGCCGCGCCCCAGGTGATGCCGCCCGGCTCGGAATAGGGGCCGATCAGGGTGTGCCAGACCGGCTCGCCGGTCAGGGCGTCGAACACCCAGTAGATGCCGCTCTTCTCGCCGACGCCCACCAGGTCGCGTGGCTTGCCGCCAGCCGTGGCGCGGAACAGCTGCGGCGACCCGGTCGCGAAGGACCAGTCCAGGAAGTCGCCGGCCGGCGGGCAATAGCGGGCCGGGCCGGCGCCGGTATAGTCCTTGGCCAGCGCGTCCCACGGCTGCGGCAACGTGCCGCAGGCGAACCGGTACACGTCCGCGCCCGAACCGCGGAACGACCATTTCGGCTGGCCGGTGGCAAGATCGAGCGCAACGAGGGAATTGAATCGCGCGTCGGGCGGATAGCACCCCGGCTTCCAGTCATCCGCCGCCCCGGCAAGACAGGCGACGACCGACTCCGGCTGGGTGTACTGATGGTCGGTCGCGAACCAGATGATGCCCTTTTCGGCATCGACCGCGGGAATCGCCAGCGCCGCGCCGCCGCTGAAGCCGCCTGCCCGGCCGCCGTTGTCGGGCATCGTGTAGGTCTTCCACACGATCTTCCCGGTATGGATGTCCAGCGCGACCAGGCTGCCGCGGAAGGTGCAGCAGGCGTAGCCGGGCTTCGCCGCCGCCATCTGCTCGTTCGACGACACCGGCATGTAGATCCGGTCGCCGACGACAACCGGCGAGCCGGTCAGCAGCGCCGACGGATGGGTGTCGAGCTGCGTCATCCAGCGCTTCCGGCCAGTGCCGGCGTCCACGGCAATCAGCTGCGCGCCGGCATTGGCGCCGATGAACACCATGCCGTCGGCATAGGCCGGGCTGGTGCGGGAGGACGCCTTCCCGCCGCCGGTCAGTTCGGCAACCGATACGGACCAGGCCACCCGGCCGGTCCTGGCGTCGACCTTCCAGAACTTGCCGCCCGAGTCAGGAAAATACACGGCGCCGTTCACCACCGCCGGGGTGGCAGTGACGATGCCCGCGACGGTCAGCACCCAGTGCGGCGCAAGGCGGCTGACATTGGCGGCGCTGATGGCGGTCTCGTCCGGCTGGCTGTGGTTGCCCGACGGATCGTGGCTGATCATCGGCCAGTCCGCGGCCGTCGCGGTGCCGGCCGCGGCGACGAACGCGGCGGCCAGCCATGCGGCCCGCAACACCGGCCGGCGCCGGCTGAGCCTGGGTGTCGCTTCCATCCCCACCATGTCCTTGTTCCTTGCCCGTGTCCGGGAGCGGGACACCTGCCGGTATCCACTTCCACAGGCGGCCATGCCGGGTTGGAGGCGGCAACTAATACCCGCGATAACGAGCATTGTTCGGTTATCGTTATAGAAGCGGCGCGTGCATCATGATCGGCATTCCCCTGGCCGGGGTCACCCTGTCCCGAGACGCATTCGCCTGCACGCTGCCGGCCGCAGCCACACCCTGCCGCCGGACACCGTCGGCCTGGCCACCAGCGTCATCACCCCGCTGCCGCATGGGTTGGGAACCCTGACGACATTGTTTTCCTTTGCCGGTATCGTCCGTGCCCTGGTGGTCGTGCGGATCGTCGCGGCCAGGCGGGTAGCCCAGGCGGGTAACATAGGGAAGCAGACTCATGGCGACAATCACGGTGCTGGATCATCCGCTGCTGCGGCACAAGCTGACGCTGCTGCGGGACAAGGAGACTCCAACCGGAAAGTTCCGGCAGGTCGCCCGCGAGATCAGCCTGCTGATGGCCTATGAGGTCACCCGCGACCTGCCATTGCAAGAGATCGACATCGAAACGCCGCTTGAGCCGATGCGCGCCGACTACCTGCTCGGCAAGAAGCTGTGCATCGTCTCGATCCTGCGCGCGGGCAACGGCATCCTGGAGGGCATGCTCGACCTGGTGCCCTCGGCCCGCGTCGGCCATATCGGGTTGTACCGTGACCCGGCGACGCTGCAGCCGGTGCAATACTACCTGAAGCTCCCCAGCGACATCGCCGATCGGCTGGTGATTCTGGTGGATCCGATGCTGGCGACCGGGCACTCGGCAGCCGCGGCGGCGAGCCGGCTGAGACAAGCGGGGGTGACGGCGATGAAATTCGTCTGCCTGCTGGCCGCGCCGGAGGGGATCGCGGCATTCACCGGGGCACATCCCGACGTGCCCGTTTTCACCGGCGCGATCGACCGCGAACTGGACAGCCACGGCTACATCCGGCCCGGGCTGGGGGACGCCGGCGACCGGTTCTACGGCACGCGGTGAAGCAGCCGCGGCGACGCCTGGATCGTTGCACGCCGGGCGCCTTACCAGGGATGCGAAACGGCGGCGCGCCATTCACCGGGACCAGTGTTGGCGCGCCGCGCCGCGTCGGCGGGCCTATGCGATCGTCAACGGAATGGAGCCCGAGTGAGTCTGGTTGAGAATGACACCCGCGCTCGTCTGGTCCAGCCCCAGATTGGCCGTATAGCCGCCTACCCGGACGTGCTCGACCAGTTGGTTGCCATTGAACAGGCTCAGGACGCCGCTCATCAGCGTGCCCCTGGTGGCGGTCAGCCCGGCCAGCAGCACCGTCCCGAACGGCGGGGTATTGCCGGAGAGGTTCAATGCGCCGGCGAACTGACCGGGATGGTCGATCTGCATGCTCGCCAGGCCTTGCAGGCTGAACGTCAGATTCGGCCCGGCCGCGCCGTTGATCTCGGCCGAGGCGCCCTCACCCGGCGAGCCGGCCAGCAGGACGGTCGCGCTGCCGCTCAGGGTGGCGTTGAGCACCGAGCTGTGTCCGAGCGCGTTGTTGCCGATGAACTGGATTGTGCCGCCGGAGGCATCCAGGCCGTATTGCGATATCGCATTGAGCGAAACCGTGTCCGACACGTTCAGGGTGACGGGCGCATTATAATCCTGCAGATTGAGCTGGGCCTTGTGGCTGGCGTTGATCGTGACACGGGGTCCCGCGGAACCGGTTCCGGTGACAGTCAGCGTGTCGCCCGCCAGATCATTGCCCATCACGTTGATCGTCTTGCCGCCGGCGATCTGCAGCGTATCGCCCGGCTGCGGCACGCCGGCCGGCGACCAGTTGGCCGGATTGCCCGCCGCATTGCCGCCGCCGCCGACCCAGAGCCGGGTGGGAATCGGGCTGGCGGACGTGCCATGGGCAGGCTGCCAGATATCGCTGGGCTTCGACTTGGTCCACCACAGGTCGCTGCTGTTTTCCTGCCAGAGCTGGCCGTTCTCGTAAGCCAGCGCGATCACGTTGGCGGTGGTCGGATCGGCCACGCCGTTCACGACGACCTGCCCATGGGCACTGATCGACCAGGTATTGTGGTTGGCATCGGTGATCTGGCCGCTGAGCATAACAACCGTGTTGTTCGCCGAGACAATCCCCGACGCCGGCAGCGGGCTGGTGGAGGTGCCCGGGGCAGGCAGCCACGGGGCGCCGGGACTGGATTTTGCCCACCACAGATGACTGGCATTCTCCTGCCAGAGCTGTCCGTTGACATAGGCCAGTTCGATGACTTTGGCGGTGGCGGGATCGACGACGCCATCCGTCACCACCTGTCCGCCGGCGCTGAGCGACCACACGTTGTGGCTGGCGTCGGTGATCGTCTGACCCGGCGCCGTCGCCACCGTGTCATTTGCCGATATCGGACCGATCGAAACGAACAGCGGGCTGACCGGTGTGCCGTTGGCGGGCAGCCACGTGCCGCCGGGACTGGACTTGGCCCACCACAGATCACCGGCGTTCTCCTGCCAGACGGACCCATTGACATAGGCCAGTTCGATGACATTGGCGGTGGTGGGATCAACGACGCCGTTGACCGCGACCTGCCCGTTGGAAAGAGTCCAATTGTTATAGTGCGTATCCGTAATCGTACCGCCGTTTGCGGTAACGACCGTGCCGTTGGCTGATGGCGTGCTCGGCATTGTTCCTCCGGAGAATGCAGGACTGCGTTCCATGACCCGCATACGCTGCAGGAATTGAGATCCCTGGCCCCGTAACGGCATCATGGAAACCATCTGTTCCGCACGGAGGCATCACGCCCCGGCCGTCCATGGCATCGTCAGGCGCCGGCGAACGTCAGATGCAGGGCCTTACGCCAATGGTTAAATTGATTCACGAAGCGAGGTGTTGAGATATGTCAATAAAGCGGTTGTCCTGAATTTGGTTTTTTCGAATGGTCAAATATTCCTTCGTTCAGAACACCGAGTTCCGGATGGACCGGCGCAAATTACTTGCGGCACTCGCCCTCCGGCACAGGACGCGTCGTATCGCGGGCAGCAAGCGGACTCCGGAAAATGCAGCGGTTGGAAAAGACATGGCCCGAGCAGCGGCCATCTCGGGCGCAGCCGGCTGGCGAGCCGGGGGCACGTGCCGCCACTGCGGATGTCGAATGCGAACCGATGACGGGCACGACGATCCGGGCACGCCGGAGCGCACGCGGCCTGGCCGATGCGGTGGTGCTTACACCTGTCAGAACGGCGTCGCATCCCGCCGGACCCGCAACATGGACAAGAACGATAACATCGGTGAAGGTGATGTCGAGGCGCCAGCGATCGCAATTGTCATACCGGGAGCCGGCATTTCCGGCGCATCAGCCAGGTGGGAGTGAGGGAAGAAAGCCGATGCCGGATCCAGCAAAGGGCTTGACGCAGAACAACCGCTCCTGGCGTGGCACGGACGTTTCAACCGTCATGGCGGCTACCCGGGGCACCAGCCGAAGCCGCGCCCTGAGGAGGAACCGTCCATGACTCCCGCCGCCCGGCAGATCGTGTTCATCAACACCGCCCACAGCATCACCCACTACAGCCTGCTGATCCTGCCCACCGCCGTGCTGGCGATGGCGGTGCCGGGCGGGCCGTTCGGTGCGGACTACGGGCCGATCCTGGCGCTGGCGACGGGGATGTTCGTGCTGTACGGGCTGCTGTCGCTGCCGCAGGGCTGGCTGGTGCAGCATTACGGGCGCAAGGCGCTGATGACGGCGTTCTTCCTGGGCACCGGGGCCAGCCTGGCCGCCGCCGGCCTGGCGCGTTCGCCGCTGATGCTGGCGGTGGCGCTCGCCGCCGCCGGTGGCTTCACCGCGATCTACCACCCCATCGGCACCACCATGCTGGTCGAGGCCGCCGGCGACCGGCCGGGCCGCTCCATCGGCGTCAACGGCGTGTTCGGCAACCTGGGCGTCGCTCTGGCGCCGGTGATCACCGCGTTCCTGGCCAACGCGCTGGGCTGGCGGGCCGCGTTCGTCGCGCCCGGGCTGTTCTGCGCCCTGGCCGGCCTGGCCTGGATGCGCACGCCGCTCGCCCACGCCAGCGCGCATGTCGGCGCCCGTCCCTTCCCGCCCATCCCGCGCCACCTGGTGCGGCGCGCGGTGCTGGTCCTGATGCTGATCGCCATGTCGTCGGGGCTGGTGTTCAACGCCTATACGATCCTGCTGCCGAAACTGTTGCAGGAGCGCCTGGCCGGCAACGCCGCGCTGCTGCCGCTGGTCGGCGCCGCGGCGTTCCTGGTGACGCTGTGCGGCGCGCTGACGCAGTTCTCGGTCGGGCGGATGATCGACCGCAATACGCTGAAGCGGGTGTTCCTGCCGGTCAGCCTGGTGCTGGCGCCGGCGATGGCGGCGCTGTCGTTCGCCCAGGGCTGGCTGGCGCTGCCGCTGGCCGGCGTGGTGGCGGCCTCGATCTTCGGCCAGGTGACGGTGAACGAGACGATGGCGGCGCGCTACATCTCCCCGGCGCTGCGGGCGCGGATCTATTCCGTCCGCTTCTTCGTCGGCTTCCTGGGCGCGGCCGCCGCGGCGCCGTTGGTGTCGATCCTGCATGAACGCACCGGCAGCGTCGCCACGGCCACCCTGGTGCTGGCGGCGTTCTCGGTCGTCACCCTGGGCTGCGCGCTGTTCTTCCCCAACCGCCCCGAAGAGCTGGAGCCGGCGCTGTGGGCCGCGGCCGTACCGGCGCCGGCGGAATAGGCGGAATGTCGCATTGACCTCGGGATGGCGGCGACCGCCATGACGACGAAGGCGGATCGCCGATGAGCCGGATATCATTTGCAAACCGGCGGCCGGGGCGGCAAATGTCCGGCATGATTTCCCGTCGATTCCTGCTGCTCGCCGCCGCCCTGCTGCCGTCCGCCGCCCGGGCCGCGAAGTCTTCCGCCGCCGATCGCTACGACATCGCGCGGGTCGAGAATTATCTGAACGGGCTGAGGACGCTGAAGGCACACTTCATCCAGACCACCGAGGACGGCCAGATCTCCGAAGGTACCGCCTGGCTGCAGCGCCCGGGCAAGATGCGGTTCCAGTACAAGCCGCCGGCGCCGTTCCTGCTGGTCGCCTCGCACGGGGTGCTGACGTTCCATGACTCGTCGCTGGACCAGACCAGCAAGATCCCCCTGAACCGCACGCCGCTCGGCATCCTGCTGGCGGACCACGTCAGCCTGACCGGCGCCGTCACCGTCACCGACATCCAGCGCTTGCCGGGCCAGTTGCAGATGACGATGGTGCGCACGGAGAGCCCCGGCGACGGGTCGCTGACGCTGATCTTCGCCGACACCCCGCTGGCGCTGAAGCAATGGACCGTGGTGGACGCGCAGCGTCGGGTCACTCACGTCACGCTCTCCGACGTCCAGCTTGGCGGCAGTTTCGACCCGCAGTTGTTCGAGCAGGTCACCACCCCAGCCGCCAACCGCCCCTGACGCGTCCGCCCCTGACGCGTCCGCCCCTGACGCGTCCGCCCGGGGGCCTTGCCTTCCCGCGCGCATGACAAACATGTGGCGGGAGCGTCGAATTGTCTTCTTTTCGCCGTGAATCTGGGAGATGATCCTTGCTGACATGAGGTCCCCGCGCGTCGTCAAGCCATTGATCGGCATCAGTTGCTGCACCAAGCAGTTCGGCGTCTTCGGCATGCCGAACCATGCGGCCTCCGACACCTACGTACGCGTCACCGACGAGGTTATCCGCGCCGTCCCGATCCTGCTGCCCGCCTGCGGCCCCACCGCCGACATCGAGACCCTGCTCGATCGCCTGGACGGCATCATCCTGACCGGCAGCCGCTCCAACGTGCAGCCCACGCTGTACGACGGCCCGCCGCACGCCGAGGGCACGCCGGAGGACCCGGCGCGCGACGGCTTCACCATGCCGCTGATCCGCGCCGCCGTTGCCCGCGGCGTGCCGCTGCTGGCGATCTGCCGCGGCTTCCAGGAGCTGAACGTCGCCCTGGGCGGCTCGCTGCACCAGCGGCTGCAGGACCTGCCCGACCGCATCGACCACTCGACGCCGATGCAGCCCGCGGCCGGCGTGCGCCAGGGCAAGGCGCATGCGGTGCGGCTGACGCCCGGCGGCTGGCTGCACCGCCTGGCCGGCACGGCGACGCTGGCGGTGAACTCGCTGCACAACCAGGGGGTCAACATGCTGGCGCCGGCCCTGGTCACCGAGGCCATCGCGCCGGACGGGACGATCGAGGCCGTGCGCGCCACCGCCAGCCAGGCCGGTTCGGCGACCGGGTTCGCCGTCGGCGTGCAATGGCACCCGGAGTATGACTGGCGCACCGACCCCGTCTCGCGCACCATCTTCGAGCACTTCGGCGCCGCCGTCAGAGCCTATGCCGAGGCTGCGCGGCTGGGCGGCGTTTCCATCGCGGCCGACTGAGTTTTCCGCGCCGGCTGCCTCTTGTCATATGTTGCGACTTGACCGATGTATCGCCGCAGAGTGGACCACCGAGGTCCGGATTAAACCGTATTTATAGCGAGGACCGCGCTTCCCCATGTTTATCGAAACCGAAGGCACCCCGAACCCCGCGACCCTGAAGTTCCTGCCTGGTCGTGAGGTCATGGGCCTGTCCACCGCCGATTTCGCCTCCGCCGGCACCGCCGCGCGCAGCCCGCTGGCAACCGCTTTGTTCGGCCTGCCGGGCGTGGCGCGGGTGTTCCTCGGCGGCGATTTCGTCACCGTCACCAAGACCGACGAATTCAGCTGGCACGCGCTGAAGCCGCAGGTGCTCGGCGTCATCATGGACCATTTCGTCGCCGGCCGGCCGGTGATCGAGGGCGACGAGGATGGCTTCAACGAGGAGGAGATCGATCCGGCGGATCGTGAGGTCGTCGAGCAGATCAAGGAACTGATCGACACCCGCGTGCGCCCGGCGGTGGCCGGCGACGGCGGCGACATCGTCTTCCGCGGCTTCCGCGACGGCATCGTACGGCTGCACATGCAGGGCGCCTGCTCCGGCTGCCCGTCCTCGACCGCGACGCTGAAGCACGGCATCGAGAACATGCTGCGCCACTATGTTCCGGAAGTCGTGGCGGTCGAACAGGTCGAGTTCTAGGGCGCTCCACCCGGGGCGGAAGCGCTCCGGGTCATGTTCCGCACGCCGTTTCACAGCCTGGGAACGCTGCGCGGGCCAGGTCCGCCGCGCCTGTCGTGGGCCGTCAGGTTGACGGACAGCAGCGCATCTTTCACGCTGCATCGCAACATTGCTCAGGAGTTGCCAATGACGATCGATGCCCCAGGCCTCGACCTGCTGTTCCGCGAGGCGCGCACGCACAACAAGTGGCAGGACAGGCCGATCTCGGACGAGACATTACATGAACTATACGATTTGATGAAATTCGGGCCAACCTCGGCCAACAGCTCGCCGGCGCGGTTCGTCTTCATCCGCACGAAGGAAGGCAAGGAAAAGCTGCGCCCGGCGCTGTCGTCGGGCAACACCGAGAAGACCATGGCGGCGCCGGTGACCGTGATCGTTGCCTATGATCCGAAGTTCTACGAGAAGCTGCCGAAGCTTTTTCCGCATAACGCGGACGCGGTCGGGTGGTTCACCAGCAATGATTCGCTGGCCGCGACCACGGCGTTCCGCAACGGCACCCTGCAGGGCGCCTACCTGATCGTCGCGGCGCGGGCGTTGGGGCTGGATGTTGGCGCGATGTCGGGCTTCGACAACGCCACGGTCGACGCGGCGTTCTTCCACAGCAACGGCTGGCGCTCGAACTTCCTGGTCAATCTCGGCTATGGTGATCCGTCGGGTGTGTTCAACCGCTCGCCGCGGCTGGCCTTTGAAGAGGCTGCCATCCTGGCATGACCCTGCCGTGGGGCGCGGGGCCAGTGGAAGCCATGGATGTCAGGACAAGACGGTGGGCGGAGAAGGATCTGGCGGAGCGATCCGTTGCACGTCCATCATGGCTTGGCTTGTCCGCATGGGCGGTAACTTCAGGGGGAACAGGGCATGGTCGTCACCCTATCGTCATGGCCTGGCGTGTCCCCATAGGCGCTAACTTTAGCGGCCGGGTGCGGCGAACCGTTCCGCCGTCATGGCGGACGCAGGGCCGCCATCCACGCCTTGCGGTGCCGATATCCGCGGATGGCGTGGATGGTGGGCCTTCGCCCACCATGACGTGGTGGCAACCGCCGCCTAAGTTAGCGCCTATGGGGACACGCCAGGCCATGACGGTGACGCAATGGACCCGGTCCTGTCCCTTTAAGCTTGCCCCTATATGGCTACCCGGAGCCTGTGCCCGGGGTCTTGTCGCGGGTAGCCGCCATGACGACAGGGCGGTTTGCCGCGCCCGGTCGCCTGGTAGCGGCCGCCGAAGAGCCCGCCCCCATTCCCTGCGCTCTTGCGACGGGGACAGTGTCGTCCCGGGCGGGTCATGGCAGCGGCGGAGCCTGGATTGGCGACCGCTTTCAACACGGAGAACGCGAAGGATCACCAAGCGCCACGAAGGGTGTGAACGAGTCAGCCAGCGATGCAACGCAGATCGTCCACCAGGTTCAAGACATAAACCGCTTCAAGCAGTCCCGCCGACGCTGCGCTGCGCTTTGATCGCCACCCCAGCGATGCTGTTCCTCCAATCCCGGGAAGCCAGCAAGGTCCGGTCTCCGTGGCACTTCGTGGTTCTCCGCTTTCTACCATGAAAATACGCTTCGGGACGCTTGTTCGCGAGGGTCATGGCCTGGCTTGTCCGGGCCACCTATTCAAGCACTTATGCCGCGACGGCTGGCGCGGAGGGCCTTCTGCCACATCCAGCGCCGTCGGCATTTCCGGCGCGCTGTACCAGGTTACAGCAGACCGCAGGTCGGTTGGGACGCACAGGTGGCCTGTCCTCATCGTCATGGCCCGGCTTGTCCGGGCCACCTATTCCAGCACGTCTGCCGCGACAGGTGGCCCGGACGAGTCGGGCCATGACGATGCGGGTGCGCCGTCGCCCTGTCCCAACCGACCTGCGGTCTGCTGTAGCGCCCGTGCGGCTTGTCCCGACCATGACGAGCGGGAGACGGCCTTGCCCCGCCGGACACCTTGTCCTGATCGTCACGGGCCTTCGCCCGGTATGACGAAACGGCAACAACCGCCGCTCCTTTAACCCCAGTGGGTATCCGTCCCCTCCATGCCTGTTCTCGCCCTTGATTCAGCCGTTTCCCGCTGTTCGGCGACCGTCGTTGCCGACGGCCAGGTCGTTGCCGGCCGGCAGCAGGACCTCGACCGCGGCCATGCCACGGTGCTGGCGGCGATGACGCAGGCCTGCCTGCGCGACGCCGGCATCACCGCGGCCGGGCTGGACCTGGTCGGGGTGACCGTCGGGCCCGGCAGCTTCACCGGCATCCGCGGCGGCATCGCCCTGGCGCAAGGCATCGGCCTCGCCGCCGGCTGCCCGGTGATCGGCGTGACGGTCAGGGAGGCATTGGCCGATTCGCTGCCCATCATCAGCGGCCGGACCCTGTGGTGCGCGATTCCCAGCCGGCGCGGCCGGGTCTTCCTGGATACCGGGGACGCGATCCTGTCGCTTGCGGTCACCGGCCTGCCGGACCCGCCCGGGCCGATTGCCGTCGCCGGCCCGGCGGCGGCCGAGGTCGCCGCGCGCCTCGCCGCCCGTGGCGCCGACGTGATGCTGACCGATGCGGCCCTGCCCACCGGCCGGCACGTCGCTTCCGTGGCCGAGCGCCGGTTCCGCGGCGCATTGCCGCCCCTGGCAGCGGAACCGCTGTATGTCGACGCGCCCGAAGCCAGGCTGCCGGGCGAGCGCCCACCCGCCACCAGATTGTAACGCCACGGTGACAGACGAAACCAAATTGTATCGCGCGACGCCGGCCCACGCCGAAATCATGGCGGCGATCCATGCGGCGGCCTTTCCGGCGCATGACGCCTGGAGCCAGGCTGTCTTCGGGCAGCAACTGGAACTGCCGGGCGTGTTTGGCCTTCTGCATGCCTCGGGCGGCCTGATTCTTGTACGTGTTGCCGCCGACGAAGGCGAAATTCTCACCCTCGGGGTGACTCCCGAGGCACGGCGCGGCGGCGTTGCCACGGCGTTACTGCGGAAATCGGCAATGATTGCCGCCGGCATGGGCGCCACGGCGGTTTTTCTTGAGGTATCGGTCGCCAATAGTGTCGCCCTGGCGCTCTATACCCGGATCGGCTTTGCCACGGTCGGACGCCGCCGGGATTATTATTCCGACCGTTCCGATGCGCTGGTGTTGCGGTTGGACACCGGAGAGCCAGGCTGAGGCTGCCGGCAGCCGCCCTACTTGCCGCGGCGTATCAGCAGCGTGCAGAGGCCGGCCGGATCGGTTTCCTGTGAAAGCACCTCGTGCCCCTGCTCGGCGGCGGTGCGCGGCACGTTGCGCATTGGTTCCTCGCCCTTCAGCCTGACCAGCAGGATCTCGCCCGGCGCCATCCGGTCCAGCGCCAGGCGCGTTCTGACAAAAGTCATAGGGCAGACGTCGCCGGTGATGTCGATCTCGCGGGTTACATCTTGCATAGGCGTCACGATTCCATTTTATTCTATTTGTCCAGTCGCTGTTGCGAAACGGCAGACCGGCTACTTATATGCATCCAGCATAGCGGCTAGAAAGGTTACACGATGGCTGAAGAGCCAAACGACTCCAATTTGCTCGGGCTGACCGCCCGCATCGTCGCGGCGCACGTGGCCAACAACCCGGTCGAGTACCGCGCCCTGCCGGTTCTGATCCGCGATATTTATACGACATTGTCCCATATCGGCGAATCGCCGGCGGAACCGGCCGAGAAGCCGCAGCCGGCCGTGCCGATCCGCAAGTCGGTATTTCCCGATTATATTATCTGCCTGGAAGACGGACAGAAGCTGAAGATGCTGAAGCGCCACCTGGCGTCGGCCTACGGCATGACGCCTGACCAGTACCGGCAGAAGTGGGGCCTCGACGCCAACTACCCGATGGTAGCCCCCAGCTACGCCGAGAAGCGCTCCTCCCTCGCCAAGGAAATCGGCCTTGGCACGCGCAGGTCGGAGGACTGATCCCCGTCCGGCTGACCGCTGGCCTCGCCTGCCCGCGACCCCGGTCCGGGCAGCGGCCAATGGCAGCAACCAATGGCACCGCTCCCGGGGCAGCCGCGGTCCGTGAACTATTTGTGTCACAAGGCGAAACCTGGCTGTTTCGCCTTGGACATGGCAGTATCCCGCGAACGCCGGGCTTCCCTGCCCCTACCCGGACATTGTATGCGAACGCCTCGGGCGCCGTCGGCGACGGCGGTGCGGGTGGGCAAGGAGCCGTATGGAATCGCGCATCGAGCGCCTGTGCGTCGAACGGGGCCTGAAGATGACCGGCCAGCGCCGGGTTGTCGCACGTGTCCTGTCCGAGGCCGAGGACCATCCCGATGTCGAGGAACTCTATCGCCGCGCCTCGGCGCTCGACCAGCACATCTCGATCGCCACGGTCTACCGCACCGTGCGGCTGTTCGAGGAGCACGGCATCCTGGAGCGCCGGGATTTCGGCGGCGGCCGCGCCCGCTATGAGCCGACGGAACCCGGGCCGCACTACCACCTGATCGACATCGCCACCGGCAAGGTCATCGAATTCCAGGACCCGGCGCATGAGCAGCTGATGCACGCCGTCGCCGCGCGCCTCGGGTTCGACCTTGTTTCCCTCCGGCTTGAACTGTTTGGCCGGCGTCGCGACGGATCCGCGCCGCCGCCGGATCGCGACCCGCCGCCCGAGCCGCTCTCCGATTCGCCCGAAGCTGGCCGCGACCTGCGGCTGCGCGATCCGACCAAAGGAGCCAGCCGATGATATCGCATGACGGGTGTGACCTTCTGGCCGAGGCGGCAAGGCCGTTCCCGGAGCTGAGAAGCGGAAATCTGGGCGTGCGCCTGGCGGCCGACGCCGCCGAGATCGAGGCCATCCAGGCGTTGCGCTACCGCGTCTTCTACCAGGAGATGGGCGCCCACGCGGACGAAACGACCATCGCCACAGAGCGTGACTGTGATATTTACGACACGGTGGCGGACCATTTGCTGGTGATCGACCACACGCTCGGCGAGGGACCGGACGGTGTCGTCGGCACCTACCGGCTGATCCAGCGGGATGGCGCGCGGCAGATCGGGCGGTTCTACTCGGCGGGCGAGTACGACATCTCGGTGATCGAAGCCACTCCCGGGCGCATCCTGGAACTGGGCCGGTCCTGCGTGGATCTCGACTACCGCAGCCGCGCGGTGATGCAGTTGCTGTGGCGCGGGATCGCCGCCTATGTCTTCCAGCATGGCATCGACCTGATGTTCGGCTGCGCCAGCCTGCCCGGCACCGACCCGGATGCGCTGGCGATGGAGCTGACCTACCTGCACTGCAACCACCTCGCGCCGCCGGCGATCCGGCCGCGGGCGTTGCCGCACCGCTATGTCGAGATGCGCCGGCTGGCGCAGGATGACATCGATTCGCGCGCCGCGCTGAACAAGCTGCCGCCCCTGATCAAGGGCTATCTGCGGCTGGGCGGCTTCATCGGCGACGGCGCGGTGATCGACTCCGATTTCAACACCACCGACGTCGCGGTGGTGGTGCAGACCGACCTGGTGACCGACAAATACTACAAGCACTACGAACGCGAAGCCCGCTGATCCACGCGGTCATGCCGGGTTCCCTGACTGACCGGCTGGCCAGCCTGCGCGGCTGGCGAGCCGATGGGGCCGCTTGCCTGGCCGGCGCGCTGTCGGCCCTGGCGCTGCCGCCGATCCATGTGGTGCCGGTGCTGCTGGCCACGGTGCCGACGCTGCTGTGCCTGATCCGCGGCGCCCGCGGTCCGCTGGTGGCGGCGCGGCGCGGCTGGTGGTTCGGCTTCGGCCTGTATCTCATTGGCCTGTACTGGATCACCGAGGCGATCCTGTTCGAGGCCGCGCGCTTTTGGTGGCTGGTGCCGATCGCGGTGCCCGGCCTTGCCGCCGTCCTGGCGGCGTTCATCGTCGTCCCCGCGGCGCTGGCCCGCTATGCCCGGCCCGGCTGGCCCGCCGCCGTGGTGCTGGCCGGCGGCTGGGTGCTGGCCGACCTCGCCCGGCAGTTCGTCGCGACCGGCTTCCCCTGGAATCCGCTGGGCAGTGTCTGGGAACTGCCCGGCTATCCCGGTGACGTCATGATCCAGGCCGCCTCGCTGGTGGGTGTGCACGGGCTGACCCTGGCGACCATCCTGCTGGCCGCGGCGCCGCTGTACGGCTGGATCGGCCGGGCTGGCGCGCTGCTGGCGCTGCTGCTGTGGTGTGGCTTCGGAGTCGCGCGGCTGCAACAGCCTCTGCCCAAAGCGCCGGACCTGACGGTGATGCTGATCCAGGGCGACGTCCCGCAGGGGCAGAAGTGGGACAGCGCCCTGATGGTGTCGATCTTCCGCCGCTACCTCGACCTGACGCACCAGGCGGTGGCGCGGGCGGACGGCCATCCCGTCGTGGTCGTCTGGCCGGAGACCGCCAGCCCGGCGCAGCTGCAGACCGACGACCGGGCGCGGCAACTGATTTCCGAGGCCGCCGACGGCGCGCCGGTGCTGGCCGGCTCGGTCCGCTTCGACCAGGACGACCGCCCGCGCAACAGCCTGTTCGCCATCGGCGCCGGCGGTGTGATCGAGGGCATCTACGACAAGTGGCACCTGGTGCCGTTCGGCGAATACCAGCCGGACTGGCTGCCGATCGGCATTCAGGTGGTGCCCGGGGGCGGATTCGCGCGCGGGCCCGGGCCACGGACGTTGCACATTCCGGGGTTGCCGCCGGTGGGGGTGCTGATCTGCTACGAGGCGATCTTCCCCAGCCAGGTGATCGACCCGGCCGATCGGCCGGACTGGATGGTCAACGTGACGAATGACGCGTGGTTCGGCAATTCCACCGGTCCGCGGCAGCACCTGGCGGCGGCGCGGCTGCGTGCGGTCGAGGAAGGATTGCCGTTGCTAAGGGCGGCCAACACCGGCATATCCGCGGCATTCGACTCCAGAGGCCATGAACTGGCGCGGCTGGGGATGCAGCAGATGGGAATACTCCCGGTGCGCCTGCCGGGGGCACTGCCGCCGCCGCTTTATGCCAGGGCCGGTTTGTGGTTGCCGTTTGGAGCCGGTATACTGGCTGTGATTGCCGGCTTTCTGGCAGGCAAAACCCGGCGGCACATCAAATCCGGAAGCATTCGCAGGAAATGAGACGTAGCCAGCCTCATCACGTCGAATTTTCTGCGACTTGACAATTTTGGGTTGCAAGGATAGAGAGTTATCCATAGTTTCGTCGCCGGTTCTTCATGCAAAGGGTGTATGGCGAACCTGGCGTTTCAACGGTATGACTGTGACACTGTCTGTTTAGAAAGAGGACGAATAGCATGGCAGGGGCCGAACAGGTCATGGGCAATGACAGGGAAGGTCGCCCAAGCCCCATCGACGTGCATGTCGGATCGCGTATTCGTCTGCGCCGTACTTTGTTGGGTATGTCCCAGGAGCGACTGGGCGAGTCTCTCGGCCTGACCTTCCAGCAGGTCCAGAAATATGAGCGTGGGGTGAATCGCGTCGGCGCTTCCCGCCTGTTCGACCTGTCGCGCGTGCTGGATGTGCCGATCAGCTTTTTCTTCGATGACATGCCGGACAGTCTGGCGGCCAATTTCGGCGGCCTGCCCAGCCGCCGATCGGCTGGCGGGGCGGATCAGTCCGATTCATTCGCCGACGACACGCTGAGCCGGCGGGAGACGCTGGAGCTGGTGCGGGCCTATTACCGCATCACCGACCCGTCGGTCCGCAAGCGCGTGTTCGATCTCATCAAGTCGATGGGCCCGGCCGATCCCTGAGACGCTGAACCCTGAGACAAGGCAGACAACGCCGTGCCGGACTATCAGGCACGGCGAACAAATATGCCGGTCACAAGCCCCGCAGTTGCGGATTGTCGAAAACGGGATGCCGGATATCATGCACGGCGCGTTGCAAGGCCTTGCACAGCGACGCCTTTTCCGGCTCGTGCAGGAATCCGCCGATTTCGCGGCCTTGTCCGTGCGTGGTCAGAACGACGCGTGAGGCGCCCCGGTTCTCCTCCAGATTGATCTGCAGCCACGCGGTCGGCAGCGAGAAGCCTGTCTGGCGCCCGGCCGGGTCGGTCCGGGTGACGGTGATCTGCCGCGGGTCGAGCAGGATCAGTTCGCTTGCTCTGGTTTGACGCAGATTGATCGCCAGCAGAACGCCGAGCAGCGGAAGCTCCAGCAGACTGAACAGCATCACCGGCCAAGCCCCCAGAAGCAGGAACCGCATTCCGACCCCCAGGCTGAGAACGACGATCGCCACGGCCATCCAGATGACACCACGGCGAGTCGTGCTGCGATAGGGAACAATCAGCGCCTCGAACACCGGCGAGGTGGAGAAAGGTGCATGGGACGATATCTGGCGAGACGGCATGATGTCACCCTATCACACCGGCCTGAGGCAGCCAGAGCCCCGCGGGTTGCGCCAATCGCCTGGTTCTGAGGCCGGTTGGCGGCGTCAAGGCCGTGGCCCGCCTGTTCCCGGCATGCACTGGAAACATCATCCTGAAGCAGGCCCGCTGTGAGCATACCGGCTTCAGCTGATGCTCCACGCCCCGTCACGCCGGCCTGGGGCCGCTCGGTGGTCTCCGGCCGGCCGTGGCTCTAGGGGACCATGCCCTTGTCGCCGACGCCAAACCCACCGGCGGCATTGGCCAGACGCTGCAGGTCGGTGCGGGATACCACCAGGTTGGCATGGGTGCCGCAGGCACTGGTCAGCTTCGATGTCTCGGCGCCGGCCCAGTGGATGCGGTATTGCAGCACCGGCTCGGTCTGCCGGGCTTCGACCACCAGGCTGCCGCCGTCGGTCGCCATGATATTCGGGTCAAGCGTGCAGTCGCCCACCGGCGCGCCCGCCGGCGACACCACCGTCGCCCGGATGCTCGTCTGCCACAGGTCGGTGTCCTGCGAGCCGGGCTTGAACACCACCATGTCACCGATTTTCGGGCGGAACTCGTCGAGTTGCAGCACCAGGAACGTGCTCAGGCAGCCAGTCACCATGATGGCCATCGCGGCCAGAACCGGCATCCATGCCGCGAAGGAAGTCCCTTGGGAGGACGGGTGGCGGCCCGGTTCGTGCTGATCCGTTTGTCTCATCGCTCTGCGCCTTCAGTCGCGGCGCAGGTTCTGCGCCACGGCACAGCATATTGTGCAGCGCAACATCAAAGCAAGAAAAGAGTTAGCCATTTGTACCGATCCTGTGGAAACCGTGCCATGCATACACAGGCACGAGATTTCATATTCGCGACAACCACAGGCTGTGTGGCCTCCGTCATGGTTTCATTGCAAGAAAGGCCAGCCATTGGGATGCATTTTCTGCTGCCCGGAGGCGGCCCCACCCGGCAGTCGCATTCAGGGCCGGCCACGGCAATGCGCCGGTTCACAGCCGAAAGCGACGGAGACGGATGCCAGCCGCTGTCATGCACCCCAACGTCGGCCACCCATCACGGGACGAGGGCCGGCCGCCAGATTCTGCGCTGCAGGCTCGCCTTGTGCTGGCAAGGCATGGGCCGGGCCACGGTCGAAGGGTCGCGGACAGCGCCTCGGCCGCTTCGCTGGCTACCCGGCGCGCTCGACGGCCACGGTGATCCGCCGCGCCTGCTCCGGCCCGCGTCCCGCCGGCATGATATCGACGACGACCCGGCTGCCGGGTGGGCGCGATCCGATATAGGCCGCGAAGACGGCCAGGCTCGGGAAGACCTGGCCGTCGACGGCGACGATCTGGTCGCCGACCTTGAAGCCGGCCCGGGCGCCGGGCGAGTTGCGCCGTATGTGGGTCACCTGGATGATGTCGAAGGTCAGGCCGCTGTCAACGATCCGCTCCTGCCGCCGGACGTTCAGGCCGATAGTGCCCCGGCGAGACGGCAGCGCCGCCGCCTCCCGCGGGGACAGCAGCCGGTAGCCCATCGCATTGTCGGCAAAAGCGGCATGCGGCGCCGCCGGCGCCGTCAGCAGCACGGCGAAACCCAGCGCCATCAGCCTGTGCCTGGTCATCGTATCGTCTTTCCGTTGCGCATGGTGGCCATCACGCCTGCTCGGCACCGTCGTTGAGACACCGTCCGCCGCGGCGCCGTGCCGCCCACCCTGCGCGGCAAAAGCCAATCGGCTTGCGGCTGACCCGGCAGTCGCATCGTGTTGCCCTTCCCGGTCGTTGCACGTTGTTACCAAGCTCATCCTCTAACCACCGGTTGGCGGCTCCGGTTCCGTTCAACATGGCGGCAGCGCACCGGCAGGCGTGGCACGGACACGGCCTGAGTGGACAAGCTGTCGGCGCCGGCTCCCATGCCCCCGGCGCGAGCGGTGCGGCGCTCTTGCCAGCCGCTTTCCCCACAGGCGCGCGCGTGAACGTCCTATGAAACAGGCGCCGTCACACAGCGGACGCTTGCAGTCTCCTGGCCAGCCGCCTATGTGGGGGCGCCAAGGTAGCGGAAAGGTTCACACCGCCCATGGATCTCGACATTCCCCCCCAGCCCGTCTCGACACCGCCCGCGCCGCGCGTCACACCGGCCCGCGTCGAGGAGGCGCTGGCGTTCGACGACGTGCTGGTCGTCCCCGCCTATTCCCAGGTGCTGCCGTCGCAGACCAGCACCGTGACGCGGGTGACGCGCGCGATCCCGTTGAACATTCCGCTGATCTCCGCCGCCATGGACACCGTCACCGAATCCGAGATGGCCATCGCCATGGCCCAGCTCGGCGGCATGGGCGTGATCCACAAGAACATGACGGCCGAGGAACAGGCCGCGCAGGTCCGCCGGGTCAAGAAGTATGAATCCGGCATGGTCGTGAACCCGCTGACCATCCATCCCGACCAGACCCTGGCCGACGTCAAGACCCTGATGTACAGCCACCGCATCAGCGGCATCCCGGTGGTCGAGCGCGACACCAACCGCCTGGTCGGCATCATCACCAACCGCGACGTCCGCTTCGCCACCGAGCCCAGCCTCAAAGTCTATGAGCTGATGACGCGGGAGAACCTGGTGACGGTAACCGCGACTGTCAGCTACGACGAGGCGCGGCAGTTGCTGCATCGGCACCGCATCGAGAAGCTGATCGTCGTGGACGACGCCTATCGCTGCGTCGGGCTGATCACCGTCAAGGACATGGACAAGGCCGAGTCGCACCCGCTGGCCAACAAGGACGAGCTCGGCCGCCTGCGCGTCGCCGCCGCCACCGGCGTGGGTCCGGATGGCGAGGAACGCGCCCGGGCATTGATTGCCGCCGGGGTGGACGCCGTCGTCGTCGATACCGCACATGGCCATTCCGTCGGCGTGCTGCGCGCGGTGGAGGCGATCAAGAAGGCCTCCAACGCGGTCCAGGTGATCGGTGGCAATGTTGCCACGCCCGAAGGCGCCCTGGCGCTGATCGCCGCCGGCGTGGATGCGGTGAAGATCGGCATTGGCCCGGGCAGCATCTGCACCACCCGCATCGTCGCCGGCGTCGGCGTGCCGCAGTTCACCGCGGTGATGGAAACCGCCGCCGCCTGCAAGGAGCATGGGGTTCCGGCCATCGCCGATGGCGGCATGCGCACCAGCGGCGACGTGGTCAAGGCCATCGCGGCCGGCGCCGACTGCTGTATGATTGGAAGTTTGCTTGCCGGCACCGACGAAGCGCCGGGCGAGGTTTTCCTTTACCAGGGGCGGTCGTACAAGTCCTATCGCGGCATGGGCAGCCTGGGAGCGATGGCGCGCGGCTCGGCGGACCGGTATTTCCAGCAGGACATCAAGGACCAGCTCAAGCTGGTGCCGGAGGGGGTCGAGGGGCGCGTCGGCTACAAGGGTCCGGTCGGCAACGTGGTGCACCAGCTTGTCGGTGGCCTGAAAGCCGGCATGGGCTACACCGGCAGCGCGGACATTGCAGGGTTGCAAACGAACACCCGGTTCCGCCGTGTCACCAGTGCGGGCGTGCGGGAGAGCCACGTGCATGACGTGGCGATCGACCGCGAGGCGCCGAACTACCGGCAGGATTAGGGCGGCGCATACCCTTCCCCCGTGTCATGGCCGTGCTTGTCGCGGCCATCCACGACGCGCGGCCTCGCCAGCGGCAAGTGTGCCAATCACGACCGGCAGGCTGCCAGGGCAGGCTTGATATGGCCCGATGGCCGCTGATGCGCGCCGCAAGCCGATAGTGGAGCCTGTCGACGATCAGTCCGGTGACCTGTTTGCAGCGCGTTGCGCAGCGGGGACATCAACGAGACGTTCCGCGATTTGACGCCTGTGGTCCTGGCCGCCGAAAAAGATGGCAAGAACAGTGACCTGGGCGAGCCGCTCATCGATTTCGAAATAGTAGACAAAGTTTTTGTCCGTCACATGGCGGATGCCTCCCCGTAGCTCGGGATGCACCGTTCCCCGGTGGGGATGGGTGGCTAACGTCTGCAGGTAGTCAAACGCCTCGCGGATGCGCGCGGCGGCCCGCTCCGTCGCGGCGGCGCGTTGGTCTCCGAAGTCCTGATAGGCCTGTACCAAATGCTTCCGGATGATGGAGACGTCGCGAGCGACGGAAGCCGCTCGACAAACGGCATAACGGCGCACGACGCTAGCCTTCGCGGTCCACCGCCGCGAGAAACTCTTCCACAGTCGCTTCCAAGGGCACGATCGATCCGGCTCGTCGCCGATCGATCAGCGTCTGCAAGGCCTGGAGTTCGGCCTCATGTGTCTCATTTTCGCGTCGCAGCACCTCCAATCCGCGTTGTAGAACCGCACTGACGCTCGGATAGCGGCCCCTCTCAACCAAGGCGCGGGCGTAAGCATCCTGCTCGTCAGTCAGCGAAATCGAGGTCTTGACAGTCATTGCCACCTCCCGGCGCGGTTATACTACCAAGTGGTACCATCGGCAATTCCTCATCAAGTCTCGCCTGGGGCTGCGCCGCTGCCGTCCTTCCGCCGTGGCGTGCCCGGATGGTCAGAGACCCGGCGTTCGATCAGCCATGGACGATTTCAGGGCGACCGGCCTTGATGGGCGCAGGGATGTGTCGGTTGGCAAGAGACCACCCGGTGTGCAGCGATTCTGTCCTTCTCGTGCGCCTGCCAATTCCGCCTCGCTGGGGACAAACCTGGTCATGACACGAGGGGCGCGGCCTGCCGTGAAACCCGCCGCAGCGGCCGCATCAGGCACAGCAGCCCGTTCGCCTCGCCGCCTCTGTCGCGCCGCCCGGATCTGTTCCGCTACCAAACCTTACGATTGACGGTTGATCCAGATCAATGTCCAAGCGGCCGCGCCCGTCACCATGGCGGCTGCTCGATCGATCTGGACCGAACCCTTATGCACGACTCTCATCCACTGGCGTCCGCCGCCCTGTCCATGGTGCCCAGCCCGGTGCTGGCGCGCATGGTGGCGCTGCTGACGCGCATCATGCGCCGGCGGCATCCGCACCTCGTCGAGAATTTCGGCCGCCTCGACCATGGCATTATCCACATTGAGCCGACTGACCTGCCGCACCGCTTCGAAATCGAGTACGGCGCCGGACAGATGGACGTCCGCCTCCTGACCGAGGACGACCCGCCGCCCCCGGACGCGCGGATCCGCGGCAGCCTGGCGGCGCTGATCGCCCTGCTGGAAGGCCGCATCGACAGCGACGCCCTGTTCTTCACCCGCGACATCGAGATCACCGGCTCCACCGAGGTCAGCGTCGCCGTGCGCAACACGCTCGACCGCGAGGAAATCGTCATGCGTGACGAGATCGCCGCCCTGTTCGGCCCGTTCGAGCGGCCGGCGCGGCGCATCGGCCGGCGGCTCGACCGCGTCATCGGCCTGGCGCGCACGCAGGTCGCCACGCTGCACGCCAAGCTGCACGAGGCCAACGTGCCGTCGCGCGACCTCGCCGCCGAATGCGATGAACTGCGCGCCGAGGTGAAAGCGCTGAAGACACGCCTCGCCAAAATGGATGTCAGGCAGATGCGGACGGCAGGAAACGCCGCGACAGGAGCCCCATGAGTCTTGAACTGGTTTGCCCCGCCGGCACCCCGGCGGCGTTGCGCGCGGCGATCGATGCCGGTGCCGACACGGTGTACTGCGGCTTCCGCGACTGCACCAATGCCCGCAACTATCCCGGCCTGAATTTCGACGTCCGGGAAATGGCCGAGGGCGTCGAGTACGCCCACCGCCATGGCCGCAAGGTCCTGGCCGCGGTCAACACCTTCCCGCGCGCCGGTGATCCCGCCCCCTGGCACGCCGCGATCGACAATGCCGCTGCCGCCGGCATCGATGCGGTGATCCTGGCCGATCTCGGCGTGCTGGATTATGCCCAGCGCAGGCATCCCGAGCTGCGGCGACACCTGTCGGTGCAGGCCTCGGCGTCGAACGAGCTGTCGATCGCCTTCTACCGCGACCGCTTCGACATCAAGCGCGTGGTGCTGCCGCGCGTGCTGTCGGTCGAGCAGGTCGCCGCCCTGGTCCGGCGCATCGGCATCGAGACCGAGGTGTTCGCGTTCGGCTCCGTCGGCCCGATGTCGGAAGGCCGCTGCTTCCTGTCCTCCTACATCACCGGCCTGTCGCCGACGACGGAAGGCGCCTGCGCGCCGGCCAGCCACGTGTCGTACCGCGACGACGGCGCCTCCACGCTGTCGCGCCTCGGCGACGTAACGCTGAACCGCTTCCGCCAGGGCGAGCCGGCGGCGTATCCGACCCCGTGCAAGGGCCGCTACGTCACGCATGGCCGTGCCACCTACCTGTTCGAGGAGCCAGTGGCGCTGAACGCAATCGACATCCTGGGCGACCTGAAGGCGGCCGGCGTGACCGCGCTGAAGATCGAAGGCCGGCAGCGCAGCCGCGCCTATGTCACCGAGGTCGTCAGCAGCTTCCGCAAGGCGATCGACGCGCTGGAGCGTGGCTCCAACGAGGCGGTGGCCAACAAGCTGGCCTCGGTCGCCGAAGGCCAGCGCGAAACCACAGGCGCCTACAGGAAGGGCTGGCGATGACGTCTCTTTCCCAGGCCAAGCTGACGCTTGGCCCGCTGCTGTTCCACTGGACGCCGGCGAAGCGCCGCGACTTCTATTTCCGCATCGCCGACGAGGCGGCGGTCGATTGCGTCTACCTGGGCGAGGTCGTGTGCTCCAAGCGCGAGTCGTTCTTCGCGCCGCATATGCAGGAAGTCGTCCATCGCCTGGTTGCCGCCGGCAAGCAGGTGGTGCGCTCCACCCTGGCGCTGATGACTCTGGACCGCGAGGTCGACGAGGCCCGCGCGCTGGCCGAAAGCGGCGCGCTGGTCGAGGCGAACGACGTCGCCTGCCTGCAGCAGGTCGCCGGCCGGCCGCACGTCATCGGCCCGTACATCAACGTGTTCAACGAGGGCGCGCAGGACGTGGTGATCCGCGACGGCGCCACCCGCATCGTGCTGCCGGTGGAAGCCAACGCCGACACGGTGCGCGTGCTGGCCGGCCGCTCGACGGTGGAGACCGAACTGATGGTGTTCGGCCGCCAGCCTCTGTCGGTGGCGATGCGCTGCTACCACGCCCGCTCGCACGACCTGACCAAGGACACCTGCCAGTTCGTCTGCGGCCAGGACCCGGACGGCCTGGCGGCGGACACGATCGACGGCGTCGGGGTGCTGACCATCAACGGCACGCAGACCCTGTCGAACGGCTATCTGGTGCTGCTGCAGGAACTGGCGGCGCTGCGCCGGATGGGCGTGACGCATTTCCGCCTGTCGCCGCAGGACGTGGACATGGTGGCCGTGGCCCGGACCTATCGTGCCGTGCTCGACGGCAC
This sequence comes from Rhodopila globiformis, assembly GCF_002937115.1. Classification (GTDB taxonomy): domain Bacteria; phylum Pseudomonadota; class Alphaproteobacteria; order Acetobacterales; family Acetobacteraceae; genus Rhodopila; species Rhodopila globiformis. The sequence continues at coordinate 41,812 of NZ_NHRY01000232.1, read as the reverse complement.
CGTCAGCCTGCATGAAGCGGCCGAGGAACTGCGCGGGCTGACCGGCGAGGTTCCCTGGCAGAATGGTTTCCTGCACGGGCGCGAAGGCCTCGCCTGGGTGGAGCGCGAATTGACGCCGGCGTAACTTTTTGTTACGATTCCGGTATAGTCTGTCCCGGTACGGTCCCGTACCGTACCGGGAAATGGCGTGACCAGGAAATGGCGTGATCGTTTCATCGAAAGTTGCGAACAGTCAGGCTGGACCAGGCGGTATTCAGCGCTGCGTTTGCATCCGGCCGCTCATGCCAGCCTGCTTGCCGCTGGGCCGCTTTCGTTCCGCACGGCTGCTGGTATCGCATTGATTTCGCGCACGATCGCCCCGCCAGCACCGCGCCCGTACCAATCGGCTCTGCCGGCTACTGGCATCAATCACAAGTGGGTGACGGAAACGCCGTGGCGGACTGGCCTGGTGACGCGCCCGGCATGGGCCTGCGCCGCCATCTTACTGATATCGCAAAAAATTTGCCTTTCAGCGGCACGGATGCATTGGCCGCCAGCAAGCTTTCGTAGGTAATAATTTAATCCGAAGCAAACGGCCTGATGGATACAGTCCTTTGCGACACTGTTGTTTCAAGAGCAACGACCAGTATGGATCAGATACATTCGATCTGCCGGGTCCGGCCTCATGAATCAATCAAAGAAGGTTCGTGAAGACAAAGGGGGCGTGTCCATGGCCAGGCGGATTCGGTTCGTATTGTGGCTGCTGCTGCCGCTTGCCGGCGTGGCGCTGGCGACCAGACCGGCCGAGGCGATTCCAGCCTTTGCCGCGCAGACCGGACAGGCCTGCACCGACTGCCACGTCGGCGGCTTTGGACCGGAGCTCACGCCACTCGGCCGCGCCTTCAAGATCGGCGGCTACACGCAGCGCGGCGGCGAAGGCTGGGCCTCGTACGTGCCGCTGTCGCTCATGATCCAGACCTCGTTCACCAACACGGCCAGCGACCAGAATCCGCCACCGCAACATTATGCGCCGAACAACAACTTCTCGCTCGACCAGATCAGCGGCTTCATCGGCGGCGGCATCGGCGAGCATACCGGCGGGTTGATGCAGTTCACCTGGACCGACGTGGACAACACGGCGCACGTCGATAACATGGATCTGCGGCCCTACACCACCACCTTCAATCTCGGCGGCAAGGAACTGCGCATCGGCACGACGCTGAACAACGCGCCGACGGTGCAGGACCCGTACAACTCGACCTTCGTCTGGGGATTTCCGTTCATCGCCTCGGCCATCGCGCCGACGCCGGTCGGCAATCCGATCCTGGCCGGCGGCTTTACCGGCAATGCCATCGGCTATACCATCTATGCCTGGTGGAATAACGCACTGTACCTGGAAGGCGGTGCCTACAGTACATTCAGCCCCTGGCTTCTCGCACGCTTCGGCAACGATTACGGCATTGGCAGCACCACCAGCCCGGCGCCATATCTGCGCGCGGCGTATGAATGGCAATGGGGCGAGAGCGCCGCGTGGATCGGCACGATCTTCATGCATGCGGATGTCGATCCGCCGACCGGCATCCCGTACCAGACCACGGGCGCCCTGGGCACCGACCACTATACCGATTACGCCTTCGATGCCGGCTACCAGTTGCTGAACCATGGGCCGCACAGCGTCACCGTGCAGGGCATTTTCACCCATGAGAACCAGAACCTGAAAGGCACGGCCGGCCTGACCGGGGTTGCTTCGACGGGGGCCAACCTCAACCAGTTCCGGGCGAACGTGTCCTACTGGTATAAGAACACCTACGGCTTCACAGTCGGCTGGCAGAAGACCTGGGGCCCGGCAAACGCCGCCCTGTACGCAGTCGCGGGGGTGCCCAGTGCCAACGACAAGCCGGACAATAATGCTGTCATTATCGAAGCCGATTGGGTACCGTTCGGTAAGGACAGCTCGTTGTGGGCGCCGTTCATGAACCTCAAGCTTGGCGTCCAGTACACGGCCTATACCCAGTTCAACGGCGGCACGTCGAACTACGACGGCCTCGGGACCAGGGCCAACGACAACAACACCCTGCTGCTGTTCGCCTGGTTGATCTTCTGAGCGGCCGGCAGCACGGCAACTTTGAACCAGGAGAGAAAACGATGCTTTCGAAATCGTCGCGCATGTGGCTGGTGGCGGCAGCCGCCGCCTGGATCGTGCCATCGCAGCCGATCATGGCGCAGCAGCCCGAGCAGCACCTGATCCCGCAATCGCAGATCATCGAGCACAAGGAAACCCTGGAGCAGCTCACCGCGCTGACGCATCACCCGGGCGAGGTCGGGGAAGCCGCCAGCCGGTTGCTGGTCATGATGAAGCGGCACATGGCGCGCGAGGAGGCATTCATCCAGCCGCCGCTGACGTTGCTGCCCGAGGTGGCCGCCGGCAAGGTGACGCCGGACATGGCCTGGGCGCTGCCGATGATCAAGCGCACCCAGGCGGAGCATGAACAGATCTTCATCGAGCACACCGAGATCACCGACGGGCTGAACGAACTCGCCACCGCCGCGGAAAAGGCCGGTGACAAGAATGCCCAGGCGTTCGCCGAATCCGCCGCTGCCGACTCGCTGACCGACTTCGAGATCCTGATCCCCACGTTGACGCTTCTCGGCAACGCGCTGGAAGCCAAGCTGCCGGCCGCCCATTGAGCGCGTGCTGCGAAGGAGAGAGATCATGTCCAGGCGTATTATCCATACCATTGTCCTCGGCGCGGCCTGCGGTTCGCTGGCGGTGCTGCTGCCCGGCCCCGTTGCGCACGCCGCTGACGTCAGTGCCGGCAAGTCGGCGTTCCGGAATGCGTGCGGCATCTGCCACTCGGCCGAGCCGGGGGTGAACAAGATCGGCCCGACCCTGTTCGGCATCATGGGACGCCAGACCGGATCGGTGCCCGGATACAGCTACTCGGCGGCCAATCGCAACGCGCACATCACCTGGACCCCGCAGACGATGGACAAGTACCTGCAGGGGCCGCGCGCGATGATACCCGGGACGAAGATGACCTATATGGGCGTGAGGGATCCGGAAAAGCGCGCCAACATCATCGCCTATCTCGCCACGCTGAAATAGGGCGCGGCCATGGAGATCTCGTATCGCGACCTGATGACGGTTCTCCATGGCATGGGCTTCGGCGCGCTGTTCATGCTGGCGTTCTCCGGCGCGATCGGGGTGATCTACGCTGCCGCGGCCATCGGGCCGCGGCAGCCGCGGCCGCGGTGGGAAACCGCGATGTTCCGCTTCTACCTGGTCAGCATGGCGGCGCTGGCATGGCTGACGACGCTGTCCGGGGCCTGCATCATCTATCCCTGGTACCGCGCCGTGCCGCCGCCGGGCGCGACCAACCTGTCCGGCTATCCGCGCGCCCTGCTGCTTTCCAACCCGCTCACCGCCGGGTGGCATGACCTGGGCATGGAATGGAAGGAGCACATCGCCTGGTTCACGCCCATCGCCATGACGATGGTCGCCTACGTGTTCATCAAGTACGGCCCGCAGCTTGCCCTGCATCGGGGGATGCGGTCGGCGGTGCTGACGTTCACCGCCATTGCCTTCCTCGCCACCGCCGTGGCCGGCGGCTTCGGCGCCATGCTGAACAAGGTTGCGCCGGTGCGTGGCGGCGCGGAGTTCGTCCTGTACCGGGGGCCGTAGCATGTCCGATCCCCCGCCCCTTCCCAACGGTCCGGGCGGCGCCGCCATCCTGGCAGCCGGCATCGGCTCGCTGGCGCTCGGCCTGTTTGCCTTCTCAGGCGATGCGCTGCCGGTTCTGGGCCACACGCTCACCGTCTGGCCACCGACGGGACCGCTCTCCGGTGTGGTACTGGCGACGATCGTGGTGTGGCTTGCGGCCTGGCTGATGCTGGCGCGGCGCTGGTCAGGCCGCGACGTCAACCTCGTGCCGATCAACCTGGCGGCGGTGACGATGCTGATTGCGGGGCTGCTGCTGACCTTTCCGCCGTTCATGGACCTGCTGCAGGGACGCTGATCAACGGGGACTGGGGCGGACGGGCAAGAGATCCGGCCAACCGCGCCGGCCATAGGGGCCGACACAACCGGGCACGCGGCTGGCGCAGTTTCCCGTTGATCAAAGCGTCCGTTACCGGCCGTTCACGGCGCGGTTGCCGGGACGAAGCGCTGCACCCGGTTGCCGCCGTCAACCTCGCCGGTGAAGACGTCGCCGTGGCTGTCGGTCGCCAGGCTGTGCACCCAGTGGAACTCGCCAGGCTTGCGTCCCGCCGCGCCAAAGCCGCCCAGCACCCTGCCGTCGCCGCGGCGAACCACGTGCACCCGCTCATTCCGCCCATCGGCGACGAACAGCAGGGTCTGCCCGGCATCCGGCCATAGCCCGAGGTCCCAGACGCTGCCCAGGCCGGTCGTGTCCGGCGCGATCCGCCACTCGGTGACGAAGGTGCCGTCCTTGCGGAACACCTGGATGCGGTCGTTCTGCCGGTCGCAGACATAGACCAGCCCGTCCTTCGCCAGCCTGACGCAATGCACCGGCCGGCCGAACTGGCGCGGCAGCGGCGCGTGCGGGTCGTAGTGCTGCGTGACGTCGGCCGGCCGCCCGCCATAGGCGCCCCAGAGCCACTTGAAGGCGCCGGTCGTGGCATCGAACACGATGATGCGGCGGTTGGCGTAGCCGTCGGCGACATAGACCTCGTTCGCCGCGTCATCCACCGCCACCTCGGCCGGGCGGCCGAGTCGGGTGACGTCGTTGCTGGCGGCGCCGTGCGCCGGGTGGCCGATCTGCAGCACGAATCGGCCGGTGCGGGTGAATTTCAGCACCTGCCCGTCGTCCGGGCCGTTGCCGCCGATCCAGACAAAGCCCTTCGAGTCGACGGTGATGCCGTGCTCGTTCTGCACCCAGTCATAGCCCTTGCCGGGTCCGCCCCAGCCCTGCACCACGGCGCCCGCCGGATCGAACTCGATCACCGGCGGGGCCGCGACGTGCCGCGAATCGACCTTGGCGGTGCGCGGGCGCTGGATGATCCAGACGTTGTCGGCCGCATCCACCGCCACGCCGGACACCTCGCCCAGCACCCAGTGGTGCGGCAGCGGCTTCGGCCAGGACGGATCGGCCTGCATGCGCGGCGGGTCCGCCGCCAGCGCGGGTCCGGCCATCAGCCAGATCGCGAGAAAGACTGCCAGTCTCATGGATCGCACCTCGGATCATCCCGGAGTCGCCGCGCCGTTCGCGGCACGCCGGAGCCGACGTGATGACGCGGCCTGCGTCCGGGTTCAATTGCGAACGCGAGGGGCAAACCCGGCGGCCGGCGTCAGCGCCGGCAGGGTGGGCTGGCGGCGCGGCCGCTCCCCCGTGTCATGGCGAACAGGCGCGACGGCAGGCCGGTTGGGGCAACGCGACGGCCCCGGAGCCGCGCCGTCATCGGCTCGGGCACCGTGGCCGCCATTGCACGGGTCGCGGCAAACTGCGGTCCGGCCGGCACCGGGCGGCTTGCCTTGATCCAGATCAAAGACGCCCGTGATTGCGGCGACCTAGATGATTCAATAGTAGAATCGATCCACCTGCGGGAAAACCGGGGTTGCCTCGCCGCACCCTTTTAAGGTGTAAAGCGACTATGATACGATTCCTTGATGAGCAGACCGTCCGCAGCTTCTATGGTTCGTCGGGCTGCGCCGAACATTACATTGTCATCGAAGCGCCCGGGGAACTGAGCCTGCAACGGCAGATCGATGCCGTGACCCAGCGCTATGCCGAGGCGCTGCAATCCCTGCGGCTGTCGCCGGATACGGCTATTTTCCGCCGTATCTATCTCAGCGACATCGCCAACCAGGGCGCCCTGCTGCGCCAGAGCAGCCTGTTCCGGGAGCCGCTGGATTCGCCGGTCGCCGTCGCGATGGTGCAGCAGCCACCGCTGCCGGACGGCAAGGTCGCGCTGGTCGCCTATCACCGGGAAAGCCCGGCACCGGTGGTGAAACGGCAGCTTTCGCCCGAGCACCTGCTGGTCGAAACCGGCGGTCTCGGCCATCTGTGGAGCACCCGGTTGTGCGCCACCAACCCCACCCGGCCCGGTTCCACCGCGGACCAGACGCGGGAGGTGTTCAACCGCCTGATCGGCACGCTGGCCGACAACGGGGCGACGCTGGCCGATAACTGCGTGCGCACCTGGATCTACGTCAAGGACGTGGACTTCTTCTATCAGGAACTGGTCGACGCCCGCACCGTCCTGTTCGAGCAGCACGGCCTGACGCGCGACACCCACTACATCGCCAGCACCGGCATCGAGGGCGCCTGTTCCCATCAGTATGATACAGTACTGATGGATGCCTATTCCATCCTCGGCCTGCGCCCCGCCCAGGTATCCTACCTGAACGACTTCGACTACCTGTGCGCCACCAAGGACTATGACGTCACGTTTGAGCGCGGCACGCGGATCGCCTATGCCGACCGGGCGCATCATTTCATCTCGGGGACGGCCAGCATCGACTCGACGGGCAAGGTTGTGCACGTCGGCGACGTGCGGCGGCAGCTTGACCGCGCGCTGGACAACATCGATGCGCTGCTGCGCTCCGGCGGCGCGCGCATCGAGGACATGACGCACTTCCTGGTCTATCTGCGCGACCCGAGCGACCACGGGCTGATAAACGCCTGCCTGGCCGAGCGCTTTCCGGCGATCCCGCGGCTGATGCTGCGCGGCGCCGTCTGCCGCCCGGAATGGCTGATCGAACTCGAAGGCATCGCCATAGCGCCGCACGACGCGCCTGGCCTGCCGCAGTACTGAGCAAACCGACGAACGCATCCATGCGAACACAGGACGCCTGACATGAGCGACAGCAACGCACCGCTGAAGATGATCGACGAGGCCGCCGTCGCGGCCGGCGTACTTCGGCACGATCCCTATGACTACTGCTATATCGACCACGCGCTGCCGGAGCGGCTGAAGGAAGAAGTCCTGGCGGACGCGCCAACCATCCCGGACCGCGGCAGCTACGCCCTGCCCGACCTGGTGCGCGGCCCGAAGTTCGACGCGGTGATCCAGGATCTGCTGAGCGACCGGTTCCGCCACCTGGTCGAGGAAAAATTCGACATCGACCTGAGCAAGCGCCCGCCCTACATCGTCATGATGGGCAACACGACCGGCCACTACAACGAGGGCTACGCCCATCCCGACAGCAAGCACAAGATCATTACGGTGCTTCTTGGTTTCTCCCGCGAGTGGCCGCATGAGCGCGGCAAGCTGCGCATTCTGCGCAGTGAGGACCGCGAGGACTACGCCTTCGAATACCCGCCGGAGTTCGGCAAGATGATGATGTTCCGGGTGTGCGATCACTCCTGGCACGGCTTCCTGCCGCAGAAGGCCCAGCGCATGAGCCTGCAGCTGTGCTACGTCGACTCGGAGTCCTATATCCGCGCCGAGTACGTGCGGCACCGGGTCAGCGCGTACGTCAAGTCCGTGCCGATGCTGCGCCGGATTGTCAATTTGGCACCGAAGCGGTTGCCGGGAGCAAAGTAATGAAGTTCCCCCCCGAGGTTTCGGCTGACGAGATCGAGCGGCACTTCCTGCAGTCGCTGCGCGCGTGCCAACGCTCGGAAGAGCCGTACCGCACCTGGAAGATGAAGGAGGTCCTGCCGCTGAACCTGTGCATCGGCATCCTGACCTTGCCGATATGCCCGGCGTTTCTCGGCAAGACCGATGGCACGCGCGGCACCTACAACGACCAGCGCACGTATCTGAATCCGACGTTGCGCGGCAAGTTCGACTGCTGCGAGGCCATGGCCCAGGCGTTCCAGCGCCCGACGGTGGCGCGGGCCCTGGCCGAAACCTGCGACGTCGAGCCTGAAGGCGGCTACCTGCGGATCGAGTACATCCAGGACATCGACGGCGCCTGGCTGGAGCCGCACCGGGATATCCCGGAGAAGATCTTCTCGCTGGTGATCTACCTGTTTCACGGCCCGGACTCGGTGAACTGGGGCACCGACATCTACGACCACGACGTGAAGTGGATCGGCCGCGCCTCGGGCGAGTTCGATTCCGGCACGATCTTCATCGCCGGCCCGCATTCGTGGCATGGCTTCGAGCCGCGCCCGCTGGTCGGCGTCCGCCGGCTGATGGAAATCAACTACGTCCGTCCCAACTGGATCCGCCGCGAGCAGCTTTCCTTCCCGGATCGCCCGATCACCCTGGCCTGACCAGGGCCGGTTCCGCCGGCCGGGCCATTCGTTCCGTTGACAGAAGCGGCGCCGATGCATCGGCGCCGCTTCTGCGTCTCAAGTTTCGTAAGCAACGTCACCAACCCGCGATCGTTGCACGACCGCATCGGGCCGATCGTGCGCTAATGGGTGCGCCGCCAGTCGAGGAACTGCTGAAACAGCCGCTCCTTCTGCGCCGGTGTCGGTGGGGTGACGGGCGGAGCCTGGTCCGGAACCGGTGCCGGCGCCGGGCGGGTGGTGTTCGCCGCCGCCCGGCTCGTGTCGATCGCCTGCGCCGACGGGGATCGGCGTTCCGCCAGGGCAGCGTCCCAGACTGTTCCGCCGCGCGCCAGCCAGGCCGCCACCGGCGGGAAACGCTGCCATCCGGGAACGTCCGCACTCATGTCGAAGCCGGGCAGGCCGCTGCCGTGCTGGATCAGCAGATCGGACAGCCGCGCCAGCCCGAGGAACATCGGCGTTGTCGCCAGCCAGTTGTAGCAGGCAAGCACGAGCGGCACGCCAAGCGTCGGGACCGAGCGGCCCCGTCCCGCCTCGCCCCCGCTCAGCAGCGGGTAGTCCTGCGGCTGGATCTGCGCCTGGAACAGGCCCGCCGCCCCCCCGCCCGCCATGCCGATCGGCAGGAAGTGGACGCCGTCGGACAGGTTCACGTCGAAGAACAGCCGTGCCGGCTTGCGGGCGAGCAGCATCATCGCTGGAATCTGCCCCTGCAGCACCGCGGCCAGCGCCTGCTGATCCTCGAGGTACACCGGCTCAATCCGCAGCGGGCCGTGATTGAGCCATACCGCGGCGGTCGCCTGGGTCGCACCGTCCTTCGGGCCCACCGCGACCTTCTGCCCCGCCAGGTCGCGCAGGTCGCTGACCTGGCGGGAGGCCAGGATATGCAGGTCACTGACGCCCATCCGGCCAATGAAGCGGTTGGCATAGACGACGTGCTCGGGCAGCCCGGACTGCCGCATATACACCAGGCTGACGGACGGCAATATCGCCGCCACGGCCGCCGGCCGATCGGCCAGGTGCGTGGCGCTGTCGATGATGCCACGGCTGGGTGCGGCACGCAGGCGCGCATCCGGGCCGGCGAGCCGCGCCACGATGTCGTTGACTGTCTGCATGGCGTCGGCCTGGTCGTCGGCCGGCAGCAGGACCATGTCGGTCTGTGTATCCTCCTGCGCGGCAACTTTGCCGGACAAGGCCGCCAGAGCGGATCCGGCGAGCGTCAGGCGACGTGACAGCATCCTTATTGCACCTTGGCAGCCTCTTCTGGCGACACGTGCCAGAGGATGATGTGGTAATGCGGTTCGGGGACGCCGGGGTGACCGTCGGTGTAGTGGACGTCGACATGATCAACCTTTTTCCGGGTCACCTGGAGGGCGTCGATCACGGTGTGCGCATTGAGCAGGCGCAGCGGCAGCATATAGATCGTGTCGACCAGCCGTCCCTGGCGGTCGTAGCCGTAGAAAGGGCCTTCCGGCAGGGTGTTGGGCTGGACGTAGAGCGTTCCCAGACCGGGATAGAAGTCGGGAAAATGCACCAGCTGGCTTACCTTCTTGAAATTTCCGCCGGGTGGTTCGTAGACGTTCGCGCATCCGGCAATGATCATCAGAAACAGCAGTCCGAACGTCCTGAGTATCATCCTGGTCTCCGCCCTCCCTGCGACCCTTAGACCGATCCGCGCCCTGCCGCCTACCGGCCCGGTGATCAAGGCCGCTTGAAGTCGCGATGCGGGACGACGTGCCTCGCCGTCCGAACGGCGCTGGAGAGTGTTGTTGCTTATCCGTTATGCTGGGCGCAGGGATCGATTGCGTTCGGTCGGATCATCCTGCCGCAGCAGCCATCAAGGCCGGAATGGCCGTGCGGACGCCGGGATTCCCGCAGGCCTGATGGCATATGCAACGAACCAGGCGCCGGCACGGTGCGTGCCATCTGCCGGGACTGGCCGCACGTGCGATGGACCGGGGAGATCCGCAGCATCAGCTGGATGCCACATCGTTCTGTTTGGCGTTGACCGATGCGAGTCCACCGCGGCCGCAGGCCGCCGGAATCCCTTCTCTGCGCCCTCTGCGCTCCGCTCTGCGAACTCTGCGTTGAAAAAATGCGGTGCCGCAACAAAGAGCGGCGCTGCCGGTGAGTCACCCAACCCCAGACGCCGGTGGCGCCGCAACCACCGCGATTCAACGCAGAGATCGCAGAGCGGGGCGCAGAGGTCGCAGAGAAGATTTGTTGCGACCTGCGGTCGCGCAGGCTGGGATCAATCGCCACACCACGCCGCGGTTGCCATGAAATCAAGCCAACGCCGCAATGGAACAGATATTGTTTTGTATCAGGAACATCAGCCTTCCCGCCCATGCATGCCGCAACGACGATGCTGCCGAACCGGCGCTGCACGGTCCCGGGCCTGGCCCGAACACCAGGCCACCCTACACCCGGACGCTCCGCCCGATCCTGATCCGGAACGCTTTCGCAGCGTCCATGGCCGAAGCCCGCACCTGCCCCGGCTCGGATGATCCGCTCGCCTCAGCCTGCCGGAGCCATGCCGAAGCGCCTGAACCAGGCCAGCATGCGCGCCCAGGCGTCCGCGGCATCGGCCTGCCGGTAGCTCGGCCGGTAGTCGGCGTGGAAACCGTGCGGAGCGTCGGGATAGATGACGATCTCCACCGTCCTGTGCGCGGCCTTTGCCCTGGCCTCCGCCTCGCGTGTCATGGCCACCGGAGTGCCCGGGTCCTGCCCGCCGTACAGCCCCAGCAGCGGGCACCGGATCCTGTCCGCCACATCCAGAGCTGTCTGCGGCTGGATGGAGGACGGCGTGCCGCCAAGCGGACCATAGAAGGCAACCGCCGCCTTCAAATGCGGGCTGTGCGCGGCGTACAGCCAGGTCTGCCGCCCGCCACGGCAGAAGCCGATCACGCCGACACGCCCGGCATCGCCGCCATGCTGCAGCGCCCACGCCGCGGTCGCGTCCATATCGGCCATGTACTGATTATCCGGCGCCTTCGCAATCACGTCGCGGATGATCTGCCGAACGTCCGTCATCTTCGACAGGTCACCGACGCGCGCATAATACTCTGTCGCGACAGCGAAATAACCGGCCTTCGCCAGGCGCCGGCAGACGTCCCTGATGTACTCGTGGACGCCGAAGATCTCCTCGTTCACCAGCACCACCGGGAACGGCCCCTTGCCCGCCGGCCGGGCAAAATACGCCGGCAGAGCGCCGTCCGGCACCGGAATCCGCGCCTCGCCGGCATCGAGGCCCTGCGTATCGGTATGGATCGCCCGCGCCTCGACCCGTTGCGTCGCCAGGGTGAAGCCACTGACCAGCCCGGTCATCATCATCCCGCGCCGCGCCAGCGGATAGGCCCGCAGCCCGCCGAGACCCGTCGAATCCGGCATATCGCTTCCTCCCCGAAGTCAGCGCCCCGTCCGCCCCGCCGGAACGGACTCCACCGGAACGGAGGGGGCCGCGATCATTTCATCGCTTTTTGCAGGTTCTCGTCCAACTTGCCGAGGAAAGCCTGCGTGTTCAGCCAGGGCTGGCCGGGGCCGATCAGCATCGCGAGGTCGCGGGTCATGGAACCGGATTCGACCGTCTCGATGCAGACCTTCTCCAACAGCTCGCCGAACGCGGTGACGTCCGGCGTGTTGTCGAACCGGCCGCGATAGATCAGCCCGCGGGTCCAGGCGAAGATCGACGCGATCGGGTTGGTCGAGGTCTCCTTGCCCTGCTGGTGCTGGCGGTAATGCCGGGTGACGGTGCCATGCGCCGCCTCGGCCTCCACCTTCGTGCCGTCCGGGCTGAGCAGCACCGACGTCATCAGCCCCAGCGAGCCGAAGCCCTGCGCCACCGTATCGGACTGCACGTCGCCATCGTAGTTCTTGCATGCCCAGACATAGGCGCCTTCCCATTTCAGCGCGCAGGCGACCATGTCGTCGATCAGCCGGTGTTCATAAGTCAGGCCGCGCTTCTCGAATTCCGCCTTGAACTCGGCCTCGTAGATGCGCGCGAAGGTCTGCATGAAGAATCCATCATAGGTCTTGAGGATGGTATTCTTGGTGGAGAAATATAACGGCCAGTTGCGCATCAGGGCATAATTGAAGCTTGCACGAGCAAAACCCTCGATCGACCGGCGGGTGTTGTGCATCGATAGCGCGACGCCGCCGCCTTCCCCGAACTCATGCACCTCCAGCGTCCGCGTCGGGCCGCCGTCGGCGGGCTGGAACGACATGGTGACCTTGCCGACGCCCGGAACCCGCATCTCCACCGCCCGGTACACGTCGCCATAGGCGTGGCGACCGATGACGATGGGCTTGGTCCAGTGCGGCACCAGCCGCGGCACGTTGCGGCAGATGATCGGCTCGCGGAAGATCGTGCCGTCGAGGATATTGCGCAGCGTCCCGTTCGGGCTGCGGTACATGCGCTTCAGGCCGAATTCCTTCACCCGCGCCTCATCCGGGGTGATTGTCGCGCACTTCACGCCGACGCCGTACCGGGCGATGGCGTGCGCGGCGTCCACCGTCACCTGGTCGTCGGTCTGGTCGCGGTGCTCGATGCCGAGGTCGTAATACTGAAGGTCGATGTCCAGGTAAGGAAGAATGAGTTTCTGCTTGATAAAGCCCCAGATAATGCGGGTCATCTCGTCCCCGTCCAGCTCGACGACCGGGGTCCTGACCTTGATTTTCGCCATCATATCCTCATGCACGAGCGCAACCGCGACCGCATAACGGGTCGTCCCAACGCGGCCGGACAATTGCACCGCGGGCATGCCAGGGCAAGCGCGTCCCCTTGCGTCCGCGTATGCCGCTCAGCGGTATCCTCACAAGTGGAACAGTTGCGTGACCGTGTCTTTCAGGCATAGGATGGCTACCGATCGCGCCGTCGGGGTCTCGTCATGAGCGGAACAATGAAGCCGGACAAACATCTCGTTGGCGCCCTCGGGATTATCCTGACGACAATGGCCCTGATCGCCCTGACCTGGATCGGCACGCTCAGGTCGATCCAGGCGCAGCGGATGGAGACCGCTGCCCGGGTCAACGCGACCCTGTCGAACCAGACGCTGACCCTGAGCCAGCAGATCAACCGCCAGCTTCTGGCGCTGGACCAGACCCCGGGCATGTTCGCCGCAGCCTGGCAGGCGGATCCCGCCGGATACGGCATGGCGGCCCTGGAGACCCGGCTTCGCATGATCCTGGCTGCCGTCCATGCAGGCGACATGATGGCGCTGACAGCGGCGTCCGTGGCCGCGGTCGAAGCGGACCTCACCGAGGCGACGCGACTGCTGCGGGATGCCGTCTCGATGGAAGCTGTCTGATTAATCATTCGTTTACTTTCATCACTTATCATCGGCGCCATGCTGTCGCCTGCCACCCTTGCCGGGATTGCCAAAGCCGTCTCGTCCGCCGGCCAGACCGCTGCGGCACCGGCGTCCCGGGGCCGGACGGCGGGCGTGCAGGCCAGCCCTGGGCAGGCTACCCCAGGGCAAACGGCGCACGTGCAGCCGGCGCGGATTCTGACCACGCCGCCACCCGCTCCGGTCCCCTCGCCTGTGACCAAGACACCACAGGCCGCCGCGTCGACGCCTACGACGACGCCGGCGCCGACCCGGCCGATGCCGCGCGGCTCGTTGCTGGACCTCACCGTCTAGTACCGCCCGTCGGAAATTCAGCGCCTGTTCCTCCAGCCCTTGCGGACCATGGCGGGCCGAACGGCAACGGGCGTTTGCGGCCAGCGGTGCGACTGTCCCGGGTGGGTCGAAGGCGGCGGCGGAGCCTGGATCGCCGACCGATTTTCAACACGGAGGAAGACGGAGGATCACCAAGGGCCACGAAGGGGTGTGAACGAGTCAGGCCATGAAGCAGCGTCGCCCCGCCTTCAGGCACGCGGCATGTGGGCATCTGTGCACGCCTGCGCCGGTGCTGCGATGCGCCAGCCTGATCCTGCGCCTGGCCAGGTCCCGATCCGCCAGCAAGGTCCGGTCTTCGTGGCCCTTGGTGGCCCTCCGCTTTCTCCGTGTTGAAAATTACGGAAGGATGAACAGGCACGGACAGTTCCGGATGACTCTGGCACCATCCGCCACGGACCCAGCCCGCGGTCGTTGCGGCCCATGGCCAAGGCAGGCGGCGCAGCACCCTCCGCCACGTCCAACAGGGTCGATTCTTCCGGCGAGCGGTACTAGAGCGCACCGCCGGTAATACCAACCCGCGAAAAGAATCACCCATCGATGTTGGCCTCCAGACCCGGATGAAAGGCGCTTCGCGACCGTGGATGAGTGATTCTTTATGCGGGCTGGTATAAGTCGGGAGGCAGAGGCGGCTTGTCTTCACCGGTCACGGCCTCTTCATGGCAATGGCCCGGACGCGCCCCACAGGCGCTAACTTAGGCGGCCGGACGCGGCGCACCGTCCCGTTGTCATGGCGGCCGCAGGGCCGCCATCCACGCCTTACGGTGCTGTTATCGGCAAAAGGCGTGGATGGTGGGCCTGCGCCCGCCATGACGTTGTAGCAATGGCCGTGCCACCAAGCCACTAAGTTAGCGCCTATGCGGACGCGCCCGGCCATGACGGTGTAGGCTCATTATCGCCCCTTCTCAACCAGCCTGCGGTCTGCTGTGGCTGGCAGATTTGCCACGCTGTGGCGTGATCGAGTCGCAGCCCGGGCCTTTGACTTGATCCCTGCCGCCCGAATCGTCAGTTTACCGGCATGGCCTCTTTCACAAGGCGCATTCCTGAAGGCGATAACCGTGAACGCTCGGTCTGTGCCGAGTGCGGCTATGTCGCTTACGAGAATCCGAAAGTGGTCGTCGGTTCGGTCGTCGCCGCCGATGGGCGCATCCTGATGTGCCGGCGGGCCATCGAGCCGCGCAAGGGCTTCTGGACCTTGCCGGCCGGCTACCTGGAGCTTGGCGAGACCCTCGAAGAAGGCGCGGCGCGCGAGGCCATGGAAGAGGCCGAGGCGGCCATCGCGATCGACGGCATCCTGGGCGTGTTCAGCATTGCCCGGATCGGCCAAGTGCAGGTGATCTTCCGCGCCCGCTTCGCCGCGGCCGGCCCGCCGTCCTTCGCGCCGGGGCCGGAGAGCGAAGATGTCCAACTGTTCGCCTGGGATGAGATTCCCTGGCGTGACATTGCCTTTCCTTCCGTGCGCTGGGCCCTGGACGCCTGGCGCTCGGCCGAAACCGGGGGGCTGGGCCGCCCGGCCGGCAACCCGGCGGATGATCCCCGCGGCGTCCACCGGATGTCGCCGTCAATGGCTGATGGTCCAATGGCTGATGGTAAGGAGGAGACGGCGCTTTGATTCGAGCTTTGCTGGTTTTGATCCTGATGTCCGGTTCGGCCGCCTTCGCCGAGGATCTTCCGGTGCCGCCGCTGCCGCCGGACAATCCGCCGCTGGACCAGAATGCGCCGGTCCCCAACCTCGACGCCCGGGCGCCGTTCGTTGCCAATCAAGAACAAGTGAAGGTTAACGTAAAATTTTATCACGCCGACACGCCCGATTCCAGCCTGGGCTTCGCGCCGGGATCGCGGATCCAGTTGCCCGAGGATCGGAAGCCGATACAGACGCCCGGCTTCATGGTTAGCGTGCCGATGCAGTAACGTCTTCGTGCGGCATCCGGATTCGTCCGGCCGGATTTGCGTCGCTTTGGAACCCAGGCGTTAACCATTCGTTCATCCATGGCGCACTAGAACCGTGTTCGGTGCGTGCGCAGTGCGTACGCCGCAGCGTCATGGAGGCGACCATCCAGACCATCAGGAAATCCTGCGCGACCGCTGGCCGGGAAGCCGGGCGCGGCAGCGTCGACATGCCGGTGCTGGAACCGAGGCCGCTGCGCATCTCCGGCGCGGCGGTCGATGCGGGCGACGGCCCTTGCCAGGATGACGCCGTCCGATCCGCCGACGTGGCAGGCGACAAGGCAGGCGGACGGAGCACCGCCGGCGCTGGCTGCGGGGCCGCACCTGAAACTGCGGCCGCTATGTTGCATAGCGGAAAAGTTGCGCTGTCCGATGGTACCCAAATCGTATTTACAACGACCTGCCCTGCCGCCATTCCAGAGGCGTCATCGTTGGTGCCGGAGGCCGGTCGCGCGCCGATGTCGCCGCAACGTTATCGGGGTCGCTAAATCGTGAACCATCATTTCCGCAGAATGTGCTCGCTTTCAAAGACTTATCCGTGTTCTGTGATAACATGTTCTAGGTAACGTGTCCGTAGCCGCATCAAGCCGGGCACCGTTTGGGGAAGGACGGTCCTATGGTTCAGGAGGTCGCGGTTTCTGCAACATGATCTTGGCGACCATTAATTTTCCGTTACAAGTGTGCTTCCGCGCACGAACCGTGAAGCGGGGCCTGAAGTCATGAAACTCTCCACCAGGTTGGTACTACTGATCCTGGGCTGCCTGCTGCCGATCCTCACGGCGCAGGTTTATTCGCAGGTCAATCTGTATGCCGAACGGCATGGACTGCTCAGCGGCCTCGTCCTACGCCAGGCAGAACTGGCGAATGCCGACATGGCCAGCATCCTTGACGCCACCCGCGAGGTAGGCATCCTGGCCGCGCAGTTCCCCGAAATCCAGGGCGGTACCCCCGGATGCGCCGATCGGCTGACGGCCTTGCGCCGCGGCCTCGCGCCGTATCGCTTTCTCGCCGTCGTGGCCCCGGCGTCGGGGACCGTGGTGTGCGCCTCCGCCGGCGCCCCGCTCGGGCTGACCGAGAGTCATGGTCAATGGCTGGACGACATGCTGGCGGCACACGACCTCGCCATCGGCCCCCTGGTCTCGGAGCCGGACCAGGATGGTGGATTCGTGCCGATCGGCGTGCCTGTCACCGGCAGCGGCCCGAACGCCCGGCCGCTTCTGGTGGTGGCTGCCCTCAGCACGGACTGGCTGGCCAGACATCTGGAATCCGGCATGGTGGACCATGCCTCGCCGATGGCCCGGACCGCGTTGACGGTCACGGACCGCAAGGGCGCCGTCATCGCCCAGGTGCCGGACCCTGACCCGGCCGCCGCCAAAGTGTTGCCGGACTGGCTGAAGCCGCTGGTCGGGCGCGCCAGGCAAGGTGTCGAGACCCTGACCGATCCGGACGGGCACACGCTGGTGGCCGCCTTCGTGCCCGCCGCCGCAGCGCCAGCCGGCGTGGCCGTCATCGACTCGCTGCCGTTGCCGGCGATGACCACCGATATCGACCAGGCCGCCTTCCAGGACCTGCTGGTCATCGGCGGCGCCGCCATCGTGGCGGTGATCCTGGCCTGGGTCGCCGGGCGCCGCTTCATCTACCGGCCGACGCAGGCGCTGCTGCAGGCAGCGCGCAAGTGGCGCGAAGGCGACCTGAGCGCGCGGGCCAGCATCAGCGACGCGGGATCGGAGTTCGTCGCCCTGTCGCAATCCTTCAACGCCATGGCCGCCGGGCTGCAGGCGCGGGAGATGGAGCGGCGGCTGCAATCCAGTTTCCTGGAAGCCCAGGTGGCCGAGCGCACCCGCGAACTGTCGGAAACCAACAACCGGCTGCAGGTCGAGATCGCCGGGCGGGAGAAGACCGAGACCGCGCTGCACCAGGCGCAGAAGCTCCAGGCAGTCGGCCAGCTCGCCGGCGGCATCGCCCACGATTTCAACAACATGCTGGCGACGGTTCTGGGCAACCTCGAACTGATGGAACGCCGCGTGCCGCAGCCGGGCAAGCCGTGGACCGACAGCGACGCGGAGAAGCTGCAGCGCCTGATCGAGCGGGCCACCGGCGCCGTGCAGCGCGGCGGCGCGCTGACCTCCCGGCTGCTCGCCTTTTCGCGCCGTCAGCGCCTCGCCGCGCGGCCCACCGACATCAATGCCTTGCTGCAGGAGCTGATCACATTGGCCTCCAGCACGCTGGGGCGTCGTGTTCAGGTAACCGCCGAACTGCATGAAGCGCTTTGGCCGGCCATGGTCGATCCCAGCCAGGTCGAGGCGGCGATCCTCAACCTGTGCCTCAACGCGCGGGACGCGATGCCCGAGGGCGGGCGCCTGACGATCAACACTGGCAACGTGACGATCGAGCCGTTTGGCACGCAGCCCGGTTCGCACGGCGACCTGACCCCCGGACACTATGTCCAGGTCGCCATTTCCGACACCGGCGTGGGCATGACGCCCGAGGTCAGGGCGCGGGCGTTCGATCCGTTCTTCACCACCAAGGGCCCGGGTGCGGGGTCCGGCCTGGGGCTGAGCCAGGTCTATGGCATGGCGCGCCAGTCGGGCGGCGGCGTGATGATCGACAGCGAGTCCGGCAAGGGCACCTGCGTCACCCTGTACCTGCCGCGCGCGCACGCCACGGAAGCTGCCGTGACCGAGGCGCCGCCGGACTTGGCGTTGCCGACACCCGGCTCGCCGCGCGAGCTTGTGCTGGTGGTGGATGACGACAGTGCGGTCCGGCAGGTCACGGTGGAGATGGCGCGGGACCTCGGCTGCGACGTGGCGCAGGCGTCGGGTGGCGAACAGGCGATGGCGATGGTTGACCAGCTGCCCGCGCCGCCGAAGCTGATCCTGCTGGACTATGCCATGCCCGGGATGAACGGCCTGCAACTGGCGCGTGAGCTGCGGGAGCGTGGCATCACGGCCCCGATAGCGCTGGTGACCGGATACGCCGAATTGCTGGATGCCGACATCGCGGCCGGGCAACTGGCCGGGCTGTTGCGCAAGCCGTTCACCATCCGGGAACTGCACGCGCTGTTGGCCCAGCTTCGCGCAGCGGCGAACGGCACGGGCGCGTCATGCCTGGAGCCGGGCCTGATCGAGGGGTAGCCGAGGACGCGTCCATTGCCTCCCCGTCATGGCCGGGCGTGTCCCTACGCAATGCACACATCCTGGAAACGAGTCGGAAATGACCGTCAAATCAAGTGCTTGCCTGGGCGCCAAGAGCGTTCCCCCATCGTCATGGCCCGGCTTGTCCGGGCCACCTGTCGCGGCACACGTGCTGGAATAGGTGGCCCGGACAAGCCGGGCCATGACGAAAGGGAAACGCAGCGGCGGACCGTTTCCGAGATGTGTGCATCCCGTAGGGACACGCCCGGCCATGACGGTGAGAGAAAGGCCGCGGCCCTGTCGCTCCATGTCGGCGCCGATGCGGCTTGTCCGCGCCATGACGCACCCACCAATCCCGACAAGGAAGCGACACCCTACGCCTTAACCGCCGCCTGCTCGCGATTTCGTGAATTTCAGTTGAATACCGCAACCACCCTTCGTACACGCCGTCGTGAGGAGAACTCCGATGGCAGGGTTGGACTGGTGGCGGGGCGCGGTGATCTATCAGGTCTATCCGCGCAGCCTTCTCGACAGCAACGGTGACGGGATTGGCGACTTGGCGGGTATCACGGCCCGGCTCGACCACATCGCCAGGCTAGGCGTGGATGCCATCTGGCTGTGCCCGTTCTTCGTCTCGCCGCAGCGCGATTTCGGCTACGACGTGGCGGACCACCGCGCCGTGGATCCGATTTTCGGGACGATGGCGGATTTCGACGCTCTGCTGGACCGGGCGCATGCGTTGGGCCTGAAGGTGCTGGTCGACCAGGTCTGGAGCCACACCTCCGACCGTCATCCCTGGTTCCTCGCCAGCCGCGCCAGCCGCAGCGGCCCGCAGGCCGACTGGTATGTCTGGGCCGATCCCAGCCCAGACGGAACGCCGCCCAACAACTGGCTGTCGGTGTTCGGTGGCGCCGCCTGGACCTGGGAGCCGCGACGGCGACAGTACTACCTGCACCATTTCCTCGGCCAGCAGCCGGCGCTGAACCTGCACAACCCGGCCTTGATGGAGGAACTGCTGGCCATCGGCCGCTTCTGGCTGGACCGCGGCATCGACGGGTTCCGCCTGGATGCGATCGATTTCCTGCTGCACGATGCCGAGCTGCGCAGCAATCCCGCCGCGCCGCTCTTCGGCCCGATCCCGGTCAAGCCGTTCGGCATGCAGCGCCATGTCCACGACATGCTGCAGCCCGAGGCGCTGGCGCTGATGGCGCGCATCCGCACGCTGATGGACCAGTATCCGGGCACCGTGACCCTGGGCGAGATCTCCAGCCAGCCCGGCGCGTTCAGCCGCGTCGTCGCCTGCACCGACGGTGTCCGGCAACTGCACATGGCCTATACGCTGCAGCCTCTGCGCGGCGGCTTCGACTGGCCGACCGTGACGCGGCTGCTGCAGGAGATCGCCGCCAACGGCACCGGCGGCTGGATCTGCTGGTCGTTCAGCAACCACGACGTCGAGCGTGCCGTCAGCCGCTGGAACCCGAAACGTGGCGAGGCACCACCCGACCCGGCCTTCGCGCGCCTGCTGATGGCCCTGTTGCTGTCACTGCGCGGCAGCGTCTGCCTGTACCAGGGCGAGGAACTCGGGCTGACCGAAGCCGACCTACGGGAGAGCGACCTACGCGACCCGTTCGGCATCGCCTACTGGCCGGAATTCCGCGGCCGCGACGGCAGCCGCACGCCGATACCCTGGTGCGCCGACGCCCCGCATGCCGGCTTCACCACCGGCAGCATCCCCTGGCTGCCGGTTCCGCCCGCGCACCGGGCCCTGGCGGTCGATGTGCAGGAGGCGGACCCGGCCTCGCTGCTGCACGCATTCCGCCGCTTCCTGCGCTGGCGGCGCGGTCTGCCGGTGCTGCGCCTCGGCAAGCTCTCCACCGTCGCCCTGCCCGAGCCGCTGGTCGGCTTTATACGAACGTATGAAGGGGAGAGCCTGCTGGTGGTGTTCAACCTCTCGGATCAGCCCACCCCGCTCGACCTGGCGGCGTTCGGACGGCTGACGGTGCTGGAGGAAGGCGGATTCGCCGATCCCGGACGCTGCCTGGGGCCGTTCGGCGTGCTGTTCGCCCGGCTCGGGGCCTGATCCAGCCGCTATCCCAGCCTCGCCCGAATTTCCACCAGCGCCTCCAGCACCTCATTCAGCAGGGCCCGGAGGCGCTCGTTCTCCATCTCCAGCTTCGAGCGCTGGGTGGTGCGGACGAGTTGGACCATGGATGGCGGCAGCGGCACCAGCTCCAGTCCAGGAATCGGCATCGGCATCGGCTCTTGCACGCTCAGGCTCGCCTTCTCCTGCTCGGCCGCCGCCCGTTCCTCGGCATTGGGCGGCGGGATATCGTCCGACAACTGGCCGCCGCCTTCGCGCAGCAGCCGCTGGACGCCCTTGATGGTGTAGCCCTGAGTATACAGAAGATCGGCGATTCGCCGCAGCAGAACGATGTCATCCGGCCGGTAGTACCGGCGCCCGCCGCCGCGTTTGAGCGGATGGACCTGCGGAAACTTCGTCTCCCAGAAGCGCAGGACATGCTGCGGGATGTGAAGTTCGTCCGCGACTTCGCTAATTGTGCGGAAAGCATTGGGCGATTTCTTGGGACGTAAGCGTGTCCCCGCGTCGAGGCTATGGGCTTGCGACTCGGCGCTCACGTGACCGTCCGGAGGTCACGATCCGATCCGTCATCCAGGTCGGACGGATCATTCATCATCGTCCTGGCCGGGCACCTGTCCATTGACCTGAGCCTTCAGCACGTGGCTCGGCCGGAACACCAGCACGCGGCGCGGCAGGATCGGCACTTCCTCCCCGGTCTTGGGGTTGCGGCCGATGCGGCGCCCCTTCTGGCGGACAGAAAACGTGCCGAACCCGCTGATCTTAACCGATTCGCCGTTTTCCAGCCGGCTGGCGATCCGGTCCAGAACCGATTCCAGCAAATCCGCGGACTCGTTCCGGGACAGACCGACCTGCGTGTAGATCATCTCAGCAATGTGGGCGCGCGTGATGGTCAGCATGCAGTAACGGTAGGCGTAACACGCCGACACGTCAAGGTTGCAATGAAAAAAATCGGTGAGGATCAGCTATTTGCGGCCGATCCTGCGCCTGGCGTCACAGCCGGACGAGCGCCGAGCCCCAGGTCAGCCCGCCGCCGAGCGCTTCCAGCACCACCAGGTCGCCGTTGCGGATGCGACCATCCGCGCGTGCCTCCGCCAGCGCCAGGGGCACCGAGGCCGCGGATGTGTTGGCATGGCGATCGACGGTTACCACCACACGCTCGGGCGGCAGGTGCAGTTTGCGCCCCATCGCGGTGATAATGCGGCTGTTTGCCTGGTGCGGCACCAGCCAGTCCACGTCCTGGTGGGTCATGCCGTTGGCGGCCAGCGCTTCGTCCACCGCCTCGGCGAGGCGGGTGACGGCGTGGCGGAACACCTCGCGGCCGTTCATCACCAGATGGCCGGGCTTGTCGGGCTGGCCGACGGCGCCATCGACATACAGGATGTCGCCCAGCGTGCCCTGGGCGTGGATGTGGGTGGACAGCACGCCGCGGGTTTCCGCGTCGGCGTCGGTGCTGCCGCGCAGGAACACCGCGCCGGCGCCGTCGCCGAACAGCACGCAGGTGCCGCGGTCCTGCCAGTTCAGGATGCGGGAGTAGACCTCGCTGCCGATGACCAGGGCGCCTTTGCACTGGCCGGTGCGGATCATGCCGTCGGCCACTGACAGGCCATAGATGAAGCCGGCGCAGGCGGCCGCCAGGTCGAAGCCGAAGCCGCGCGTCACCCCCAACGCCGCCTGCACGCGCAGGGCGGTGGCGGGAAATGCCTGGTCCGGCGTGGTGGTCGCCAGGATGATGCAATCGACATCGTCCGGCGTGGCGCCGGCGTCGGCCAGGGCCGCCCGGGCCGCGGCGGTCCCCATGAACGCCGCCGTCTCGTGCGGCGCGGCGAAATGCCGCTCGCGGATGCCGGTCCGTTCCCGGATCCATTCGTCAGAGGTGTCAACGGTGCGGGCCAGTTCGTCGTTGGTGACAATCCTGGCAGGGAGATAACCTCCGCAGCCGGCAAGAATGGAACGAATCGGCATAATAGGTCCTGGTCAGGCGGTCGCGAGATGGGTTCCGTCGCTGGATCCCCGCCGTGCCGCGCCGCCGGAAACGGCGGCCTCGCCCGGCTCACCCGCCAAAACGGCTGTTGAGCTAATGACTTTGCGGTCCTGCCCGTTCATCTGGGCGGGACTGCGCTTATCCAGTCCAAGACGCACCAGATCCTCACGGATCCGGTCGTTGAAGCGGTGCACCACCATGTCCATGGCGACGTCCACCGCGTGCGCGAAGCCCAGCGCGTCGGTGCCGCCGTGCGACTTCACCACCACGCCGTTCAGGCCGACCATGACCGCGCCGTTGTAGCGCCGCGGGTCGAGCCACTCGCGCAGCCGGTCCAGTCCCGGACGGACCAGAAGGTAGGCGATCTTGGCGATAATGCCGCTGGTGAAGACCTGCTTGAGGAACTCCCCGATCAGTTTCAGCGCGCCCTCGCCCGTCTTCAGCGCGACGTTGCCGCTGAAGCCGTCGGTCACCACCACGTCGGTGGTGCCGGCGGCGATGTCGTGGCCCTCGACGAAGCCGTGGAACTGCGGGCCGATGTGGCTCGCACGCAGGATCTCGGCGGCGTCGCGCACCGTGTCGTCGCCCTTCAGCTCCTCGGACCCGACGTTCAGCAGGCCGATGGTCGGCGCCGTCAGGCCCAGCACGGTGCGGGCGAACACGTCGCCCATGATGGCGAATTCCACAAGATTGCGGACATCGCAGTGCACGTTCGCACCGAGGTCGAGCATCACCACGTCGCCGCGCGCCGAGGGCGCGATGGCGGCCATGGCCGGACGGTCGATCCCCGGCAGGGTCTTGATGACAATCTTCGACAGCGCCAGCAGCGCGCCGGTATTGCCGGCCGAGACCAGCCCCGCGGCCTCGCCGGTCGCCACCGCGTCGATCGCCATCCGCATGGACGACTTCCGGCTCCGCAGCGCGGCGGTCGGCTTCATCTCCGAGGTGATGTACTCCGAAGTATGCCGGACGGTGCAGGCGGCACGGGCACGCTTGTGACGCGCCAGCAGCGGGTTCAGCGCCGCCTCATCGCCAATGAGCAGGAACCGTGCGGCGGGATGACGCTCCGCCGCGTGTTCCAGGCCTTGAATGACCATGTCGGGCGCCTTGTCGCCACCCATGGCATCCACGGCGAGTGTGAAGGGGCCGGTCATCGGCTGGTCTGACGCTTGCCGGAGCCCGACCTCAGACCCGGACCGTGCTCTTCAGGCCGTTGCCAGCCGCGACGACCTCGCGCCCGTCGTAGTGGCCGCAATGGCTGCACACGTGATGCGGCCGCTTCAGCTCGCCGCAGTTCGGGCACTCGGCATGCGCCTGGGTCGGCAGCGCATGGTGGCTGCGGCGCATGCCCCGGCGGGACGGGGAGGTTTTTCTCTTCGGAACGGCCATGGGCCTGTGCCCCTTCTCTAACAGCATGAACCCCGCGCGGCAGGCGGGGCATGTCGTGTATCCACGATTGGATCGAAACGCGAGCGGCGCCGTCTAGCAGAGCAACCGCCCTCCCGCAATGGCTGATGCGCTTAAGTTCGTTCATCGTCAATGCAGTTTGGCCAGGACATGAGCGTTCGCCCGGATCACCAGCAGCCGGCGGATCTTCTGCGACGGCGTCAGCAGGCCGTTTTCAATGGTGAACGGAGACACCACCGCGTGCTTGCGGACCCGCTCGGTCGCCGACAGCCGCTTGTTGGCACGATCGACGGCGAGCGCGACCGCGGCGTCGTCGAAGCCGTCGGCGGGCACCACCAGGGCACTCAGGCCGCTGCGCCCGTCGCCGGAGATCACCGCCTGGCCGATCTCGGTTTCCGCCATCAGCAGGCTCTCGATCTTGGCCGGCGAGACATTCTCACCTCCCGACAGGACGATGATGTCCTTCTTGCGATCGGTA
This sequence comes from Rhodopila globiformis, assembly GCF_002937115.1. GTDB lineage: Bacteria > Pseudomonadota > Alphaproteobacteria > Acetobacterales > Acetobacteraceae > Rhodopila > Rhodopila globiformis. The sequence goes on along the minus strand of NZ_NHRY01000232.1, from coordinate 16,912 downwards.
ATACGCAGGTAGCCGCGGTCGAGTTCGCCGATGTCGCCGGTATGCAGCCAGCCGTCCTTGATGGCCTGGGCGGTCTCCTCCGGCCGGTTCCAGTAGCCGTCCATGACCAGGCCGCCGCGTACCAGGATTTCCCCGTCCTCGGCCAGGCGCAGATCCACGCCGGCCAGCACCTCGCCGACGGTGTCGATTCGGATGGCATCGAGCTTGTTGACGCTGATCACCGGGCCCGCCTCGGTCTGCCCATACCCCTGCATGATCGGCAGGCCGAGCGCCAGGAAGAAGCGGCCGACCTCCGGGTCCAGCCGGGCGCCGCCGGACAGGGCGATCTTGAGCCGGCCGCCGAACCGGGCGCGCACCTTGGCGCGCACCGTGCGCTCCAGCAGCGGTTCGAGCAGGTGCTCGCGCAGGGTCAGGCGCTTGCCGTCGATCCGCTTCAGGCCGATGGCCAGCGCGTCCTGGAACAGCCGCCGGCGCCAGGGCTTCTCGCGCCCCACCTGGGCGAGGACGCGGGCGCGGATCACTTCCAGCACGCGCGGTACCGCGGTCAGCAGCGTTGGCCGGGCAGCCAGCAAATCGGCCGCCAGGTTCTCGACGCCGCGGGAATAGACCACCTCGGTGCCGAGGCTGGGCAGGAAGTACTGGCCGACCGTGTGCTCGAAGGCGTGCGCCATCGGCAGGTAGGACAGGTAGACCTCGTTCCTGGGATTGAGCGGCCGGATCACCTCGAAAGCGCCGGCGCAGTTGGCCAGCATGCAGCGGTGCGGCAGCATCGCGCCGCGCGGGGTGCCGCCGGTGCCGGAGGTGTAGATCAGGCAGGCCAGCGCGGTGGGGGGAATCTGGTCCGCCTCCTGCGCGATATCGTCCGGCGACTGCTGGTCCTGCATCAGGTCCGCCCATGCCATCACCCGGGCGACGCCGGCGGATGCGGCCGGCTCGCCGTCGGCGACCACGAGCAGGTCCAGCCCGCCGGCCTTTTCCGCCGCCTGCACCAGCCGGTTGGCCAGCGGAATCGAGGAGACGATGGCGGCGCGGGCGCCGGAATCGCGCAGCAGATAGACCTGGTCGTCCACCGTGTTGGTGGTGTAGGCCGGCACGGGGATGGCACGGATCGCCATCAGCGCGGTCTCGGCGATGGTGAACTCCGGCCGGTTCTCCATGCAGATCAGCACCCGGTCGCCGGCCGAGACGCCGGCAGCGCGCAGGTGCCGCGCGCAGGAGGCCGCCATGCGGCCGAACTCGCCCCAGGTAATGGAATGCCACGCCCCTGAACGCCAGTAGCGCAGGAACGGCTTCGATGACCGTGCCCTGGCCATCGAGAACATCATGGCCGCCAGATTCGGCCAGTTCGGGTAGGTACGCACGCTGCCTCCAGGGTGTGCGGGGCGGCCCCGGCAGGCACGCCCTTTGACGACAGTGTTTCCTAGCCTACATGACGGTTTGATGCATCAGGCCAAGGACACGATTTTTGCGATGAATGATATGACCGCAGCACCTGCCACCCCCTTGGCCAGCCCCCTGCCGGCCTGGGACCTGTCCGATCTCTACCCGTCCCCGGACTCGCCGCTGGTCACCGAGGACCTGGCGCGGGCCGAACGGATGGCGAAATCCTTCGCACAGGCGCATGCCGGCACGCTGGCCAGCCTGTCGGGCGCCGCGCTGGCGGCGGTGATCGCCGAGTATGAGCGGATCCAGGAAATCCTGGGGCGCGTCGGGTCTTATGCGCAGCTTCTGTTCGCCGAGGATTCCACCAATCCGGAACACGGCAGGTTCTACCAGACCGTCAGCGAGCGGATCACCGCCATCGCCAGCGACCTGATCTTCTTCTCGCTGGAGCTGAACCGCCTGGACGATGCGGTGCTGGAGGCGAAGCTGGAAGATGCGGCGCTGGCGCGCTACCGGCCTTGGCTGCGCGACCTGCGGGTGTTCCGGCCGCACCAGCTGGACGACCAGCTGGAAAAGTTGAACCACGAGCGCGACCTGACCGCGAGCCAGGCCTGGATCCGGCTGTTTGACGAGACCGTCGCGGCCATGCGGATCGAGCTGGCCGGCGAGACGCTGACGGTCAGCGACACACTGAACAAGCTGTCCGACCAGGACCGCGGCGTGCGCGAGGCCGCCGGCAAGGCCATCGGCAAGGCGTTCGGCGACAACATCCGGCTGTTCTCGCTGATCACCAACACCCTGGCGAAGGACAAGGAGATCGAGGACACCTGGCGCAAGTACGAACGGCCGACGAGCTACCGCAACCGCTCCAACATGGTGGAGGACGAGGTTGTCGATGCGCTGGTGACGGCAGTGCGGGGTTCGTATCCGCGGCTGTCGCATCGCTATTATCAAATGAAGGCGAAATGGCTGGGCCTGCCGAAGCTGCAGCACTGGGACCGCAACGCCCCCCTTCCCAACGACGCCGATCGGCTGATCGAGTGGCCGGAGGCGGAGAAACAGGTGCTGGACGCCTACGCCGCGTTCAGCCCGGAACTGGCCGCTGTCGGCCGGCGGTTCTTCGAGCGGCCGTGGATCGATGCGAAGCTGCGGCCGGGCAAGTCCGGCGGTGCGTTCGCACATGCGACGGTGCCCAGCGTGCACCCGTACCTGCTGCTGAACTACCACGGCAAGACCCGCGACGTGATGACTCTGGCGCATGAGCTGGGACACGGCGTGCACCAGGTGCTGGCAGGACCGCAAGGCACGCTGATGTCGCACACGCCGCTGACGCTGGCGGAAACCGCGAGCGTATTCGGCGAGATGCTGACCTTCCAGGCGCTGCTGAATACGGCCTCGCCGGCGCAGCGGCGCATCATGCTGGCGGCGAAGGTCGAGGACATGCTGAACACGGTGGTGCGCCAGATCGCGTTCTACCAGTTCGAGACCCTGCTGCATGACGAACGCCGCGGCGGCGAATTGCTGCCGGAGCGGATTGGCGCGCTGTGGCTGAAGGTGCAGACCGAGAGCCTGGGGCCGGCATTCGAATTCACGCCGGAGTATTCGGTGTTCTGGTCGTACGTGCCGCATTTCATCCACTCGCCGTTCTACGTGTATGCGTATGCATTCGGGGATTGCCTGGTGAACGCGCTGTACTCGGTGTTCCAGTCGGGGCATCCGGGCTTCCAGGCGAAATACCTGGAGATGCTGCGCGCCGGCGGGACCAAGCGGCACAAGGACCTGCTGGCGCCGTTCGGGCTGGATGCCTCCGACCCGGCGTTCTGGAACCGGGGACTGGATGTGATTTCCGGGTTCATCGATGAGCTGGAGGCGGGCGGCTGAGAATTTCGCGCCGGGTCCGGGCCGCGGTGCGTTAGAGTGCCGCGGGCGGGCGATGAAGGGAGGAAAGCGCGGCGGCGCCGTTTCCTCTGCCCGAAGCGTTCATTCCTCCCCCGCGCCTCAGCCCGGCGCAGGGGGCGGCGCGGCCACTGCCATCCAGCGGTCCCCGACCTGCAGCCTGACGCGATACTCGGTCCAGCGTTGCGTATAATCCGCCGGCGCCGGGATCGAGACGGACGCGACATACTGATCGCTCTGATCGCTGACACAAGTCGGCGTGCCGCCCGGCGGGAGCGCGGCCTGCACGCCAGTGGAGCCAAACGTGCAGGCAGAGTTATCGTAATAGCTGTGCGGCTCGCTGACCAAGGTCACGCTGCCGGCCTGAACCGGCGCGCCATTCGCACCGACCAGTTCGGCCTGCGTTGTCGGGTCCTGCTCGCTGACCATGAGCTGCACCGTGCGGCCGCTCGGGTCGAACCGGGCCTGCACGGAGTTGGCGGATGGCAGTGGATTGTTGGCGCAACCGCCGAGGGCCACTGCGCTCAGTGCAGGCACCGTCCAGAGAATGGCTTTTTTCATCGGAACATATCCCCTTGCCAGGAGCTCCCGTGATCGTCGGGGCCTTTGCCGGCAGCCTTATTGTGGCGTGATAAACGCCGTTCGGCCATTGCCTCGATCTCGGCCGCCTTCGTCTGGCCGTCGACTTCGCCGCGATCAGCAGCGCGAATCGTGGATGGCCGGGCCAGGCTATGACGGAGGGGCAACGGACCGGCCCGCCCTCCCGCCTGGCCCGCCGCCACGCATCCAGTCTGCGCTACCGGGAGGCCGCCCGGGTGCTGTATAGCCACCATCCAGGCAGCAAACGGACAACGAGGATGACCAGCGGTCGAACCCATGCCGATCGGCTTGGCAATCACAAGCTCCATCCGGAGACATTGATGCTGGGCTACGGCTATGATCCGCAACTGTCGGAAGGCGCGGTCAAGCCCCCGGTTTTCCTGACCTCCACCTTCGTGTTCCGCACCGCCGAGGATGGGCGCGACTTCTTCGATTACATGGCGGGGCGCAGGACGGCGCCGGCCGACGGGTCCGCCGGACTGATCTACTCCCGCTTCAACCATCCCAACAGCGAGATCGTCGAGGATCGCCTCGCCGTCTATGAAGGCGGTGAAACCGCACTCGTCTTCGCCTCCGGCATGGCGGCGATCACGACGACTCTTCTCGCCTATGCCAGGCCGGGCGACTGCATTCTGCACAGCCAGCCGCTTTACGGCGGCACGGAAACCTTGCTCGGCAAGACATTGACTCCATTCGGTATTGCGTCCGAGGGGTTCGTCAACGGTCTCGACGAAGCCGACATGGCGGCCGCGGCAGCACGGGCGAGCGCGCGCGGACGGATTTCGGTCATCATGATCGAAACGCCGTCCAATCCCCTGAACACGCTCGTTGATTTCCAGCTGATCGGCGCAGTCGCGGACCGTCTTGCCAGGTCCCAGGGCCTCCGGCCGCTGATCGTCTGCGACAACACCTTCCTCGGCCCGGTGTTCCAGAAGCCGCTGGCACAGGGCATCGACATAGCGGTGTATTCGCTGACCAAGTACGTCGGCGGCCACAGCGACCTGATCGCCGGCGCCGCCATCGGGTCGCGGCGGGCGCTGCAGCCGGTCCGCGCCCTGCGCGGCGCCATCGGCAGCCAGCTTGATCCGCATTCCTGCTGGATGCTGGGCCGCTCGCTCGAAACCCTGTCTCTCCGCATGGCCCGCGCGACGCAGAGCGCGACCATCGTCGCCGAGTTCCTGCGCGAGCACCCGCTGGTGGAGCGGGTCCATACCCTGTTCTGGCTGCCGGACGGCTCGCCGCAGAAGACGGTGTTCGACCGGCAGTGCAGCGGCGGCGGGTCGACCTTCAGCATCGAGATCCGGGGTGGCCAGGACGCGGCGTTCCGCCTGCTCAATGCGCTGCGGATCTTCAAGCTGGCGGTCAGCCTCGGCGGCACCGAATCGCTGGCGAGCCACCCGGCCTCGACGACCCACTCCGGCATTCCGCCGGAGACACGGGCGCATATCGGCGTAACGGACGGCCTGATCCGGTTCAGCATCGGCATGGAACACCCGGACGACCTGATCGCGGACCTGCGTCAGGCGCTTTCGACGCTGTAGCCTCAGCCACGCAAGTCCGTGCCACGCGGTGCTTTCCGCCGCGGGTGGGGCGAGGCTGGTGCGCATCAGGACGGGACGGCCCCGGAGACGAACCTGGCGAGCCGGTGTTCCACTGTCTCTATTTCGCGGGGCGCTCAGCCAGGCTGTCGGCGGTGCGTAACGTCTACGGGCGGTGCGGCTTCACCGACTTATTTTCAACACGGAGAAAGCGCGGAGGACCATGAAGGGCCACGGAGAAAAGCAGATATGGCGCTTCGCGCGAAGCGCCTGATTATCCTGCCGCTGGCCAATCGTACTCCACAGCCGCCGCGCCGCGAAAGCCCTCCGTGGCGCTCCGTGGTTCTCCGCGCTTTTTCCGTGTTGAAACATGCGAGGGCAAATCCGCCCCGGCCCTGTCCCCATCGGCACCGCCGCCTGCCCTCTGCGCTGCCGCGTCCGGTGACACGCTTCGGACCTAATGCCGCCGCTGCACCTCCAGGAACCGCCGGGCCAGGGCACCGTAGAGCGGCCGCCGGCATATCAGCCGCGACATCGCGAACGACAGGAACGCCGTCGCCATCAGCGGGATCGTCAGGCTCTGGTTCGCCGTCATCTCCATGACGATGACCGTGGCGGTGATCGGCGCCTGCACCACGCCGGAGAAGTAGGCGGTCATGCCCAGCAGTATCATCGCGCCCACCGGAGCGTTCGGCACCAGCGGCGCCAGCACCGATCCCATCGCTGCCCCGATCGACAGCGACGGCGCGAAAATCCCACCCGGGATGCCGCTGACATAGGACACCACCGTCGCCGCCAGCTTCAGCGCCGCATAGACCGGCGGCAGGACCGAGTGCTCCTCCACCATCGCCCGCGCCTGGTCATAGCCGGTGCCGTAGGTCTGGCCGCCGGACAGCCAGCCGATGACCGCCAGCGATAGACCACACAAAGCCGCGAAAACAACGGGATAGCGCATGATCAGCCGACCGGCCACGCCAGGCAGGCCCTTCGCCGCGATCAGCAGCGACTGGCTGAAGATCCCGCCCGCCAGCCCGCCGACGACGCTGCACAGGATCACCGCGAGCGTGGCGGGCCCGTTGCTGATTTCTGCCGAGGTCTGGCCGAAATAGGTATAGTTCCCGACCAGCCCCAGTGTCGTCGCGCCGGCGATGATCACGGCGGTGAAGACCGTACCTGACGTCCTGGCTTCAAAGGAGTGGCTAAGCTCCTCGATCGCAAACACAATCCCCGCCAGCGGCGTGTTGAAGGCACCGGCGATGCCGGCGGCGCCGCCGGCCAGCACCAGCGCCCGCTGCAACTCCGGCCGCGGCAGCCGCAGCAGGTTGCCCAGCGCGTGCATGATCGAGGCGCCAACCTGCACCGTCGGCCCCTCGCGCCCGATCGACGCGCCGGACGCCAGCCCGAGCAGCGTCAGCAGGATCTTGCCCACGGCGATGCGCAGCGACAGGACGCGGCCGACCATGGCCTGGTCGTGCATGTGCAGCGCGGCGATGGTCTGCGGGATGCCGCTGCCCTGGGCGCCGGGGAAGACGTATTGGGTCAGCAGGAAGGAGATCGCCAGCCCGGCGGGCGCGATGATGAACGCCAGCCAGGCACGGCCGGCAATGGCATGCAGGAATACCTCCGTCGCCCAGTTCGCCGCCTGTGCGAACGTCACCGCGATACAGGAGACAAGGATGGCGCCAACCCAGAACACCAGGCGGCGCCACCACAGCCTCGGCGAAACCAGCGGCATCCGGCCCATGCGCCGCAGACGCATCGGGCGCACGCGTTGACCAACGTCCATCGGATTCCTTATGCTCAATCAGCCACGGCCCGCATCCTAGGGCCAAATACGCTGGCCCCCGGTCCGCGGGACGGTCTCTCCGGGAAAAGTGTTGAGGCCTGTTCCGGGCGCGTGCCGGAATGGCTGGTTTCCCATGATCCTATATCGCGCGTATGTCAAACCGACCGGACCGGCGACCAGAGCTCGGCCAACGCACCCGCCGGCCCCTGCACCGGGTCCGCCGCCGGAGCGGGCACCGCGGTGATGGCCCGGACCGCCGCGTCATGCTCGGCCGGATCGCCGCGCCGCAGGTCCGGCCCCGGGCCGTTGGCGGGATAGGCGCCGACGATCAGCAGGTCGTCCGTCTGCCCTTGCCGGCAATGCGCGACGCCGGCCGGCACGACGATGACGTCGCCGGCCTGTGCCCGCAGCACCTCGCCGCCCGGGCCGCCGAACAGTACCGCCACCTCGCCGCGCGCCACGCCCAGGACCTCGTGTGCCGTGCTGTGGAAGTGGTGGAACGGATACACCCCGTCGCGCCAGGCCGGCGGCCAGTGGTTGGCGGCGAACAGCCGCTCGATCGCCGCCGCGTCGGCCGGCACGGCGTTGCGGTACACCAGCAGCGGCAGGCGGGAGTTCGGGATCGCCCCGTCATCCCGGAAGGTGAAGGCCAGCGGCTTCGTCATGTCGTTCTCCCTGAGTGGTGTCCCCCTGAGTGGTGTCCCCCTGAGTGGTGTCCCCATGGGCCGGTTCCCCGTCGTCCTCGTCGCCGTAGCCCAGCAGGCGCAGCGCCCGGCCGCGGATGCCGCGCTGCGCGGCGGCGTGGATCAGCGCTTCCTCGCGGCCATGCGTCACCCAGACCTCGGGCGCGGCGACGTCGTCGAGGGTCGCGTTCAGCTCATTCCAGTCGGCGTGGTCGGAGATCACCAGCGGTAGTTCCACGCCGCGGGACTTCGCCCGCTGCCGCACCCGCATCCAGCCGGAGGCCAGCGCCACCACCGGATCCTCCAGCCGCCGCGCCCAGCGATCGGCGATCGCGCCCGGAGGCGCGAGCACGATGGCGCCGATCAGGGAGGCTTTCGCCGCGACGGTGGCGGGGCGCAGGTCGCCCAGGTCGATGCCGCGCTGCTGGTAGAGCGCGCACATCGCGGACAGGGCGCCGTGCAGCCATATCGGTCTGTCCCATCCCGCCTGGCGCAGCAGCGCGATCAGGCGTTGGCACTTTCCCAGCGCATAGCAGCCGACGACATGCGTCCGGTTGGGGAACAGGGCGACGCTGTCCAGCAGCCGGCGGATTTCTTGCGCGGGCGGCGGGTGCACGAACACCGGCAGGGCGAAGGTCGCCTCGGTGACGAAAACGTCGCAGGGCACCGGCTCGAAGCCGGCGCAGGTGGGGTCAGCCGTGCGCTTGTAGTCGCCGCTGACCACGACGCGCGATCCGCGGTATTCCATCGCGACCTGGGCGCTGCCCAGCACATGGCCGGCCGGGCTGAGCCAGGCCTTGACGTCGCCCAGACCGATCGGCTCGTGCCAGCCCAGCGCCTGCTGGGTGTGGCCGGCGTTCCCCTCGCCCAGCCGTGCCCGCATCACCGCCAGCGTATCGGCGGTCGCCAGCACGGCACGATGGCCGGGCCGGGCATGATCGGCATGTCCATGCGTGATGACGGCACGGTCCACCGGCCGCAGCGGGTCGACGTAGAACCCGCCGGGCTCGCAGTACAGGCCGTTGGGCAGCACCTTCAGCCAGGTTTCGGGGTGAGGCATGAACGGTATCTTGGCGCACCCACAGGGTTTGGCCAGAGCAACGGAGGGTTGTTCCGCCGACGGGCCGGCGTGCCTCGGCCGGCGGCGAGCGACCGCTGGCCTGGCGGCACGCCGCAACGGGCAACCCGGCTTGCGCCGGCACCCTAAGACGTCGTGACGCCTTGCATCGGCGGGGCGGCTTCACTATCCGCCGTCTATGTCCGAACCCGATGCCTCGGCCGAAGCCGAAATCCGCCGCCTGCTCGACATCATGGCCGCGCTGCGCGACCCGGCCACGGGTTGTCCATGGGACAAGGAGCAGAGCTTCGACACCATCGCGCCCTACACGATCGAGGAAGCCTACGAGGTCGCCGACGCCATCGCGCAGCGGGATTTCACGTCCCTGCCGGATGAGCTGGGCGACCTGCTGTTCCAGGTGGTCTATCACGCCCGCATGGCAGAGGAGGAAGGGCTGTTCGGCTTCGCCGACGTGGCGAAATGCATCAGCGACAAGATGATACGCCGCCATCCTCACGTCTTCAGTGAAGCCGCCGCGCGCGGCGCCGCCGAGCAGACCGCCGCCTGGGAGGTGCAGAAATCCGCCGAACGCGCCGCTCGCCGCCAGAGCGGGACCCTGGCCGGGGTGTCGGTCGCCCTGCCCGCCCTGACCCGCGCCGAGAAACTGACCAGGCGCGCCGCGCGGGTCGGCTTCGACTGGCCGGATGCGGAGCAGGTGCTGGCGAAGCTGGACGAGGAGATCCAGGAACTGCGCGCCGAATTGCCCGGTGCCGAACCGGAGCGGCTGAAGGACGAGGTCGGTGACCTGCTGTTCGTGCTGGCGAACCTGGCACGCAAGCTGGACCTGCACCCGGAGGAATGCCTGCGGCATGCGAACGAGAAGTTTGTGCGCCGCTTCAACGCGATGGAGCGGGATTTTGCCGCAGAGGCGAAGAGTCTGTCGGAACTGGCGCTGGATCAGATGGAGGAAGGCTGGCAGCGCGTGAAGGCTGCCGAAAAAGGGCGTGCCAGCGGAACCCGCTAGCGGCGTTTCCCGACATGGCCCTGGGAAATGACCCGGCGCATCGGGGCGGCATCTGTGGACCTTTGCTATAAAACCAAAGGGTTGAATGACTTCATTTACCCTATGTGTCGAACAGGCCGCCGTTTCGCCCGCCCGTATCCATCAGCCGGTCAGCGTGTTCAGGCACCGAGATACGCCCCATAGGCGCTAACTTACAGCAAGCCGCAGCTAGGTTGGGGTACCGTTTTGGAGTGGCGCAGCCTGCCCCGATCGTCATGCCGGGCGGAGGCCCGGCATCCATGCCTTTGGCTGATCGGCACCGCCAGGCGTGGATGGCGGCTCTGCGGCCGCCATGACGTTGAGCCGCCGATGCGCGCCGCCGGAAATGGATCGTTTATTTTGGCTCGAACCATTACCCGAACCGCGGCGTCCGCGGGAACCCGTTCGGCGGCATCCGCCCGGCCGTGCCGCGTTCCGCCAGCCAGGGACGCAGGTCGGTCTCCGTCCGCACCCGGTCGCCCAGCCGCCAGCTCAGCCCGTCAGCCAGCTTGAACACCTTCGCATCCGCCAGCCCACCATCCTTGTACCGCTGCAGGATCACCCCCGAGCCGCGCGCCATCTCGGGTACCTGGTCCAGCGGGAACACCAGCAGCTTGCGGTTCTCGCCGATGACCGCGACATGGTCGCCCTCGCACGGCACGCACAGCACGGTTTCCTCGCCCGGCTTCAGGTTCAGGATCTGCTTCCCGGTGCGCCGCTCCGCGCCCAGCTCGCCCCCCGGCACGATGAAGCCGCGGCCGGTGTTGGAGGCGATCAGGTAGCGGCCGCCCTCCGCCGCCAGGAACAGGGCGGTGACGTCGTCCTCGTTCGACAGTTCCGCCAGAAGCCGCACCGGCTGGCCGTCGCCGCGGCCGCGCGGCAGTTCACCGGCCTTCAGGGTGAACGCCTTGCCGTTGGTCGCCAGCAGGGTCAGGCGGTCGGTGGTCTGGCAGGGCAGCAGCAGCTTCAGCTTGTCGCCTTCCTTGAACTTCAGTTCGCCCGGGTCCGCGACGCTGCCTTTCACGGCGCGGATCCAGCCTTTCTCCGACAGGATGACGGTGATCGCCTCGCGCTCCACCAGCGCCTCGAAGTTCACCTCCACCGCCGTCGGCGCAGCGCCAAGCTCGGTGCGGCGCGTGCCCAGCGGGCCGGCGCCGAACTTCTTGCCGATGCCTTCGATCTCCTCGGAGATCCGGGTCCAGCGCAGCGACTCGTCCTTCAGCAGGGCCTGCAGGTCCTTGCGTTCCTTGGTCAGAGACTTGTGCTCCTTGCGGATTTCCATCTCCTCCAGCTTGCGCAGGCTGCGCAGGCGCATGTTGAGGATCGCCTCGGCCTGCACGTCGGTCAGGCTGAACCGTTCCATCAGCCGCGGCTTGGGCTGCTCCTCCTCGCGGATGATGCGGATCACCTCGTCCAGGTTCAGGTAGACCAGCAGGTAGCCGTCCAGAATCTCGATCCGCCGATCGATCGCGGCGAGCCGGTGGTTGGAGCGGCGGACCAGCACCTCGTGCCGGTGGTCCAGCCAGTGGCGCAGCACCTCCGGCAGGCCCATCACCCGCGGCGTGCGGGTCTTGTCCAGCACGTTCATGTTCAGCGGGAAGCGGGTTTCCAGCGCGGTGGCGCGGAACACCGTCTCCATCAGCACGTCCGGCTCGACGCCGCGGGTCTTCGGCTCCAGCACTAACCGGATGGTGTCGCTGCTTTCGTCGCGGATGTCGCCCAGCAGCGGCAGCTTCTTCTCCTCCATCAGCTGGGCGACCTGCTCGATCAGCTTGGACTTCTGCACCTGGTAGGGGATTTCCGTGACAATCACCTGCCAGGTGCCGTGCTTGCCCTTCTCCACCTCCCACCTGGCGCGGATGCGGAAGCCGCCGCGGCCGGTCTCGTAGGCCGCCTGGATTGCCGCCGCGTCCTCGACCAGCACGCCGCCGGTGGGGAAGTCCGGGCCGGGCATGTGCTTCAGCAGGTCGGCCGTGGTCGCCTGCGGGTTGCGGATCAGGTGGATTGCCGCGGCGCAGACCTCGCCGGCGTTGTGCGGCGGGATCGAGGTCGCCATGCCGACCGCGATGCCCGCCGCGCCGTTGGCCAGCAGGTTCGGGAAGGCGCCGGGCAGGACGACGGGTTCCTGCTCCTCGCCATCGTAGGTGGGGCGGAAATCGACGGCGTCCTCGTCGATGCCGACCAGCATGGCCTGGGCGACCTCGGTCAGGCGCGCCTCGGTGTAGCGCATGGCGGCGGGGTTATCGCCGTCCACGTTGCCGAAGTTGCCCTGCCCTTCCACCTGCGGGTAGCGCGCGGCGAATTCCTGCGCCATGCGCACCATGGCGTCGTAGATCGAGGCGTCGCCATGCGGGTGGTACTTACCCATCACGTCGCCGACGACGCGGGCGCATTTCTTGAACCCGGCGGTCGGGTCCAGCTTCAGCTGGTGCATGGCGTAGATCAGCCGCCGGTGCACCGGCTTCAGCCCGTCGCGCACATCCGGCAGCGAGCGCGACATGATGGTGGACAGCGCGTAGGCCAGGTACCGCTCGGACAGCGCGTCCTTCAGGTGGGTTTCCTGGATGGCGCCGATCAGGTCATCCGGCATGGGTTGGTGCGATTCCCTTCTCAAACTGTTCGGCCAGCGCCGAGACTCGGTCGTATAGCATCTGGCGCGCCTGCGGCAGAGGCCGATGCTGGTGGCCGAACGCATCGCGTGCCAGGAAATGCCCGGTCAGGCGCAGCCCGTCCCGCCAGGCGACCGGATCCCCCGTACGGGATGCCGGGTCAGAACATACCAGGAACTCAGGCAAAGGCAACAGCTTTGGCGCCCAGTCCCTGGCGCCTTCCCGCGTCACCGCCCGGCCGGTGCGCGGCGAGACCAGTTCCAGACCGTCGCGCCGCCCGGTCACCGCGCACACCGACAGGTCCAGCCCGTAGCCAAGTTCGGCCAGCAGGACCAGCTCCCACCGGATCAGGTCCTCCAGCACGCTCTCGCCCAGCGGCAGGCGCGGGATGAGGCCCAGCAGCCCGTGGAAGATCCGCGGCTGCGGCACCCGCTCGGGCAGCGCGCCCTCGGCGACGGCGCAGGCCGAGGTCAGCATCGACAGCGGCAGCGCCTCCTGCATCGCCTGCGCCGCGCCCGGGTGGATCAGTTCGCCGCTGAAGCTGCCAAGCTGATCGGCGAGCCGCGCGGTCCAGCGCACATGCACCAGATTGCCCGCCTGCCAGGTCGCCGCCTTCCCGCGTGAGGCGCCGCCGCGGGCGAGTCCCCGGTGCAGGCCATGCGCCTCGGTCATTACAGTCGCGACAGCATCGCCCTCGCCGTATAACCGGGCATCAAGCACAATCGCGGGAGAGTCCCATTCCATCACGCTGTTTCCAACAACCCGGGGCGGCAGCCGCCATTCGTGCTTGTGAACGATGCGCCGGCGTGCGGTAATCGACGGACATCAAGCCATGCGCCAGAACCCACAGCCTAGCATGTTCGAGCCGCTTCGCATTGGCATGGCGTCCGATACCCTGTTCGGGTCGCCGGTGCGCAACCTGACGTTCGGTGTGCTGTACATGATCGTCGTCATGACGCTGGGCGTCGTCAGCTACATGCTGGACGGCTGGTCGTTCGGCGACGCCCTGTACATGGTCATCATAACCGTCTACACTGTCGGCTACGGCGAGACCATGCCGATCGACACGGCGGTGCTGCGCGGGATTACCATCGCGGTCATCGTGCTGGGCTGCACCGGCATGATTTTCCTGACCGGCGCGCTGGTGCAGTTTATCACGCTCAACCAGATCAACCAGATACTTGGGCTCAAACGCATGACCACCCAGATCGACCGGTTGCGGGATCATGTCATCATCTGTGGGTTCGGACGCATCGGGGCCATGCTGGCGCGGGAACTGCGCATCGCCCGCACGCGGTTCGTGATCGTCGAGCAGGGCGAGGCCGAGGTGGCCCGGGCGCGCGACCAGGGCTACCTGTGCCTGCATGCCGACGCCACCAACGAGGCGACGCTGGAGGCGGCCGGCATCCGCCACGCGCGGACGCTGGCGACGGTGCTGTCGAGCGACGCGGCAAACGTGTTCATCACGCTCAGCGCCCGCAGCCTGAACCCGAAGCTCGACATCATCGCCCGTGGTGAGTTGCCCAGCACCGAGAGCAAGCTGATCCAGGCCGGCGCCAACCGGGTGGTGCTGCCCGCGCATATCGGCGCCGAGCGCATCGCCGAGATGATCCTGTATCCCGAGGCCGCGCGGTTCATCCGCGAAACCGACTGCATGAAGGACTTCGAGAAGGTGCTGGTCGCCCTCGGGCTCGACCTTGACGTCGTGGTCGTCGAACCGAACAGCCCGGTCGCCGGCAAGACGATCGAGATGGTGGAGCAGGCGGCGAACGGCGCGTTTTTCATCGTGCAGCTCAACCGCCACGACGGCGATTCCATCCTCGGCCCTGAACCGTCCACGGTCATCGAGGACGGTGATGGCCTCGTCCTGGTCGGACGGGGTCCGCAGGAGCGGGCCTTGAGCGGGCTGTTCGAGACCCCTGGGCTGGCGACGCCGGCGACGTAGAGGAGGAATCGGGCTGTCCCCGTTCCGGCACGGCCGCGCTCCCGATGGTGCGTCCCCGGCGGGGACAGCGTGGTTGATGGCGCACATCTGTTCGCACAGAGAAGAAGCTGAGGACTGTGGAGGGCCACAGGGCATCAGGGGGACATTGCCCGGTCTGTGCGGGTGTTGCCGTTGCGCATGGCCGGTCCCCATGTGTATCAGGAAAAGCGGATTGGCGGAGGAAGGGCTTCTCCCTCACCGGCATGGCCGGGACACGCCCGGCCATGACGGAGGGGCAACGGACCCCTCGCCCATTTTCCGCCATCGCGGTGCCGGCGCCATCGACTGGCCAACTCTGTGGTTACACGTCCGCACGCCGGCCGCCGGCGACCCTCAATCAGCCAAACCGCAGGCATGGCCTGTCCATGCCGTGGGCGCGCAAATCATCGGCCGCCTGTGACAGCGGAACCCAGTCATACAGGCTCTGAATCGCCTGAAAAGTCGATTGATTTCGGGCTCTCAGGCGATATTCTGGTCGCGTATCCAGCCGACCAGCCCCGCGCCGAACATGGCCTCGAACCTCGGCTGCGCCGGCTGCAGGGCGGCGATGAACCGCGCGCGGTCGATCGTGCGAACCACCTCCATGCCGGCCTGGCTCAGCAGCTCGATGCCCTCGGTCTGGCTGCCGGCGGCATGGCGGCGCGAGGCCAGGGCCGCGAGCGTCGCAACCTCGGCGAACGCCGCCTGATCCTCCGGCGACAGCGCATCGAAGACCTTCGGCGACATCAGGATGACCGCCGGATCATAGATGTGGCCGCTGAGCGTCAGGTATTTCTGCACCCGCCAGATTTTCGTCGCCTGGATGGTGGCGATCGGGCTCTCCTGCCCATCGAGGCGGCCCGATTCCAGGGCGCCGTAAAGCTCCGGCAGGGCAACGGGGCTGACATTCGCCCCGAGTGTCTCGAAGCCGATGACGGCTGACACCGACTGCGGCACCCCGAACTTCACGCCCTTGAGGTCGTCCGGCGTCCGGATCGGACGCGTCGCGCTCGTCATATGCCGCAACCCGTTCTCGCCCCAGGCCAGGGCGACGAGATTGCTGTCGCGGAACCGCGCCAGGCACCCCTGGCCGATCGGCCCGTCGAGCATGTCGCGCGCGTGAGCGACGCCATCGAAGATGAACGGGAGGCTGAAGGCGCCGGTTTCCACCACCACCTCGGGCAACACCGCGCCGGTGATGAAGGCCATGTCGAGCCTGCCCTGCTGGAGGTCCTTCAGCATCGCGCTTTCGCTGCCGAGCATGCCGTCGGGGAAATACTCGGTTCTGAACCGGCCGCCGGTGCGGCGCCGGATCTCGGATTCAAACACCCTGGCGCCGGCGCCCGGGGGCGAGTCCGCTGGCAGCGCAGTGCCGAACCGGAGCGTGCGCACGTCCTGCGCCGCGGCAGGGACCGCGGCGTTGGCAAGACCCAGCGCCGCCGCGCCGGCCGACATGAGCAGAGTTCTACGACGCATGATTGCCTCCGACACACTGAAGGGAGCAGACAATACTGATGAACCGAACCCCATTCATGCGCTGCAAATGGTTTAGATTCGGTTCTGTAGTTTCCAGGGAACGGCCTTCGCTTTTCGTATCGATACGCTGACGCGGCTCACCCGAATGTCTGGCGCAATTCCAGAAAGTATGGGTTGTCGCTGAGGCACTGGAGCGCTTCGTCGAGCGGCATAACGTCGGCGCCGAAGTCGCCGAGCGCGCCCCAGCCGCCGCGGTGCGAGGGGTAGAGCAGCACGACCTCGTCGCCATTGCCGGTCAGCCGCAGCCGCGCCAGCGGTTCGCCGGAGCGGCGGGCGAACAGGCTGTAGCCGTTGGCGCGGAAGCGCACCAGCACGCGCCCGCCGCGGGCGAACGGGCAGCCGCGGATGCGTTTGAGAATCGCGGGATCGGCGGCCATGACGAACCTTCCCCCGGTGTCGCGTTGAGGCTCAACGAGCGTCATCGCGAAAGGTTCAGCCGATGTCCCATCCCCCCATCCCTCCCGTCCTGGCCAGCATCATTGCGCGCATCACCGCCGCCGTGCCGGCGCGGGCGCGCGTCACCTTCCTCGACCTGCTGCTGGGCGCGGCCGTCACCAAGGGGGGCCACGTCACCGACGCCATCCTGGCAGGCGGCCTCTCGCGCGGCTGGAGCACATACTACTGGTTCCTCGAGCAGGGGCGCTGGTCGTGGCTGCGGCTCTGGGCTGCTCTGCTGGAGGTGCTGACGATGCTGTTCCAGCCGCCGGTCTGGTACGCGGTGATCGATGATAGCGTGGTCGAGCGCGTGTCGAGCGAGGCGCCGGGCTCGTTGACGCATCACAACCACACCGCCAAGCCGAACCGGCCGAAATTCCTGCG
>NZ_NHRY01000231.1 GCF_002937115.1 Rhodopila globiformis | reverse complement strand
CCGCACACTGCAGGTGCACCAAATCCACCCCCTCCCTCGCCTCGGCATCATCAATCGCCTGCACGATCTCCGCGAACGCCTCCGCCGAGACCTCCTCCTCCGGCAGGTACTCATACCCCAACTCATGATCCGGCCGGCTCGGCAGCACCGCGCAGCACCGCACCGACGGCTGCTCATCCCGCACGATCGACCGGAACGACTCCAGGTCATGCCGATCGGTGAAGATCTTCAGCGTATAGCTGACCTGGTTGCCCTGGCGGGCGCCGATCCAGTGTTCCTCCAGCAGGCGCAGCCACAGGTACTGCGCCGCCGGCGGCGCCTCACCCGCGGTCACGCTGCGCTCGCCCAGGCCCAGGCGCATCAGCAGCGGCACGGTGGGGAACCCCACGATCGTCATGCCCGGGAAGGACTTCAGCGTCCGCATCGGGTAGCCGCGCCCGGCGTATTCCGCCAGCAGCGGGTCCGAATCCGCGGCCCATTCCCCGGTCCCCGGGTCACGCACGCCCTTGAACTGCACCCAGCGCAGGTACTGGCGGCGGGCCGGCAGGTGCGCGCCCTCGGTCAGGCCGAACAGCTTGCTGGTGGTGCCGGCCGGCTTCACCGTCGTCACCGTCACCGGATGCACCCGGCCCAGCACGTCGGCATAGCGGCGGCCTTCCTCTTTCGCGGCGTCCGACAGGCGCGCCATCATCGCCCAGAACGGCGCCGACTTCGCCTCGTCCAGCAAATCGTTGAAATCGAACCCGAAGCGCAGCCACGCATACTCATGCAGCCCGGTCGGCCCGATGCCCATGCGGTTGGTGCGGGCCACTTCCTCGGCATACAGCGCGTCCATGCCGTTGGCGCGCATCAGGAAGCGCACGCCCAGGCGCACCGAGTCCTCGACCCGCGCATCCCACAGCGCCGCGACGTCATCCGCCGGCCGGCCGGGCGTCACGTCGTCCAGCTTCACCGGGCAGGCCAGTAGCGGCGCGAAGTCGGCGATGACGCAGTAGCCGCCGGTGACGTGCAGCGCGATCTCGCCGCACGGGTTGGTGGTCACGGGAAAAGCTGACAAAGCGGCGCGGCGGGACGCTTCCGCCAGCAGGGAAGCGGCCTCGTCCACCTGGTAGCGGTCGCTGCGGAAGTCGCGGCCGTCCTCGTGCACCGGCTTGTTCCAGGCGGTGCCGGTGCGGTGGTCCTCCAGCGCGTCGCCGTTGATGAAGCCGGGCTCGCCGTTGATCCAGGCGCAGCGGGTGGCCTCCGCGAAGACCAAATGGGCGTGCCGCGACAGCGCGTCGTCCGTCGGTTCGGCCTGCACCAGGCGCCAGAAGTCGGCATCGACCATCACCGAGTGGTTCGCGGTCCACAGCCCGCCCTCCGACTTGGCGCGGATGAAGCGCAGGATGCCGGGGTCGCGCCAGGACTTGGTCGCCATGCGCGCCGCCCGCCGCGCGCCGCCGACCTGCACCTCGACCGACAGGTGGTGGTCGATCTGCAAGGCCTGTTCCCACGGCTGCATGGAACCGGCGACGTCGATGACGTGGCGGCGGATGTTCAGGAAGGCGCGCAGCAGCGACACCGGCCCGGACGCGGGCCGTCCCTGCATGCCGCGGATCGGCGCGCCGCAGGGGCGGATGTCGGACAGGTCCAGCACCAGGGTGCGGTCGCGCTCGCGCCGGAAGGTCATGGCTTCCAGGATCTCGACCGCCTTGGCCCAGCCTTCGCGGCTGTCGCCGATCTTGTGATAGACTGCGCCGGCCGGGACGGTGTCCAGGTCATAGACCAGGTGCTCGGCCAGGAAGGCGCGGACCGGATCGACGTTCTCGGCCGACGCCCCCCACGGCAGCAGCCCCAGGTCCACGCCCAGCCGGCACAGCGCCTCGTTGGAATGGGGGAAATCGACGTGCGACGGCGACAGGTGCAGCAGCAGGCGCGGCGCGTTCGCCCAGTCCACGAAGGTCAGCGCGTCGTCATAGGCGCGGCCGACGCCGGAGCCGTTCAGCAGCAGGTAGAACTTGGCGAACGAGGCGATGGCGGTGGCGCAGTTGGTGAACACCTCCATGTTGCGCCCGGGCTGTTCCAGGTCGCCGTGCTGCAGGTGGCGGCCGGAGGTCAGCAGCGCCCCGGTGGCGATGGCATTGCGCAGGCGGGCCTGCTCGATGCGCTCGGAGGGGCTGAGCGGGTGGCCGAGCAGCGCCATGTTGCCGGCGGCGACGCGATCTGCCACGCGGCCGAAGCACTCTTCGTCGATCGGCCGGAACACGGTGCGGCGGGCGACGGCGACGCCCATGCCGGCATCCAGGGGACGCGCGGGGAGTGGCGTTTCGCCGAAATGCGCGCCCGGTACAGCGGTCGATCGGGTCGCCGAGGAGAGATCGAATCCAAAGCCGTCCATAAGTGCCCTCCGTTCTGAGGGGTATATATAGCGGCGGGCGGCTTCAGGGAACACTAAATCTGGGTTTGGTGACCAAACCGGCTCGAATGCGTTGTGACTCGGCGGGAAAGCTGGAGTGACTCGGGAATGGCAGTTGATCACATCGTCGTGTTGATGATGGAGAATAATGGTTTCGATCGCATGCTCGGCTGGATGGGCGCGACGGATCGGGGCGTGGACGGAGTCGATCCGGCGAATCCGCGCGCGAATCCGGACACTGTCGGTGGCGGCCAGGTGGTCCAGGCCGAGACCCGGACCCGCACCATCGACCGCGATCCGCTGCACTACCTGGCCAACGCGCTGGCGCAGCTCGACGGCGGCACCAACCAGGGGTTTGTCAACGACTACGTCCGCACCTACCCCACCAGCACGCCGGCCGAGCGGCAGGAGATCATGGGCTGGTATCCCCGCGGATTCCTGCCCGCGCTGCACACGCTGGCCGAAACCGGGGTGGTGTTCGACCGCTGGTTCTCCTCCATGCCCGGGCCGACGTGGATGAACCGGCTGTTCGCCCACACCGGCACATCGCTGGGCCACGTGGCCGAACCGGGCAGCCTGTTCCATCCCAACCTGCACATCTATAGCGAGCGCACGCTCTACGACGAGCTGACCGACGCCGACGTGCCCTGGCACATCTATTATGGCGACGTGCCGCAGTCCCTGGTGCTGACCCACCAGTGGCGCCACCTGCACAACTACCGCGCCTTCCGCCACTGGGACGACGACGTGAAGGCCGGGAAGCTGCCGGGCTACAGCTTCATCGAGCCGACGTATTTCGGCCCCAACCAGAACGACCAGCATCCGCCGCACGACGTGATGCGCGGCGACGCGCTGATCGCCAAGGTCTACAATCCCCTGCGCGCCAACCCCGCCCTGTTCGCCCGCACCCTGCTGATCGTGCTGTACGACGAGCACGGCGGCTTCTTCGACCACGTCGTGCCGCCGGCCACGGTGCCGCCAGACGACCACACCGAGCACTACGCCTTCGACCGCCTGGGCTTCCGGGTGCCCGCGGTGTTCGTCTCGCCGCTGCTCGATCCCGGCGTGGTCAAGGCGGTGCACGACCACACCAGCCTGCTGAAGATGGCGGCGGAGATGTGGCCCGGCGTGCAGCCGCTCGGCCGCCGGGCGCAGCAGGCCAACAATCCGCTCGCCGCCCTGCGCTGGCGCGATACCCCACGGACCGACATGCCGGAGGCTCCGATCGCCTCCGACATCCAGCCGGCCTGGGCCTTGCCGAACGTCAAGGGCTTCAAGACCTCCCTGTTCGGCCTGAGCCACCACCTGGAGAGCCTGATCGGCCACGCCCGCCACCGCCTGATGGCGCGTGCGCACGAGGCACTGGACGACAGCCACATCCAGGGCCGCCTGATCACCGACCGCGTCGAAGCCTTCATGACCCATCAGCGCCGGGGGCAGGGCATGCTGGCCCGCCTGTTCGGCTGGCGCCGGCCGCGATGACTGGACGGTAGAAAGCCGTATCGTTGCACGGTAGCATTGCCGGCGGCTGCCGCCGGAGTCCTTTCAATGCTGAAGCCGACGTTTGACTGGCTGCTCAACACCCACGTGCTGGTGTTCGGGCTGGCGTGCTTCCTTCTGCTGTACCTGGTCGCCGAGATCGGCTTTCAGCTTGGCGGCCTGAGCCGCCGCCACCGCCCGTGCCAGGAGCGCGAACTGACCGGCGTCGGCACGATCACCGCCGGCATGCTCGGCCTGCTGGCCTTCACCCTGGGCATCACCATCGGCATCGCCCAGAACCGCTACGAGGCCCGCCGCGACCTGGTGGTGCAGGAGGCCAACGCCATCGGCACCGCCTGGCTGCGCGCGCACCTGGCCGGCGAGGACGGACCGGCCCTGGCCGCCCTGATCGAAGATTACGCAAAGGCGCGGCTGGCCTATACGACGGCCGATACCACGGCCTCCGAACCGGCCCTGATCGCCCGCACGAACGCCTTGCAGACCGAGATCTGGACAAAGGCGCAGGCTGTCGCCGCCCGCGCGCCGACGGCGGTCACCGCCACCCTGATCAACGCGCTGAACGACATGTTCGACCAGTCGCTGGCACAGCGCTTCGCGTTCGACAGCCAGGTACCCGCCAATCTCGCCTGGATGCTTCTGGTGGGATCGGTGCTGGCGATCGGGGCGATGGGCTTCCAGCTTGGCCTGGCCGGTACGCGGCAGGTCCTGCTGATGGTGTTGCTGCTGCTGATGTGGGGCGGCGCCATGATGCTGATCGCCGACATGAACCGGCCGCGGATCGGGGCGATCCAGGTGGACCCGGCGCCACTGCAGTGGACGATCGAAGGCTTCGGCTCCGGAGGCGCGACGCCGCATTGAGGGCGCCTTACAGGGCGCTCCTGGCCTTCACCATCCGCAACGGGTTGTATGTCAGCACCACCGTGCCGTCCTGCCGGCGGACCCGGTTGAACGTCCGCACCAGGCCGCGGTTCGGACGGCTGGCGCTGCGGCGGCTTTCCACCACCTCGCATTCCACATGGACCGTGTCGCCGGCGAAGGTCGGACCGAGGATTTTCAGTTCCATCTCCAGGAACGCGAATCCGGTGTGCTGCATCGTGGCGTGCACCAGCAGCCCCTCGGCGAAGGCATAGACCATCGCCCCCGGCACGACGCGCTGCTTGATGTCGCTTTCCGTGCGCAGGAACTCGGTGTTGGAGAACAGCACCTCGGTCATCCCGGTGACGCCGATGAAGTTCACCAGGTCCGCCTCGGTCAGCGTGCGCCCGATGGTGCGGAACTTGCGGCCAACCGGCAGGTCCTCGAAATACAGCCCAAGGCCGAGCACTTCATAGCCGTCGATGTCCGGCATTCTTCTTTCCTCCCTCAGGGGCGGCCGGCGCGACGCCGCTGGCCTCCAGCTTGCGCATCCATTTCGCGCCCGCCTTGGTCAGCACGCCGCGCAGCATCAGCCGCAGGCCGCGCTCCACGTACGTATCGACATCCATCTTCGGCGCGAAGTGCCACGCCTTCAAGGCCCAGGCATGGCAGAACATGACGATCTGGTAGACGAACAGGTCGACGTCGATGTCCTCGAACAGTCCGGCGTCGATGCAATCGCGCACGCAGGCGGCCATCAGTTCGTTTGTCTCCAGTTCCTTACGCATGATCGCGCTGCGCCGTTCCTTGCGCAGCGACTTGGTTTCGCGGTACGCCAGCACCGTGGCGTCGACCGAGTCGCCGTTCACCCGCGAATAGGCCTGCACCGCCACACAGAAACGATGCAGCGGCCCGGTGATCCCCTCCAGCGCCGGCGGGATCTGCCGCATGTAGCCGTCCAGCACCGCCTGCAAGGCCATGAACAGCAGGTCTTCCTTGTCGCCGACATACTGGTAGATCAGGCCGATGCTGACATCGGCCCGCTCGGCGACGTCGCGGATCGTGGTGGAGTGGTAGCCATGCTCGCTGAAGCAGGCGATCGCCGCCTGCGTCAGTTGCGCCCGGCGCCGTTCCACCAGCGCCGGGTCCTCCACCGTGGTCTTGATTTTCGTCGCTGGGACGGACTGGGCGGATCGTTTCAGCTTCCGGCTCCCCGTGCCAGGCCTAGCGGTTCGTGCCGGCCAGGAAAGCGCCGATCAGGCCCTGCGTCCGTTCGCTCATCAGCAGGCCGCGGGTCTGCTCCACCTCCTCGGAGAAGCCGTTAATCGCCGGGTTGTTGGCCGAGGCGATGCAGATCTTCGCCGCCTTCACCGCATGGACCGGCATCGCGGCATAGCGCTGCGCAATCGCGGCCGCCTTGTCGGCAAGCTCGGCCGCCGGCACGCACCATTGCACCAGGCCGAGCCGCAGCGCTTCGGCACCGTCCACCTGCTCCGCCCCCAGGATCAGCCGCAGCGCCGTCGGCCGCCCGGCCAGCCAGGTCAGGCGCTGCGTGCCACCGGCGCCGGGCAGCAGGCCCAGCCGCAGCTCTGGCAAGCCCATGCGAGCCTCCTGCGCGGCAATGCGCAGGTCGCAGGCCAGCGCCAGCTCGAACCCGCCGCCCAGCGCCGCACCGCCAATCTCCGCCAGGGTCACGCGCGGCAAGGCCACGATGCGGGCGAACAACGCCTGGTAGCCGCGGATGCCGTCGATCTGCCGGTACAGGCCGCTCGGCGTGTCGAACCGCTCGCGCATTTCCTTCAGGTCGGCGCCCGCGCCGAACACCTTCAGCGCGCTGCGGATCTGCAGCACCGCCCAGTCGTCGCGCATTTCCAGATCGTCCAGCACCGCATGGAAGCTCGCGACCCAGTCGTCGCTCATGGCGTTCACCGGCGGGTGGTCCATGACGATCGTCGCGACATTGTCGGCAAGTTGCAGATGAAACATGGTATCCTTTAGCCTCTTTCGTTTTCCGGCGTCAAAGTCTTGGCAATGCCCCGCAGCACGACCTTCTGGATCTTGCCGCTGGGCGTCTTCGGCATCGCCTCGATCACTTCCAGCCGTTCCGGCAGGTAGCTGCGGGCGAGGTGCTGTTGCTCCAGGAACGCCACCAGTTCCGGGAATGTCAGTGTCTGTTCCGGCCGCAGCACGGCGAAGGCGCAGGCGCGCTCGCCCAGCCGCGGGTCGGGCATGGCGACCACGGCGACCTCCTGGATCGCCGGATGGCGATAGATCAGGCCTTCGACCTCCACGACCGGAACGTTCTCGCCGCCGCGGATGATCACATCCTTGGTGCGGCCGGTGATGCGCACATAGCCGTCGGCGTCGATCCGCGCCAGGTCGCCGGTCTCGAACCAGCCCTCCGCGTCGGTGGCGTACCATTCCGGATGCTTCAGGTAGCCGACGAAGTTGCTCGCGCCCCGCGCCTGCAGCCGGCCTTCCCGGTCCGGCGGCAGCACCGCGCCGTTCTCGTCCACCACGCGGATTTCCATCCCTTTCATCGGGAAACCGTCGGTTTCGAACGTCTTGTCCGGCGGGTCGCCGATGCGCGTGGTGGTGACGGCGCCGTTCTCGGTCATGCCCCAGGCGGAGATGATATTGGCGCCCAGGCTCTCCGCCGCCCGCCGCACCAGCGCGCGGGGTATCGGCGCGCCGGCCGAGAGGAACGTGCGCAGCGTCCTGACGTCGTCCGGCCGTTTCGCCGCCTCGTCGGCCATGTCCGACAGGAACGGCGTCGCCGCCATGGTGAAGGTGACGCCCTCGGCCGCAATCAGGTCGACCGCCCGCCCCGCGTTCCACACATCCTGGTACACCACCCTGGCGCCCAGAACGATCGGCATCATCAGCCCGTACATGAACCCCGTCTGGTGCGCCAGCGGCGACGCCATCAGCACGGTATCGCCATTATCGAGGCCGAACCGCTCGGCATAGGGCAGGATGCTCGCATACAGCGTGTTCGACGTGTGCATCACGCCCTTGGGCTCGCCGGTCGTTCCGGAGGTGTAAAGCAGCTGGATCACGTCGTCCGGCCCCGGATGGTTGGGGGCCAGGCGGTCGAGCGTCGCGCCGTCCGGGTTGACCCCGCTGATCAGCTGCTCGAACGCGTTCGGCCCGTCGCCGCCGATGACCAGTACTTCCTGCAGCGCCGGCAGCGACAGGCGGATCGCCTCGACCATCGGCTCATACTGAAAGCCGCGGAATTCGCGGGGAATCACCAGCACCTTCGACTCCGCCAGGTGCAGCATGAACGACAGTTCGCGCTCGCGGAAAATCGGCATCACCGGGTTGGTGACGGCGCCCAGCCGCAGTGCCGCCAGGTGCAGCGCCAGGAACTGCCACCAGTTCGGCAACTGCATCGACACCACGTCGCCCCGCCCCACGCCGAGCCCGGCCAGCCCAGCCTCGATGCGGTTCACCCGCCGCGCGAGCTTCGCGTAGCTCATGACGGTGCGCTGCCCGGTCATGCTGTTGTGGTCGATCACCGCCACCTGGTCGGGCGTCTGCGCAACCCGGCGGTGGAAATCATCCAGCAGGATGCGGCCGGGCCACAAGCCAGACTCCGTCATCGCCCGCACGCGGGCCGGGGGCAGTATCGGTTCTGCGTGCATGTCGTTTCCCTTCCTGTCGCTCCGGTGTTCCCGGCTGCTTCGTTACTGTGGCCCGGCTTGACGCGGGCCGAATGAACGTTCATTTAGCTGCCATACTGCGCCATGACCAGTCAGAAATCCAGTGCCCATGCGTGACTGCTGATCTGTCACTTGCCGATGGAGCCGGTCGATGATTCAACCTCTTGCAGGTCTTCTTGTCCTCGACTTCACCACGCTGCTGCCGGGACCGCTGGCCGGGCTGATGCTGGCCGAGGCGGGCGCCGAGGTGGTGAAGATCGAGCGTCCCCCCGCCGGCGACGAAATGCGCGCCTACCAGCCGCGCTGGGGCGACGACAGCACCAACTTCGCGCTGCTGAACCGCGGCAAGGCCAGCGTCGTGCTGGACCTGAAGGACCCGTCGCAGAAACAGCGCCTGATGCACCTGCTGACCCGGGCCGATATCGTTATCGAGCAGTTCCGGCCCGGCGTCATGGACCGCCTGGGCCTGGGTTACAAAACACTCAGCGCGTTCAATCCACGGTTGATCTACTGTGCCATTACCGGCTACGGCCAAGCCGGTCCGAAGCGTGACGTGGCCGGGCACGACCTGAACTATATCGGCGACACCGGACTGTTGTCGCTGTCCAGCGGCGAGACGGCAAATCCGGTGGTCCCGCCGGCCCTGGTCGCCGACATCGCCGCCGGCGCCTATCCGGCGTTCATGAACATCCTGCTCGCCGTCATCGCCCGGCAGAGCAGCGGCCGCGGCACCTACCTGGACGTGGCGATGACCGACAATATCTTTCCGTTCCTGTACTGGGCCATCGGCAAGGGGTTCGGCACCGGCGAATGGCCCGGCAACGGCACCGACCTCGTCACCGGCGGCACGCCGCGCTATCGCCTGTTCCCGGCCGCGGACGGACGGCTGGTGGCGGTGGCGGCGATCGAGCAGAAATTCTGGGAGAATTTCTGCCGCCTGGTCGAGCTTGATCCCGACCTGCGCGACGATACAAGGGATCCGGCGGCGACGACCGCCGCGGTCGCGGGAATCCTGTGCCAGAAGCCGGGGGAACACTGGCGGGCGCTGTTCCAGGGGCAGGACTGCTGCTGCTCTGTCGTTGCCACGTTGCAGGAGGCAATGGAGGACCCGCAGTTCACCGAACGCGGATTGTTCCGTGGCACTGTGTCCGGCGGCGGGGGACGGCTGCCCGCGTTGCCGGTGCCGATCCTGCCGGTGTTCCGCGAGACGTGGCGGGACAAGCCGGCGCCGGCGCTTGGCGCGGACACGCATCATCTGGCGCCGGAGGTCGGACGGCCGTACTGACAGCGGCCGCTGCCGGCCGGCATTGGCGTTAAAATAGGGACACAGCCGGCGCAACTGCACCGTCGTCATGGCGATAGGGACACCGCCGGCGCGACTGCATCGTCGTCATGGCGGCCGCAGGGCCGCCATCTACGCCTTACGGTGCTGATATCAGCCAAAGGCGTGGATGGCGGGCCTTCGCCCGCCATGACGGTGTGGAAACGGCCGTGCCGCCGACCCCGCTATGTCAGCGCCTGTGCGGACACGCCAGGCCATGACGCTGATGCAACGGCCCGCCAGGCCTACTTGTAAAACTTGCGGAAGTCCGGCTTGCGCTTCTCCAGGAAGGAGGCGACCCCTTCCTTTGACTCGTCACTGTCGTAGAACAGCTTCAGCGCCTGCATCCCCAGCGCGCCGATGCCGGCAATGTTGTCGGAATCGGCATTGAACGAGCGCTTGGCGATGGCGATGGCAGTCGGGCTGCGCTCGACGATTTCCCTGCACCACGCCTCGACCTCGGCGTCCAACTGATCATCCGGCACCACCTTGTTGACCAGCCCCATCGCCTCGGCCTCCCGCGCAGTGTAGCGGCGGCAGAGGTACCAGATTTCCCGCGCCTTCTTCTCGCCGACGATGCGGGACAGATAAGCCGTGCCGAAGCCCGGGTCGATCGAGCCCATCTTGGGGCCGACCTGGCCGAACTGCGCGCTTTCGCCGGCGAGGGTCAGGTCGCACAGCGTCGCCAGCACGTTGCCGCCGCCGATGGCATAGCCGCGGACCTTGGCGATGACCGGCTGCGGCACGCTGCGGATGATGCTGTGCAGCGCCTCCATCGGCAGGCCGACGGTGCCCTTGCCGTCGTAGCTGCCCTCGTGCGCCGACTGGTCGCCGCCGGTGCAGAACGCCTTGGTGCCGGCGCCGGTCAGGACGATCACGCCGATGGCCTTGTTCCAGCCGGCGCGGTTGAACGCGTGGATCAGCTCGTCGCAGGTCTGGCCACGGAAGGCGTTGTACTTCGCCGGCCGGTTGATCGTGATGGTGGCGATACCATCCCGCTCCTCGTAGAGCAAGTCAGTGTACTGCGTCGTATCGGCCATGATTCGTCCTTCCTCCTGTTTATGGTCATGCGAAAACTGCCCGAGGCCGGTTGTCTGCGTGGCTTGACTTCGGACAGGCGCGCCGTCAACATCCCGGACTGACCGAGCACTCATTCAGTTATGGGGTCACCATACCGATGATCCTCACCGAAGAACAAGAGATGATCCGGGATACCGCGCGCGATTTCGCGCAGCGGCAGCTGGCTCCCTTTTCGGCGGAATGGGACCGCACGGCCACCTTTCCGCGCGACGCGCTGCGGGAGATGGGCAGGCTGGGCTTCCTGGGGATGACCGTCCCGGCCGAGTGGGGCGGCGCCGGCACGGACTACGTGTCCTATGCCCTGGCGATGGAGGAAATCGCCGCCGGCGACGCCGCCATCGCCACGGTCATGAGCGGCCACAATTCCGTCGGCTGCGGGCCGATCGTTGCATTCGGAACCAATGAGCAGAAGGAACGCTACCTGCGGGCGATGGCGCGCGGCGAATGCCTCAGCGCCTTCGCGCTGACCGAGCCCACCGGCGGATCGGACGCGGCGGCGCTGAAGACGCGGGCGGTGCGGCAGGGTGACGCCTATGTGCTGAACGGCTCGAAACATTACATCACCACCGGCAAGAACGCCGATATCTGCCTGGTCTTCGCCAGCACCGACCCGGCCAAGGGCAAGCGCGGCATCACCGCCTTCATCGTCGAGACCAACAGCCCCGGATACCGGGTCAGCCGGGTTGAGAAGAAGATGGGGCAGAACGCCTCCGACACCTGCGAAATCCAGTTCGAGAACCTGTCTGTGCCGGTGGCCAACCGCCTGGGCGAGGAAGGGCAGGGCTACCGAATCGCGCTGTCCAACCTGGAAGGCGGCCGTATCGGCATTGCCGCGCAGTCTGTCGGCATTGCCCGCGCGGCGTTCGAGCTCGCCCTGGCCTACGCGCAGGAACGCAAGAGCTTCGGCAAGATCATCTACGAACACCAGGCGGTGTCGCATCGTCTCGCGGAAATGGCGACGCAACTGACCGCGGCACGCCTGATGGTCCTGCACGCGGCGGACCTGCGCAGCCACGGCAGGCCGTGCCTGAAGGAGGCGTCGATGGCGAAACTGTTCGCCTCCGAGATGGCCGAACGGGTCTGCTCCGACGCGATCCAGACATTCGGCGGCGCCGGCTACATCGAGGATTCCGGCGTGGAGCGCCTGTTCCGCGCCGCCCGCGTCACCCGCATCTATGAAGGCACCAACGACATCCAGCGCCTGGTGATCAGCCGCGCGCTGGCGTCATGACGGGAGAGAAACATGAGGCTTGATGGCAAAACCGCCCTGGTCACTGGCGGCGTTTCCGGTATCGGCAAGGCGACGGCGTTCGAATTCGCCCGGCAAGGCGCGAAGGTGATCGTCGCTGACGTCAACACCGAGGGCGGCACCGCGACCGAGGCCGAGGCCAGGGCGGCCGAACTGCCGATCAAATACCTGCCGCTCGACCTGGCGAACCTGGAGTCCGTCGAGGCCTGCGCCGCCGCCGCGCTGGAGCGGCTCGAGCGCATCGATATCCTGGTGAACGCCGCCGGATGGGACCGCATCCAGCCGTTCCTGGAGAACTCCCCCGATTTTATCGACCGCGTCCTGGCGATCAACCTGCGAGGCCCCATCGGCCTGACGCAGAAGCTGGTTCCGGCGATGGCGGCGAACGGCTACGGCAAGATCGTCAACGTCGCCAGCGACGCCGGGCGCGTCGGCAGCCTGGGCGAAACGGTCTATGCCGCCGCGAAAGGCGGCATGATCGCGTTCACCAAGTCGCTCGCTCGTGAAACCGCCCGCTACCAGATCACGGTCAACTGCGTCTGCCCGGGGCCGACCGATACGCCGCTATTCCACGCGCAGCCGGACAAGCTGAAGGCGGCGCTGGAGAAAGCCATCCCGTTCCGCCGCATCGCTCAGCCGCAGGAACTGGCCGACGCGATCCTGTTCTTTGCAAGCTCGCGTTCCGATTATATAACGGCGCAGGTGCTGAGTGTCAGCGGCGGACTGACGATGGTGGGCTAACCACCCGTCAGCCAAGGGGGGAACACCATGCAACTGAACCGAGAGGCGCTTCTGAAGGCCTATCGCGACATGGTCACGATTCGCCGGTTCGAGGAGCGCGTACAGGACGAATTCTCCAAGGGCAACATCCCGGGCTTCGTGCATCTCTACGCCGGCCAGGAGGCCTCGGCGGTCGGCGTTTGCAGCCATCTCGGGCCAGACGACCATATCGCCAGCACGCACCGCGGCCACGGCCACAGCATTGCCAAGGGCTGCGACGTCGTCGGCATGATGCTGGAACTGTTCGGCCGGAAGGGCGGGCTGTGCGGCGGGAAAGGCGGGTCGATGCACATCGCCGATCTCGACCACGGCATGCTGGGTGCGAACGGCATCGTCGGCGGCGGGCCGCCTTTGGTCATCGGCGCCGCGCTGACGGCGAAGACGTTGCGAAACAGTAACGTTGCGGTTTCCTTCACCGGCGACGGCGGCTCCAACCAGGGCACCACGTTCGAGGCGATGAACATGGCGGTAGTGCTGAAGCTGCCGGCGATCTTCGTGTTCGAGAACAACGGCTACGGCGAATACACCGGCGCCGAATACGCCGTCGGCAGCCGCGACATCGCCGGCCGCGCCGCGGGCTTCGGCATGCCGGCCGTGCGGGTCGACGGCGACGACTTCTTCGCCGTCCACGACGCGATGCGGGAGGCGACGGAACGCGCCCGCGCCGGCGGCGGCCCCAGCGCGATCGAGGTCAGCACCTGCCGCTTCTACGGCCATCATTCCGGTGACGCACAGCTCTACCGCGTCAAGGACGAGGTGCGGAAACTGCGCGAGGAGCACGACTGCCTCAAGAACTTCCGCCGCCGCGTCACCGACGCGCGGCTGCTCGAAGCCGGCGACCTGGACGCGGTCGATGCCGAGGTGGCGGCGCTGATCGACCAGGCGGTCGCCGCGGCCCTGGCGGCGCCGCCGCCCGAGCCCGAGACGCTGATGACCGACGTCTATGTCTCCTACTGAGGAGGGCGCAGACCATGGCACAGAAAACCATCCGTCAGGCGCTGCATGAGGCGCTGGCACAGGAAATGCGGCGCGACCCGCGGGTCGTCGTCATTGGCGAGGACGTAGCCGGCGGTGCCGGCACCGGCGGCGGACGCGATGCCGCCGGCGGCGTGCTGGGCGTCACCAAGGGCCTGATCACCGAGTTCGGCGAGGACCGGGTGATCGACACGCCGATCACCGAATCGGCGATCATGGGCATGGCGGCGGGCTCGGCGGTCAGCGGGCTGCGGCCGGTGGCGGAGTTGATGTTCTCCGACTTCCTGGGCGTCTGCTTCGACCAGATCTACAACCAGGCCGCCAAGTTCCGCTACATGTTCGGCGGCAAGGCCCGCACGCCCCTGGTGATCCGCACCATGATCGGCGCCGGCCGCAGCGCCGCGGCGCAGCACTCGCAGAGCCCGTATGGCATTTTCACCAGCGTGCCGGGGCTGAAGGTGGTGATCCCGTCGAACGCCTACGACGCCAAGGGACTGCTGATCCAGGCCATCCGCGACGACGACCCGGTGATCTTCTGCGAACACAAGCTGATGTATGACCTCAAGACCGAGGTGCCGGACGAGGCCTATACCGTTCCGTTCGGCGAGGCCAACATCGTCCGCGACGGCGACGACGTCACCATCGTGGCCTTCGCGCGGATGGTCCATTACGCCGCCGCAGCGGCGGAAACGCTGGCGCGCGAGGGCATCGACTGCGAACTCATCGACCCGCGCACCACCTCGCCGCTGGACGCGGACACGATTCTCGACAGCGTCGCCCGCACCGGTCGCCTCGTTGTGGTGGACGAGGCTACGCCCCGCTGCAGCATGGCCGCCGACATCGCCGCCCTGGTCGCCGAGCACGCCTTCGGGGTCCTGAAAGCGCCCATCCGCCGGGTCACTGCGCCGCACACGCCGGTACCGTTCGCGCCCGGGCTGGAGAAGCTGTACATTCCGGACTCCGACCGGATCGCCGCGGTGGTGCGCGAGGCCCAAGGATACGCGCGATGAGCATCACCCCGATCACCATGCCCAAGTGGGGCCTGACCATGACCGAGGGCAAGGTCGTGCAATGGCTCAAGCCGCAGGGCGGCGCCTTCGCCAAGGGCGAGGAACTGCTGGAAATCGAAACCTCGAAAATCACCAACGTGCTGGAAGCCGAGGAGGACGGCACCCTGACGCGCATCGTCGCCCCGGAGGACACCACCCTGCCCATCGGCGCCCTGCTGGCGGTGGTTGCGCCGGAAACCACCCCGGCGGCGGAGGTCGACGCCTTCATTGCCGGCTTCGTCGTTCCGGAACCGTCCGAGGAAACAATGGCGGAGGCCGAGGCCGGCCCGCGCACGGTCGACATCGGCGGCCGAAGCCTGCGCTACCTGGAACGCGGCGCCGGCGTGCCGGTGGTGATGCTACATGGTTTCGGCGCCGACTTGAACACCTGGATGTTCACGCAGCCCGCCCTGGCTGACCGCCACCGCACCATCGCGCTGGAACTGCCGGGGCACGGCGGATCGACCAAGGATGTCGGCGCCGGCACGCTCGATGCGCTGGCCGATGCGGTCGAGGCCGCCCTGGCCACGCTGGATATCGACCGGGCGCACCTGATTGGCCACTCCATGGGCGGCGCGGTGGCCGCGGCGGTGGCGGCCCGCCGGCCGGACCGGGCGGCGACGCTGACGCTGATCGCACCGGCCGGCCTGGGGCCGGAGATCAACGCCACGTTCATCGACGGTTTCGTCCGGGCAACGCGGCGCAAGGACGCGGAAGCCGTGCTGCGGCTGCTGGTGCGCGACCCCGCCCTGGTCAGCCGCACGATGGTCGAGGACATGCTGCGCAACAAGCGCATCGACGGCGCCACCGCGGCGCTGGAGACGATCGCACACGCCTGGTTCCCCGGCGGGCATCAGGCAGTCGACATAACCGCCTCGGTGGCGGGGCTGGCCATGGCGGTGCAACTGATCTGGGGCGCGGACGACCGGATTGTCCCGGAGACGCACGCCCTGGCCGCGCGCGTGCCGGTTCATGTCGTGGAGCACGCCGGCCACCTGCCGCACATGGAAAAGGCCGGCGCGGTGAACGACCTGATCAGGCGGTTCATCGCCGCCTGAACGGGTCAGGACGTCGTGTTCTGCGACACCGCCTCGGGCGTCGCCGGCGGCGGGCTGTCGTCGATCTCGTCGCCATAGGGCGCCGCCGGATCGCCGGTCTGCACCGCCATCTCGGCCATGGTGAACTCCACCGCCGCGACGATGTGGGCGAGGTTGACCGTGGCGATCGTCGCCCCCGGCACCGGCGAGCCGAGGTAGTGCTTCGCCTTCCAGGCCAGGTCCACGCCAACCGGCACGCCCGCCACGTCCAGCAGCACGTCGAGCAGGACGATCCCGTCGGACGACAGGTGCGCCGCGGCGACCGAGGTCACCCGGATCACGTCGCCGGTGGTCAGCAGCAGCCCGAACGAGCCACGCAGCCCAACCATGCGGCCGGCGAACCAGGCGGGCAGGCAGGCTCCCACCTTCTCGGGGTCGGTTATCCGCGTCCAGGTCATTGTCCCATTCTCCCGGTCCACATCGGCGATGTGTCCTAAGATGACCATCAAAGCGGATAATTCCACCCCGGGATGCGACCGGTTGGCAAAACACAAGTTCCAACGCGGCCGGCGGGTTTCGATACGTTACGGCAGGCCGCGGGATCGGGAACAGGGCCTGGTCGTCTCCCTATCGTCATGGCCGGGACACGCCCGGCCATGACGGTGAGGCAATGGACCCGGCCCGGCCTCTTTATGTCACCGCGTCAGCGGACGAGCCGGGCCATGACGATGAAGGCAGGCCGTCGCCCTGTCCCAACCGGCCTGCGGTCTGTTGTCGTTCGCGGCTCCTACTTGCCCGCTGCGCCCTGCGCGCCGCTTCCGGCGGAATGGGTGCCCATTGCCTGCGACCCTGTCGATTTCTGGCCGCTCTTCGGAATGCCCGTGGATGGCCGCGTCGGATCGACCGACGAATGCCGGCTGGCCGGGCCAACGGCGCCGGCGCCCGGCCCCGACGAGGTTCCCTTGCCGGCGGCGGCGGAGTCGCCCATGCCGCCGGCCCCGCCGGTCTTCTGCGCCATCGCGGCCGCCGCGGGTGCCATGGCCAGCGCCGCCGCCAAGGCAAACGCATATGTCCTGTGGAGCATTGCGCAAATCCTTTTTCCTGGTTCCGCCCTTTCTGTCCCGATCCGCTCGCGGGAGCAGTCGCGCGCTCTTAACGGGCGCATGAACGCGCGGTTTGCCGGCGTTCATTGTTTTCACGCCAATGCGTCAGCCGGGACGGCCGGCGCGCAGCCAGTCGGCGCGCCCGGCGCGGCGCGGATTCGTTACAGCGGCGCGGCGCGGGCTACACCAGCCCCGCCCCGGACAGCCCGCCGAACACCCCCAGCGCGCAGGTCACCATTGCAACGCCGACGACCAGCCACAGGTACCACCCCTGTAGCCGGTACGCCCGCGGCAGCGCCCTGACCGCCAGCGCGATCAGGAACCCCAGTACCAGCGGCAGCATCAGCGCATTCATCACCTGCACGGCGACGTTCAGCGACACCAGGTCCGGCGCCACCGCCACCACGCTGGCGCCGACGATCACGCAAACCGCATAGACCCCGTAGAACCAGCGCGCCTTCAGCGGATGCATCTCCAGCGAATGGCGGTATCCGGTCACCTCGCCCAGGCCCCAGGCGAGGGCCAGCGACACCACGATCGCCGCCACCATGCCGGCGCCCAGCACGCCCAGGCCGAACACCAGGTTCCCCGTCGCGGTGCCCAGGAACGGCGTCAGCGCCTGCGCCATATCGCCGACGGAATCCAGGCTGGCCCGCGGCCGGCCGTGGCCGATGGTGGCGGCGCAGGCGATCAGCACTGCCACCATGATCAGCTGGGTCAGCAGCGCGCCGATGGCGGTGTCCCACCGCGCCGCGGTCAGGTGCTCGGGCGTCAGGCCTTTGTCCGCAACTGCCGACTGCTGGTAGAAAATCATCCACGGCATGATCACCGCGCCGATGTTCGCCGCCGACAGGTACAGGTAGTTCGGGTCGCGGTAGGGGATGCTGACCGAGCCGGTCAGCATCTCGGACAGGTTCGGATGCGCCACCCAGGCGACGAAGAAGAACGCCAGCTCGAACAGCCCGACGGCGATGGCGACCCGCTCCACCCGCCGGTACGACCCGGTGGCCACCACCGCCAGCAGCCCGATGGCGGCGATCGGCAGCGACACCAGGCGAGGCAGGCCATACAACTCGCCGACGCCGGCGACGCCGGAGAACTCGGTCAGCAGGGCGCCGATGGTGGCGACGCCGAGGCCGGCGGCGGAGATCCAGGCCCAGGCGGGGCCAAAGGTGCTGCGGATCAGCTCGCCATGGCCGCGGCCGGTGAAAATCGCCAGCCGCACCGTCAGTTCCTGCACCACATACAGGATCGGCACCAGCAGCAGTTGCAGCAGCAGCAGGCGATAGCCCCACTGCACCCCACTCTGCCCCGCGGTGATGACGCTGCCGACGTCGGTGTCCGCCAGCATGACCACGAGGCCAGGGCCGAAGACCGCCAGGAAACGGGCGAGGCGGGTTCCGGTGCGCAAAGTTGCCCCGGGAGTCACAATCGATCCGATCATTTGCAAGCAGTTCTCAGTAGCGCGTCTCCGCAGTACCGCCAGCGTATCGTGGAGTCAATGAATTCCGATTGTTTGCGTTGCGTCCGCCGCCGGTTTCCTGGAGAAAGCGCCGGCCGAACGAGGGGACAGCCCATCGATGCCTGACCTTTACCTGCACAACAGCCTGACCCGCCGCAAGGAGCGGTTCGAGCCGGCCGATTCGTCGAACATACGGATGTATGTGTGCGGCCCGACCGTCTATGACCTGGCACATCTCGGCAACGCCCGCCCGGTGGTGGTGTACGACGTCGTCGCCCGGCTGCTGCGGCGGCTGTACCCGAAGGTCACCTATGTCCGCAACATCACCGACGTGGACGACAAGATCAACGCCCGCATCCGCGAAACCGGCGAGCCCATCAGCGCGCTGACCGCCCGCACCACGGCGGATTTCCACGCCGACATGGCGGCGCTCGGCGCCCTGCCGCCGGACCGGGAGCCGCGGGCGACGGCGCACATCGCCGAGATGATCATGATCGTCCAGCGGCTGATCGAATCCGGCCACGCCTATGCAGCGGAAGGCCACGTGCTGTTCGCGGTGAAGTCCGACCCGGACTACGGCAAGCTGTCCGGCCGCAGCCAGGAGGAACTGCTCGCCGGAGCGCGCGTCGAGGTGGCGCCGTACAAGCGCGACCCGGGCGACTTCGTGCTGTGGAAGCCCTCCAGCGACGACCTGCCCGGCTGGGACAGCCCGTGGGGCCGCGGCCGCCCGGGCTGGCACATCGAGTGCTCGGCCATGTCGTGGAAATACCTCGGCGAGACGTTCGACATCCACGGCGGCGGCAGCGACCTGATCTTCCCGCACCACGAGAACGAGATGGCGCAGAGCCTGTGCGCCTTTCCCGGCAGCCACTTCGCCCACACGTGGATGCACAACGGCATGCTGCAGGTGAACGGCGAGAAGATGTCGAAAAGCCTTGGCAACTTCTTCACCGTCCGCGACGTGCTGGCCAAGGCGCCGGGCGAGGCGATCCGCCTGCTGCTGCTGCGCACGCATTACCGCTCGCTGCTGGATTTCAGCGACCAGGGCCTGGCCGAGGCGAAGAAGGAGCTCGACCGCTTCTACCGCGCCCTGGCCGCTTTCCCCGACGTGCCGGCGGGCGACCTGCCGGCCGCGGTGCTGGAGGCGCTGTGCGACGACATCAACACGCCGCAGGCCCTGGCCGTGATGCACGAGCTGGCGGCTCAGGCACTGGCGGGCGACCGCGCCGCCGCCGCCGGGCTGCGTGCCGCCGGGTTGGTGCTGGGCCTGCTGCAGCAATCCCCCGAAGCCTGGTTCCGCGGCGGCGCCGACGACGACACGGCGGCGATCGAGGCTGCCATTGCGGACCGCCTCGCCGCCCGTAAGGCCCGCGATTTCGCCCGCGCCGACGCCATCCGGGCGGAACTGGCGGCGCAGGGCATCCTGCTGGAGGATGGCCCCAAGGGGACCACCTGGCGGCGCGGCTGATGACCGGGCGGGACGGCGGCGCCGATCTGCGGCCCATCGGCAACAGCCCGGTGGTCGTGCTGGTGCGGCCTCAATTGGCCGACAATATCGGCGCTTGCGCGCGGGCCATGGCGAACGGCGGGCTGTTCCACCTGCGCCTGGTGGCGCCGCGTGACGGCTGGCCGCAGGAGAAGGCGTGGCGGAACTCATCCGGCGCCGATCGCATCCTGGACGCGGCGACGGTGCATCCGACGGTGGCCGACGCGGTGGCGGACCTGCACCACGTCTTCGCCACCTGCCCGCGGCCGCGGCACATCGTCAAGCCGGTGCTGACCGCCCGCGGCGCGGTGGCGGAACTGCGGCAAATCTGCGCCCGCGACCTGCGCGCCGGCCTGCTGTTCGGGCCGGAGCGCGCCGGGCTGGACAACGACGACATGGCCGAGGCCGACGCGCTGGTGCGCTTCCCGCTCAACCCGGCCTTCATGTCGCTGAACCTGGCGCAGGCGGTGATGGTGATGGCGTACGAGTGGTGGACCGCCGCCGACGACACGGTGCCACGGCGGCTGATGACCAACGAAAGTCAGGTGGCGACCAAGGGCCGGCTGGACAATTTCCTGACCCACCTGGTGGACCAGCTCGACGCCTGCGGCTTTCTGCGCAACCTGCCGAAGCGGCCGGGCATGGTGCGTAACCTGCGGCACCTGTTCCAGCGCGGCGAGGTGACCGAGCAGGAACTGCGCACGCTGCACGGTGTGGTGACGGAACTCGCCATCGGCCGCCGCCGGCGCGGGCGGCTGGAGACCGAGACCGAGGCGTGATAGCGGGCGCACGGGACCTCGGCAGGTTGGCGCCGGCGCGCGGGTGATGGGGACGTTCATCAGGCAGGACGCCTGCAACAAACGCCGCCGTGTCCGTCCGCGAACCACCAACATGCCATAATTCCTGTGCGGAGGTGGTGGGTGCCCCTCAAGCGGCTGGTGCCGGGTGAGGGATTTGAACCCCCGACCTTCGGTTTACAAAACCGCTGCACTACCGCTGTGCTAACCCGGCCCGGGCCTGGCTGAGGCGGGGAAAACCCGCCAACCGGCCGCCGCGCGCCGGACCATGCCACAGGATCGGCCATAATCCAAGTTGTTACGTTGCCCCTGCCCAAACCCCCGCCGCCTGAAGCCATGGACGCTCCCGGCGGCGGAAGCCGCTAACGGCATGTCCGGGAATAACCGCGGCATGTGGCGCATTCATGAAGAGCCCGGCTGCACGATGCCGTCATGGCGGGCGCAGGCCCATCATCCACGCCTTTGCCGCGATCGGCATCGCAAGGCGTGGATGGTCCGCCTTCGCGGACCATGACGGGGAGCGGCCGGTGCCCTGCACCCAATGGCGCGATTATCCCCTGACGGCCCCTACGATCGCTGCATGATCTCGAATTCCACCCGGCGGTTCTTCGCGTAGGCGGCCGGCGTGTCGCCCGGATCGATCGGCAGGCTGTCGCCGAAGCCGGCCGCGACCAGATGGTCCCGCGGCACGCCGGCCGCCTCCAGCGCCTTCACCACGGTAATGGCGCGCGCGGCGGACAGGTCAAGGTTGGGGATGCGCCCGGGCACCTTGTCGGCATGGCCCCCCACCAGCAGCATCCAGGCCGTATCGGGCGGCAGCGACGCGGTGGCGGCTTTCACCGTGTCGGCGATCTGCTGCAGCGTCTGCCGTCCGGTGGTGCTGATGGCGATGGTGCCCGGGATGAACAGGCCGTCATCTTGCACGATCAGCCGGTTATCCTCCATCGTCACGCCCGGCGCGCCCGCCAGCGCCTGCGACGCCTTGTTGTCGAAGTCGTTGCGCAAGTTCGGCACGATCGCCGCCTGCACCGCCTGTTGGGCCTCGCCGCGTGCCTCGGACAACTGCCGCTGCGTCGCCTGCAGATCGGCCAGCAGCTTCTCGCGCGCGACCGAGCCGGCGGAGATCCAGTTCCGCAGGTTCTCCTCCTGCTTCTGCATTTCCGCCTGCTTCAGCTGCGAGACCTGCAGTGCCCTGATCAGTTCCTGCGCCTTCCCCTGCGCTTCGGCGGCCTGCGCGGCGGCGTTGTCCTGCTGCTGCTTCGCCTGCGCGATCTGGTCCTGCTCGGATTTCAGCTGCTGCTGCAGGGCGTCGCGCTGCTGCACGGCCTGGTCGAGCTGCGCCTTGTCGTCCGACAGCTTGCCCTCGGCATCCGCCACGTCGTGCTGGGCGTGCTTTGCCTGGTCCTCCAGCGCGGCCACCTGCCGGGTGCGGTCATCCAGCGTCTGCTGCAGCGCGGCCAAGTGCTGCGAGGCGCTGTCGGCCTGGCTCTTCGCCTGTTCGGCGGCCTGCTGCATCGCGTCGCGGGTCTTGCCGGCTTCGTCGGCCTGGGTCTTCGCATCGGCGATCTGCTGCTGCAGCGCGTCCAGCTGGCTCTGGCTGGACGTGCGTTGCCGGATCGCCTGGTCCAGCTGCTCCTGCACGGATGCCAGTTGCCGCTGCAGGGCGTCGCGCTGCTGGGTGACCTGCTCCAGCTGCGTCCTGTCAGCGGCCAGCGTGCCGCTGGCGTCGGCCACATCGTGCTGGGCCTTGTTGGCCTGGGTTTCCAGCGCGGCCACCTGCTGGATGCGGTCTTCCAGCGTCCGCTGCACCGCGGCCAGGTGCTGCGAGGCGTTGCCGGCCTGGCTCTTCGCTCGGTCAGCGGCCTGCTGCATCGCGTCGCGGGTCTTGCCGGCTTCGTCGGCCTGGGTCTTCGCATCGGCGGTCTGCCGCTGCAACGCGGCGAGCTGGTCCTGGACGGCCGCATGTTGCTGCTTCGCCTGCGCCAGCTGGTCCTCGACGGATTTCACCTGCTGCTGCAGGGCATCGCGCTGCCGGGCGGCCTGCTCCAGCTGGGTCTTCTCGTCGCCCAGCTTGTCCTCGGCGTCGGCAACGTCATGCGCCGCCTGGCTGGCCCGGGTTTCCAGCGCGGCCACCTGCCGGGTGCGGGTGTCCAGCGTCTGTTGCAGCTCGGCCAGTTGCCGCGCCGCATCGTTGACCTGGCCATTCGCCTGGTCGGCCTGGCGCTGCACCGCCTCGCGGGTTTCATTGGCTTCCTCGGCGTCGGTCGCCGCTTCATCGACCTGCTGCCGCAGCGCGGCGAGCCGATCCTGCGCGTCCGAGCGCTGCGCCGTGGCCTGGTCCAGCGCGCCGCGCGTCGAGTCGAGCTGCGTCTTCTCGTCCGCCAGCTTTCCCCGGGCATCGGCGACCTCACGCCTCGCCTCCGTGGCCTGGTCCTGGAGCGCGGCGATTTGCTGGGTGCCGGCCTCCAGTTTCCGTTGCGTCTCGGCCAGTTGCTGCGCGGCGTCGTTGGACTGGCCTTTGGCCTGCTCGGCCGCCTGCTGCATGGCATCGCGGCTCCTGCCGGCGGCCTCGGCCTGGCTCCTCGCGTCGGCGAGCTGCTGCTGCATCGCGTCGAGCTGGGTCTGGGCGGCGGCGCGCTGCTGCATGGCCTGCTCCAGCCCGCTGCGTGCCGCCACCAGCTGCGCCTGCAGCGGCGCCGCGGCGGCCAGCACGGCGTGCAGTCCGGCCGCCATGTCGTTCTGCGTGGCCAGCAGTTTCTGCCGGGCGTCGTCAGCCGCCTTTGTGGCGTCGGGCAGCGCCGCCTCGGCCTGCTGCTGCGCGACGGTCGCGGCGTTCGCCGTGTCCGCGAGCTGGTCAAGCTGCGCCCGGTCGTCGCGGAACCGCCGCCACGCCTGCTGCCATGTGGCCTGCGCCTGGCTGCGGCTGGCGGCAATGGCATCCAGCGCCGCCTGTAGCTGGCCGATCTGGTCTTGCAGGGCGGTGCGCTGCATGCCGGCCGCGTCGCGCGCCTGCGCGGCGGTGGCGAGCCGCAACTGCGAATCCCAGAGCCGTTGCTGGGCCGCCACCACGGCCTTGCCGGCGTCGGACTGCGGCGTCTGCACGTCGGCCAGCGCCCGGGTCGCCGCCGCCAGCCGGTCGTTTGCCGCGTCCAGGTCGTGCTGGCGCTGGCTGACGGCGTCGTTCGCCTGTGCCGCCGACTGCCCGGCCTGATCGGCCTGCTGCAGGTTGGCCTGCGTCGGACCCTGGGAGTCTTCGGGCGCCGCCGCCCTGGGTGCCGCATCGGCCTCCTGCCGGACGGCCTGCAGCGCCTGCTCGGCATCTGCGCGCGCCTGGGTGGCCTGTTGCACGGCCGCTTCGGCGCTGGCCTGCTGCGCCGCGAACGCGTCCTTCGCTTCCTGCAGCGCCTTGCCGTCGGCCTCGGCCGTCTGCCGCGCGCTGGCCAGGCTGGATTCGGCCGCCTGCACCTGCTGGTCCGCCGCCTGCGCCTGTTGCTGCAGGGCGGACAGGTCCATCGCGCCCTGCATCGCCTTCGCGGTCAGCAGCGTGAGCGCCTCACGCTGTTCGGTCCCCTGCCGCTCGGCGTCCCGGGCATCCGCCTGCAGCCTGGCCTGGGCTGCCGCCGTGCCAGCCATGCTGGCCCTGGCCTGGTCCAGCGTCCGCTGGATCGCAGCCTGCCGATCCTGCGCCTCGGCCAGCGCCTTCACTGCCGCCAACATCGCATCGTGCTGCGCGCTGAGTGTCTGGGCGGCCTGCATGCCCTCGGCCTGGGCCTGCCTCAGGCTGTCGGCCTGCAGTTGCAGCTGGTCCTGCTGCGCCAGCATCTGCCGGCTGAGATCGGCCTGCGCGCCGTCAGCCCCGGTGCGTTGCGCCGGCGGGGCCGGCGGCTGGGTTTCGGCTGCATGGAGATATCCGGCACGACTGAAACCGGTCAGTGCCACAACCATGAGTGCAGTGGAAAGGTTGTGACGCTTCGTCTTTGCACGCTTGTTGTTGGACAAGGTCGTTTCCCACTTATTAAATTATCAAACTCTTTTTGACGGATGCTTCACTTAGCCTGATCCTGAAATGGCCCGCAAGCGCGGACGCCCGTGGCGAAAGCCGCCAGTGCATTCCTGCAAATTGTGAGATTTCAATTGATTGCATTGCCTCGGGCCGGACGACCGGATGCCCTGGCCCGCGGTAAAAATGCCCTGATTGGTAACCGGCTACCGGCGCGCGCGACACATCACCGCCGTCCGCGTCCGCGCTGCAGGACGCCGGGTGGAATTTCCGGCTTCCCGCCGCAGTCCGTTGCGGCCTGCGGTGCCTGCGCGGCAAGGCGGCATCGCTGGGGAAGCCATCCTCGCCGCGCAGGAAACCGGGTGTTCCCTACGATGACGCGGCCAGCTTGTCCTGTGTTTTGGTTTCGAAGTCACTGGCGTCATGACGCTCATGCAACTGCCTGGACGGGTCGCCGCTGGTGCGGTTGACCATCCGCCCGCGCCGCACGGCCGGCCGTTCGCCGATGGCGCTCGCCCAGCGCTGCACGTTGCCATAGTCCTGCACCGAGAGGAACTCGGCCGCCTCATACAGCAGGCCCTTTGCCAGGCCGCCGTACCAGGGCCAGACGGCCATGTCGGCAATGGTGTAGTCGCTGCCTGCGACATAGTCGCTCTCCGCGAGGCGGCGATCGAGCACGTCGAGCTGCCGCTTCA
This sequence comes from Rhodopila globiformis, assembly GCF_002937115.1. Classification (GTDB taxonomy): domain Bacteria; phylum Pseudomonadota; class Alphaproteobacteria; order Acetobacterales; family Acetobacteraceae; genus Rhodopila; species Rhodopila globiformis. The sequence continues at coordinate 24,743 of NZ_NHRY01000231.1, read as the reverse complement.
CCTCCATCGCGAAACGATCGATGGCGTATTCGATCTTCGTCGGCGCATAGGCATAGAAGTGGCCGAAGCCGCCGCCGAGGTATGGCGCGCTGCCCATCTGCCAGAACAGCCACGACAGGCACTCGGCCCGCGCGGCCCGCCCGGTCGGCAGGAACGCGCCGAACTTCTCGGCCAGGTACATCAGGATCGCGCCCGACTCGAACACCCGCACCGGCTTCGGCTCGCTGTGGTCCACCAGCGCCGGGATCTTGGAATTCGGGTTGGCCGCGACGAAGCCGCTGCCGAACTGGTCGCCGTCGCCGATGCGGATCAGCCAGGCATCATACTCCGCGCCGGCATGGCCGAGCGCCAGCAGTTCCTCCAGCATGATGGTGACCTTCTGGCCGTTCGGCGTCCCCTGCGAGTAGAGCTGCAGCGGATGCCGGCCGATCGGCAGGTCCTTTTCGTGGGTTGGGCCGGCGATCGGGCGGTTGATGTTCGCGAACCGGCCGCCGTTCTCCTTGTCCCACTGCCAGACCCTCGGCGGCGTGTAATCAGACGAATTGGTCATTCTCACGACTCCTGAACATCAAGCGGATGCACGCTCTCTCGGCGCGGCGTAAACTTAGTGGCCGCCATGGATTAGACCAGGGCCGGCTTTCAGAGCCGTTGGGGCCGCCGCCCCATCTGTTTGATTGAATTGGGCTTTGAGTTCCGGAGCGGTTGCTGTCTGGGTGGAAACTGGTGCTGGGAGGCATGCGTGAAGGATTGAGGCGTGAGCTTCCTGGTCCGGCTTGGCCGTGGTCGGGGATGGTGCGTCTCTGGTGGGGACAGCGCGGTTGATGGCGTATTTCTGTTCGCACGGAGAATAACGGAGGGCCTTGGAGGGCCGCGGAGCGTCAGGGGGATGTCGCGCAGCCTGGTGCGGGTGTTGCCGTCGTGGCGGGTAGCGTCGCCGGTCCACCCGTGTGGCGATGCCGGGCGATTCATGGTGCGGCGGTGCCGGTTGTCATGCGCTCGCGCGTAGCGCCCAAACGTCTTCCCTGTGGCCCTCCGCGACCCTCGGCTTTCCTCTGTGGTTACATGTCAGGACGATCCACCCGCACGCCCGCCGCCAATGACCCTCAATCAGCAGAAACGCAGACATAGCCTGTCCTTGCCGCCGGCGTTCAAACCATCGGCCGCTTCCGCAAGAGGAGTTCGGTCAAACTGGCTCCGGTCTGGACGCCGCTTTTTGTTTTGGCTCCGATCTGTCGGGAAGAGCCTGCCGGAACCTCTACTCCGGCCCCGGCGCACCAGCCTGCTGCCTCCCGCGGTGGCCGTGACGCCACACGCAACAATGAACCGGCGGGCCAAGACCCCGGCGATGTCGGAGGCGTTCTGGGTGCAGGAACATACGCCGATGAAGAGACACATTCTCTGGATCGTGCCGGCACTGATGGCACTGGCCCCGGGCGGTTGCGCCCTCAATAATCTGCCCCCCGCCAACACCGTACAGGCCCGGTTCAACCCACGCGCCCGGGTGGTGCAGGTCATGGTCAGCCAACCGGAGCGGACAACACAGGCGGACCTGGTCCGGGCCGACGGTGCGCCGGTTCAGGCCGGGCGCGTGGCCTTGGTCAGTGTGCCGCATGTCTTCTACAATATTGCCAGCGGCTGCGGGTTTGGCACGCCTTTTGCGACGGCCGCGCTCCCGCCAAGCGGGCCGCCGCCGAGTTGTGTCGCCGAGGAGAGCAACCAGTATGTCATGTCCGTCTCGATCCCGGCACCGGCGGACTATGCGCAGCGCTGGACCGACTACCGCGTCAGGCTGCAGGTCGGGAACCGCTGGCTGACGGTGGCCGCGCCGCCGCCCACGGCAGGTCCGGCGCACACCTGAAGCGAACGCGCCGGCTTCGCGCCGGTGTGCCGGGAACCCGGCGCCACATCGCCAACCAGCCCGGCCCGGCTCTATTCGACGCGCAGCACGATCTTGCCGATATGCTGGCTGGATTCCATCAGCCGGTGCGCCTCGGCGGCCTCGGCGAGCGGGAAGGTCGCGTGGATCACCGGCGGGCACCGCCCAGCATCCAGCGCCGGCCAGACCTTCGCCCGCAGGTCCGCCGCGATGGCGCCTTTCTGCGCCGTCGTGCGCGGCCGCATGGTGGAGCCGGTGATCGTCAGCCGCCGCACCATCACCGGCGTGAAGTCGAAGTCCTGCACTTTCGATCCTTGCAGGAACGCGATCATGACCAACCGCCCGTCCAGCGCCAGGCTGCGGACGTTGCGGCTCATGTAGGGGGCGCCGACCATGTCCAGGATGACGTTGACGCCGCGGCCTTCGGTGAGGGTCTTCACCTCGGCGGCAAAGTCCCGGGTGCGGTAGTTGATCGCCGCGTCGGCGCCCAGCCGGAGGCAGGCGGCGCATTTCTCGTCCGATCCTGCGGTGGCGTAGATGCGGGCGCCGAACTCGTGGGCGAGCTGGATGGCGGTGACGCCGATGCCGCTGGTGCCGCCGTGCACCAGCGCGGTTTCGCCCTTTGCCAGCCGGCCGTGCTGGAACAGGTTGGCCCACACGGTGAACGCGGTTTCCGGCAGCGCGGCGGCGCGGATGACGTCGTAGCCGGCCGGCCAGGGCAGGCATTGCGGGGCCGGAACGGCGCAGTATTCGGCGTACCCGCCGCCGTTGGCCAGGGCGCAGACGCGGTCGCCGATGGCCAGGGTGGTGACCTGGTCGCCGCAGGCCACGACCTCGCCGGCGACCTCGAGGCCCAGGATCGGGCTGGCGCCGGGCGGCGGCGGATAATGTCCCTGGCGCTGTATGACATCAGGCCGGTTCACCCCGGCCGCCTGCACGCGGATTAGCACCTCGTCCGGCTTCGGCACGGGGACCGGGCCGGTGGCAAGGCCGAGCACCTCCGGCCCTCCGGTGCCGTTGGCCTGCACGTGGGTCATGGTCTGCGGGATGGTCATGGCGGGATTCTCCGATGCATCATTGAGCGAAAGCGGGCGGTGCGGCGGCCGCAACGGTTCGTGGCGCGGCCGTTGCCGTTGCGTCGCGGCCGGGGTTGGCCTCATGCGTATCAGGATAGGACGACGGGTGGAGAAGGATTTGGCGCCCGGCCCGTTGCCTCGCCGTCATGGCCGGGCGTGTCCCGGCCATCCGCCCCCAATCGTCGAAGCGCGGATGGCCGGGACACGCCCTATCAGGTTCACAGATCGTGGAAACGATTCCGTAGTGGTGTCGATAACGGACTGTTGGACGCGCTGCTGCCCGATCTGGTACTCCGAATGTATCGTAATGAGCCGAAAAAACCCGACTTTGAAGACCACCGGACGATCGTTCGCACGATGTGTGAATTTGATAGGGACACGCCCGGCCATGACGATAGGGAGAAGACCTTGCTCCGCCGGACGCCCTATCCTGATCCGCATGGGGGTTGGCCTGGCTATCCACGCCCTTGCCTGCTTCAGCACCGCCAGGCATGGATGCCGGACCGGAGCTTGTGCCCGGGCTTGTCCCGGCTACCCGGCTTGACGGGACAGCAACGGCTGTCGTGCCGTTGCACAACAGGAACCGACTCCCGGCCGTTCTGTCCCTGTTGCGCCAGCCAGGGCGAGCGGGACAAAGCCATCGCGACCGCAGATCGCCCGAATCGCTGCTCTGCGTGCTCTGCGCCCCGCTCTGCGATCTCTGCGTTGAATCGCGGTGGCCGGGGCGCCACCGATGCTTCGTATTGGCCAACCCACTGGTAACGCCGCTCTTTGTTGCATCACCGCATTTTTCAACGCAGAGATCGCAGAGCGGGGCGCAGAGGCCGCAGAGAAGAATTTGTTGCGACCTGCGGTTGCGGTGCGCCGGGGGCGATCGTCGTGCCGTACCCGGACCGGGGCGACCGACAGACCGGGCGGGCCACGTGATGACAACGCCGCCGCTTCCGGCCAGGGTGACGGAACTCCTGTCGACAGGAAGCGCATCAATCATGCCTGAGCGGCCTGCGCCGGCCACGACGGGTGGTCCCGTCCGCGCGCACTTGCCGGAAACCCGGGCGCCCGGCGTCACTTGACGCTCCCGGTCGGACCCTCAATCGTGGCCGCGACAGCCGGCCGGAACGCCTGCCGGCACCGCTGAACCGCGCAACACAGGGAAACGTCACGAATGGCAACCAACAAGCGCAAGGTCATGCTGCCTCATACAATGGGCCAGGAGGGCGTCAACCTCATCCGCGCCCGCGGCGACATCGAGACTTTGATCTATCCCGCCGGCATCAGCCAAGCCGAGTTCCTGCCGCTGCTGGCCGACTGCGCCGGCATCGCCCTGTCGCTGACGCCGTACCGCCAGGCCGAGATGGCGGCCTCGCCGGTGATGCAGGTGGTCGCCCGCATCGGCGTCGGCTACGACACGGTCGAGGTCCCGGCGCTGACCGCCCGCGGCGTGCCGCTGATGGTCGCCGGCACCGCCAACTCCACCTCGGTGGCGGAGCAGGCGTTCAACCTGATGATCGCGCTGGCGAAGAAGAACGCCCTGATGGATCGCCTGGTGCGGCAGGGCCAGTGGCACGATCGGCACGGCGGGCTACCGATGGAACTGGCGGGCAAGACCGTGCTGATCGTCGGCTTCGGCCGCATCGGCACGCGTTCGGCCCGGCGCTGCCTGGGCTTCGACATGACGGTGCTGGTGCACGACCCCTATGTCGATCCCGCGACCATCGCCGCCGCCGGCTGCGAGCCCGCCGGCGACCTGGACGCCGCGCTGCCGCGCGCCGACTTCGTGTCGATTCACTGCCCGAAGGGTCCCGAAACGGTCGGCCTGTTCAACGCGGCCAGGCTGGGTCGCATGAAGAAGGGCGCCTACATCGTCAACACCGCCCGCGGCGGGATCATCGACGAGCCGGCGCTGCACGCGGCGCTGGCCTCGGGCCATCTGGGCGGCGCCGGGCTCGACGTGTTCGAGACGGAGCCGACGCCGGTGAGCAACGACCTGCTGAAGCTGGACAGCGTGATCGCCGCGCCGCACATGGCCGGCGTGACGGTGGAGGCGCTGGCGGCGATGGCGGTGGCGACGGCGCGCAACATCCTGTCGGTGCTGGACGGCGTGCCGAACCGGGACAACGTCATCAACAAGGAGGTGCTGCGGTAGTCCCGTGGCATCCACCAGGCCACCGGCAACGCGCATCCGCCTGTCCTGACGCATCGCTCGCCGCGATGTCCGGGCCGATCGGGTCACGGCTGATGAGGCTGCTGTCCAGGAAGGAAGCGGCCCCCTTTCTCTGCCATGAAAATACGGCCTCGCCGGCGCCGGTCGTCTCTCTATCGTCATGGCCTGGCGTGTCCCGGCCATCCACCCCCGCCGCCTGTGCGCAGATGGCCGGCACACGCCCGGCCATGACGGATAGGCAACGGACCACTCTCCCATTTTCCGCCATGGCGGTGCCGGCGCGCCGGCTGGCTAACTATTTTGCATCATGCGCGTCCAGTGCCGCGAGGATGTTGCGGATTTTTAAATGATGCCCTATCGTTACACTGTCGGGGCGCTTCCCCGTGCAGGAGCTTGATCATGAGAATGAGACGCGGGGCCGCTTCCGTCGCCGGAATGCTTGCTTTCCTGGCGCTGCCCATGACGGCGCAAGCCTATTCGGCGCTGTACGTGTTCGGCGACAGCCTGTCCGACGCCGGCAACGTCTATATCGCGACCAGCGGGACTGGCGCGCAGCAGCCGGTGGCGCCGTACGCCAACGGGCAGTATTCCAACGGCCCCACCTGGGTGCAGGATCTTGCCCAGAACCTGGGCCTGGGATCGGTGACGGCGTCGCTGGCCGGCGGCACCGACTATGCCTTTGGCGGCTCCACCACCGGCTATGCGATCACCGGGGTGCTTCCCGCCACCAGCGTGCCGACGCTGACGCAGCAGATCGGCACGTTCTCCACCGCCGTCGGCGGGGCGGCGTCATCGACCGCGCTGTATGCCGTCTGGAGCGGTGCCAACGACCTGTTTGCCATCCTGGGCAGCGGTGCATCCAACGCCGCGGCGGCGGCGGCGGCGGGCGCCGCGGCAACCGAGGCCGGGGCCATCGCCACGCTCGCTGGCATGGGGGCGAAGGACTTCGTCGTGCCGCTGCTGCCGGACCTCGGCCAGACGCCGGCCATGACGGCCGTGACGGGGGCATCCGCCCTGGCGACCGCGCTTGCCGCGGCCTACAACGCGTCGCTGGTCAGCGATATCCAGAGTCTGGTCGCCGGCACCGGCATCTCGGTCAGCCTGGTTGACACCTTCAGCCTGATCGATGCCGCCGTCGCCGATCCGTCCGCCTATGGTTTCACGAACGTCACCGCCCCCTGCTATGTCGGCCCCTATACCGGCGGCGGCACCGTTTGCGCGACGCCGAATCAGTATCTGTTCTGGGACGGCGTTCACCCGACCGCAGCGGGCCAGGCGATCGTCGCGGCGGCGGCGGAGGCAGCCCTGCCGGAACCGGGGACGCTGGCCGTGCTGGGGTGCGGCCTTGCCGGACTCGGTGCCCTGCGGACCCGGCGACATCGGCGCTAACTCAGGCGACCGGCGGCACGGCCTGGCGCGCTGCCCCGTCGTCATGGCGGCCGCAGGGCCGCCATCCACGCCTTGCGGTGCTGGTATCAGCAGAAGGCGTGGATGGTGGGCCGTCGCCCACCATGACGACGGGGCGATGCGCCACGGCCGGCCGCGTGAGTCAGCGCCAATGGGACCCGGCGACGGCCATTCTGTTGCGCAAGCGCCACATCAAAGAAAAAGCCACAAACCTGAACAAGTCTTAATGCGCATGACTCCAGTTTAATCGCTCCATGCAGAGAACGGTTACCTCCTGATCCGCATGTTCACGCCGTCGTTGATGGCGGTGGTCCGCACGACTGCCGCATCGAACCACGCGATTGAACTGAAATCGGAAACAGGAGACGCGAACATGAACACCCAACCCGAACGCCACCCGGTGCGACGGGCGGCCCTCGCGGCGGTGCTGCTCGCCGGCACCAGCCTGGGCGGCTACGCGATTGGCCACACCGCCTGGGCCGACCAGACTGCCCCCGTCAACCCGCCCGGCGCCCAGGTCCAGCAGCAGAAACTGCCGGACTTCACCCATCTGGTGGAGCAGGTGAAGCCGGCGGTCGTGTCGATCACCACCAAATTCCGCGCCACCCCGGCGGCGATGGAGGATGAGGACGGCCAAGGCATGCAGGGCGAGATGCCGCAGTTGCCCTTCCCGTTCAACCAGTTGATTCCGCACGGCCAGATGCAGCAGAGCCGGCCGGTTGAGGCGCGTGGCTCGGGCTTCATCATCTCGGCCGACGGCATCATCGTCACCAACAACCACGTGGTGAAGGATGCCCGCAGCGTCAGCGTCACGCTCGACGACGGCAAGGTGCTGCCCGCCAAGGTGATCGGCACCGATCCGCGCACTGACATCGCGGTCCTGAGGGTGCATGCGGACCACCCACTGCCGTTCATCACGTTGGGCAATTCCCGCGACGTGAAGCCGGGTGAGTGGGTCATCGCCGTGGGCAACCCGTTCGGCCTGGGCGGCACCGTCACCGCCGGCATCGTCTCGGCGGTAAGCCGCGACATCGGCGACGGACCGTATGACCAGTTCATCCAGATCGACGCGCCGATCAACCCCGGCAACTCCGGCGGGCCGCTGTTCACCCAGGACGGCAAGGTCATCGGCATGGACACCGCCATCCTCTCGCCCACCGGCGGGTCGGTCGGCATCGGCTTCGCCATCCCCTCCGACATGATCCGCACCGTGGCCGCGCAGCTTGAGCACGGCGGCAAGGTGACGCGCGGCTATATCGGTGTCGAGGCGCAGGAGATCACGCCCACCACCGCCGAGGCGATGCACCTGAAGCAAGGTGAAGGCGCGCTGCTGGCCGGCATCATGCCTGACGGCCCGGCCGCCGGCGCAGGGCTGCAGCCCGGCGACGTGATCGAGTCGGTGAACGGCACCAAGGTCGCCAGCCCGCGCGACCTCGCGGTCGACATCGCCAATGTCCAGCCCGGGCAGGAGGCGCACCTGACGGTGCTGCATGACGGCCAGAACAAGGACGTGTCACTGAAGGTCGGCACCCTGCCGAACGAGCAGGTCGCCAGCAACAATAACCAGGGCGGCGCCGAGCATCACGCCCGCCTTGGCCTGGCGCTGGGCCCGCTGTCGCCGGATGTCCGCAGCCAGCTTGACGTGCCGGATGGCACCAAAGGCGCGGTGGTGCGCGGCGTGCAGCCCGGCTCGCCCGCCGAGGCCGCCGGTTTGCAGCCGGGTGACGTGATCGTCGGCGTCGGCACGCATGCGGTGACCTCGCCGTCCGATGCGGTGAAGGCGATGCGCACGGCGATGAACAACAACGACCACGCGCTGGCGCTGCGGGTGATCCGCAACGGGCAGCCGGTGTTCGTCGGCGTGAACCTGCACCAGTCCAACCAGGGCTGAGCGGGGCGGACAGGGGGCCGTTTGCCGTCGGGCGAACGGCCTCTCTTTTTTCTGAGCGCTGTTGGTCGTCTCTCTAGCTGTTGGTCGTCTCTCTATCGTCATGGCCGGGCGTCTCCCGGCCATGACGGAGGTGCAACGGCGGTCCTCAGCGGCTCAAGGCAAATCCCTCGTATCCCTTCGCCGCGACGTCGGCGCAGATCTGCCGGTAATGCGCCATGCCGCCGGCGTAGGGCATGAACACCCGCGGCTTGCCGGGCACGTTCGCGCCAAGGTACCAGGAATGCGTCGCCTGCGGCAGCAAGGTCGCGTCCGCGGCGGCGTTGACCTGCTTCACCCAGGCCTCCACCGCCTCGGGCGCCGGCTCGATCCGTTCCAGCCCCTCGGCCCGCATGTGGCCGATGCAGGCGGTGATCCATTCCACGTGCTGCTCGATCGCCACCGGCATGTTGCACAGCACCGAGGGGCTGCCAGGCCCGGTCACGGTGAACAGGTTCGGGAACCCGGCGACCTGCAGGCCGAGGTAGTTGCGCGGCCCCGCCGCCCAGGCCTCGGCCAGTTCCAGGCCGTTGCGGCCCCGGATGTTCAGCCGCAGCAGCGGGCCGGTCATCGCGTCGAAGCCGGTGGCAAAGACGATAATGTCCAGCGGATAATCGCCTTCCCGGGTCCGGATTCCCTCGGGAACGATCCGCTCGATCGGCGTTGTCCGGACATCGACCAGGGTGACGTTCGGGCGGTTAAACGTTTCGAAATAATCCGTATCGATCGGCGGACGCTTCGCCGCGTATGGATGATCGATGTCGGACAGCTTCGCCGCGGTTTCCGGGTCCTTGACGATCTCCCGGATCTTGCCGCGGATGAACGCCGAGGCGGTGTCGTTGGCTGCCTTGTCCACCAGCAGGTCCTGGAACGCGGCGCGGAACTGCAGGCCGCCTTTTTCCCAGGCGGCCTCATAGATCGCCTGGCGTTCCTCCGGCGCGATTTCCAGCGCCAGGCGTTCCGAGATGGTGAACGGATGCCCGTTCGGCGTGGCCTGGGTGACCCGGCGGATCTCGGCGGCGTTGTCCCGCACCCACTGCTTGAACTCGGGCGTCAGCGGCGCATTGCGCGCGGGCACGCTGTAGTTCGCGGTGCGCTGGAACACCGTCAGGTGCGCGGCGGTCTCGGCGATCACCGGGATGGCCTGGATGCCGGTCGATCCGGTGCCGATGATGCCGACGCGCTTGCCGGTGAAATCCACCCCCTCATGCGGCCACTGGCCGGTGTGGTACCATTTGCCGGCGAAATCATCCAGGCCGGGGATGTTGGGCACGTTGGCGGTGGACAGGCAGCCGACGGCGGTGACCAGGAATTTCGCGGTGAAGGCCGCGCCGGTCTCGGTGCGAACGCGCCAGCGGTTGGCTGCCTCGTCGTATTCCGCCGCGATGACGCGGGTGTTGAAGCGGATGTCCTTCTTGAGATCGAAACGATCCGCCACGTGGTTCAGGTAGCGCATGATCTCCGGCTGTTCCGGATAGCGTTCGGACCACTCCCATTCCTGCATCAGCTCTTCCGAGAAGGAATAGCAGTAGGCGTGGCTTTCGGAGTCGCAGCGGGCGCCGGGATAGCGGTTCCAGTACCAGGTGCCGCCGACGCCGCCCGCCGCTTCCAGCACCTGAACCGACAGGCCCAGGCGGTCGCGCAGGCACAGCAGTTGATACAGGCCGGAGAAGCCGGCGCCGATGATCAGGGCGTCGAACGCGCGGGGCGCGCCTGGCGCGACAGATGTCATGGTCCATTCCCTTCCATTGTTGAGGTAAGGGGTCGCATGGACGTGCGCGGGAGGCAATGGCTCGGGGTTGATGTTTCCGATACGGAACTTTCAGCGGCGGTGCCGTTTCGCCTATCGCTTTTTACGCGGAGGCAAATACGCCTCGGTCCCATCCCCATCGGCACGCATGAAACAAACCGGCGACGGCAGAACGAAATCACGCCTCCACGCTGAACTGCAGCCGCGCCAGCCGCGCATAGATCCCGCCCTCGCGGATCAGCGACTCATGCGTGCCCGTCGCCACCACCCGCCCGGCGTCGATCACCACGATCCGGTCCGCGTTGCGCACCGTCGCCAGCCGGTGCGCGATGACGATCGTCGTGCGGTCCCGCGACAGCGTCGCCAGCGCCTGCTGCACCGCCTGCTCCGACTCCGCATCCAGCGCGCTGGTCGCCTCGTCCAGCAGCAGCACCGCCGGATCGCGCAGGATCGCCCGCGCGATGGCAATGCGCTGCCGCTGCCCGCCCGACAGGCGGATGCCCTTCTCGCCCAGGAACGTGTCGTACCCCTCCGGCAACAAATCGAGGAAACCGGCATGCGCGGCCTTGCCGGCGGCGCGGACCTCGGCCTCGATCGCCTCCGGCCGCCCATAGCGGATGTTCTCCAGAGCGGAGGCGCTGAAGATCACCGGGTCCTGCGGCACGATGCCGATGCGCCGGCGCAGGTCCTCCGGCGCCACCTGGGCGATGTCGACGCCGTCGAGGCGGATCACTCCGCGCCCGGGATCGTAGAAGCGCAACAGCAGTTGCAGCACCGTCGTCTTCCCCGCCCCCGACGGGCCGACCAGCGCCACCGTCTCCCCGGGCGCCACCGACAGGGAAAAATCCGCCAGCGCCGAGACGTCCGGCCGCGCCGGATAGCGGAACGTGACGGCCTCAAACGATACATGCCCCCCTGGCCGCCCCTCCGGCCGCGCCGGCAGCCGCAGCGGCCGCGGCGGCGCGGTGATCGTCGGCCGCTCGGCCAGCAGCTCCCGCAACCGGTCCGCCGCGCCGCTGGCCCGCTGCAACTCGCCGAACAGCTCGCTCATTTGCGCGCCCGACGTTGCGGTCAGCACGGCGTAGAACACGAACGCCGACAGGTCGCCGCCGCTCATGGCCCCGGCGATCACGTCGCGCCCGCCGACCCACAGGCTGAACACGATCGCACCGAAGCCGAGCAGGATGACGATCAGGATCTGCGTCGCCCGCGTCTGCACCCGCCGCAGCGCCGCCCGCACCGAGCGTTCCGCCTCGGCGGCGAAGCGGGCGCGGTCGATCGGCTCATGCGTGAACGCCTGCACCGTGCGCAGGGCGTTCAGCGTCTCCTCGGCATAGGCGCCGATATCCGCCACCCGGTCCTGCGCCGCGCGCGACAGCCGCCGCTCCCGCCGCCCGAACAGCACCAGCGGCACGACGACCAGCGGCACCACCAGCAAGACGATCCCCGCCAGCTTGGCGCTGGTGACCAGCAGCATGGTGAAGGCACCCAGCAGCAGGATGGCATTGCGCAGCCATTGCGAGATGGCGGAGCCGATCAGCGCCTGCAGCACCGAGATATCGGCGGTCAGCCGCGTCAGGATGTCGCCGACGCGCGCCGTCTCGAAGAACGCCGGCGACAGCATGATGACGCGGTCGAACATGTCCCGCCGCAAGTCGGCCGCGATGCGCTCGCCCAGCCAGGAAACCTGGTGGAAGCGCGCCGCGGTGGCGAAGGCGAGGGCGGCGACGATGACGACCAGGCCCAGCGCGGCGTGGTCCAGGTGCGTTGTGTCGCCGGTGGCGAAGCCGACATCGATCAGCCGGCGCAGCCCCTGCCCCAGCGTCAGCACCAGCGCCGCCGCGGTCAGCAGCGCCGCCAGCGCGCCGAGGGTGCGCAGGCGGTAGGGCCGCAGGTAGGGCAGCAGCACGGCAAGCGGGCCGAGCCGCAGGCGGCGGCGCTTCGGCAGGGGTGTCGGCATGTCGGCCACGTAGGCGCTCCTGGCGGTTGCCCGCGGCTCCTACCGCAAACCGGCGGTTGGATGAAACAGGCTGACGATGCGCCGTCTTGCGTCTCGCTCGCAGGACGGCATGCGCCTACCCCGGCTCGAACCGCGCCAACCGCACCGCCGTGTGCCCCCGGCTCGGGCGCAGCGCCGGCATCACCAGCAGGCAATCGTCGTGCGGCGTGCGGATCTCCGTCCCGCCATCCATGGCGATCAGCGTATTGCGCCGGGGAATGACGTCGCCGCCGCGATAGGTTTGCACGAACGCGAAACCGGATGTCATCGCCGTCACCGCCGTGGTCACCGTGGCCATCCGCGGCACGCCGGCGGGCGGCGGCGGCGGCAGCGGCGAGTCCGCCCCGGCCAGCCCGAGGTGCCGCAGCAGTCCGGCGACGCTGTCCAGCATGGTGTCGACCGTCGTTTCTTCCCAGTGCTGCCCGGCCTCGACCAGGCATCCGGCACAGGGCGTTTCGGCGCTGGAGAAGCGCGGATAGTCGATCAGCCGCCGCCCGTTCACGTGCCCGCTGTCCGCCACCACCAGCGACGGCGTGCCGATGCCGCGGGCCAGCGCCTTGCCCTTTTCCGGCACGCCGCTCAGGATCAGCGGCTCGGACGGCCACAGCATCGAATGCAGGTCCATCAGCACGTCCACGGTATCGATGAACGGACGGATCTCCCGCGCCCGGTCGAGTTCCCGCGAGTGCCGCGGCCCGTCGAGAATGGCCTTGTCCCACACCCGGTTCAGGTCCTCGTCGAGGAAGCGCGACGCCGTCGGCCGCCGCGGGTCGAACTGCCCGAACGCATCGAGGTTGACGAAGCCGAACGACAATTTTCCGGTCGCCGGCCGCAGCCCGGCGCGCAGCAGCCGATCCAGCACGATCGGCCCGGCGATTTCGTTGCCGTGCACCAGCGACAGGACGGCCACATGCGGCCCCGGGCGCCCGGAATCCCGGGAGGTGAAGCCCGGGATGCCGGTGTTGCCCGCGATCCACGGCGCGATATCCGGTCGGCTGATGCGGACTTTGAAATCCAGCATTGGGGACAGCGAATCCGGAGACCGATTCATCGCCACCAGACTCACAGCAAAAGCCGATCGGCCAGGCGCCGGATGAACTGGTCGCAGGCGTCGAGCTGGGATTCGGCGATCCATTCGTCGGGCTGGTGCGCCTGCGCGATGTCGCCCGGGCCGCAGATGATGGCGGGAATGCCGGCCGTCTCGAAGAACCCGCCTTCGGTGCCGTAGCTGACCTTGCCGGTGTCGTTGCGGCCGGAGACCTGCCGGACCACCTCCGCCAGCGCATGATCGGCCGGCAGCGCCATGCCGGGCATCTCCAGGGCAATATCGTAGGCGAAGCCGCAGGCGGGATGCACCGCCTTCATGGCCGGCTCGATCGTCGCGGCGATCCAGGCCCGCATCCGGGCGACATGCCGATCGGCCGCATCGCCGGGGATCGGCCGCCACTCCATGGCGAAGCCGGCATGTTCCGGGATAATATTGAGACTGGAGCCGCCCTGCATCGTTCCGACATGAATCGTCGTATGCGGCGGATCGAACCCGTCCTCGAACGGTCCTTCCGCGGACAGCCGGCGCGCTTCCCGCGCCACCCAGGCGATGGCTTCGCCGGCGGCCTGCACCGCGTTGGCGCCTTTCCCCGGTTCGCTGGAGTGGCCGGGCAGGCCACGGACGGATACGTTCAGGTTGAGCTTCCCCTTGTGCGCCAGGACCGGCTGCATCCGCGACGGCTCGCCCACGACACAGTAACTGGGGCGCAATCCGGATTCGTCCAGATCCCGCAGCAGGCGCTTGACGCCGTGGCAGCCCACTTCCTCGTCATAGCTGATGAACAGGTGCAGCGGCCGGCGCAGGCCGCGCGCCTGGACATCCGGCACCGCGGCGAGGCAGGCGGCGACGAAGCCCTTCATGTCGCAGCTGCCGCGGGCGATCAGCGTGCCGTTGCGGCGGCGCAGCGTGAACGGGTCCCCGGTCCAGGCCTGGCCGTCCACAGGGACCGTATCGACATGGCCGCTCAGCGCCAGCCCGCCGGCCTCGCGCGGGCCGATGATGGCGTGCAGGGCCGCCTTCTGCCCGCTGGCATCGGTGCAGACGCGGTAGAACACGCCATGCCGATCGAGAAGACTTCTGATGAAATCGATCAGCCCGAGATTCGGGTTCCGGCTTGTGGTGTCGAAGGCGACCAGGCGCTCCAGCACCCCGGCGGTCGTCAGTCGGTCCGCGACGTCAGAATTCTGCATCGGCCCAGTCTATACGGCTTCGCGCCGGCGGCAACCGACCCGGGCCCCCGGGTTGCGGCGCGACGGCTTATTGCCAGAAAGGTCAGCGACGCTATGGGACAAGACTTCTTCACGTTGATGTGAGAACATCCCCGCAACCGATGCGTGTGCGGCTGGACAAACTTCGGGTCGCGGCCCCGATGGCGCGGGATGCCACGCGCGGCTGTGTCTGGACTCCGCCCCAGGGCTGTGCGGCGATACGCTCCGTGCAACGAGACGGGGGCAATGTCGTGAACACAAGATGCCGAGGCGGCGCGGCGCTGATGGTCCTGGGCGCGCTGGTGCTGGGCGCGGAGGCGGCGCTGGCGCAGAAGCCAACGCCCGGGGTGACCGGCACCGAGATCAAGATCGGCCAGAGCGCGCCGTTCAGCGGCCCGGCCAGCGCCTATGGCCAGATCTCCACCGCCGAGGCGGACTATTTCAAGATGATCAACGACCAGGGTGGCATCAACGGCCGCAAGATCCGGCTGATCGCGCAGGACGACGGCTACAGCCCGCCGAAGACGATCGAGGTGGTGCGCCGCCTGATCGAGGAGGAACAGGTGGCGATCCTGTTCCAGACCATCGGCACCGCGCCGAACGCGGCGATCCGCCGCTACGTCAACCAGAAGAAGGTGCCGGATATCTGGCTCGGCTCCGGCGCCTCGATGTTCGTGTCCGACTCGAAGGCGTATCCGTGGAGCATTCCGTTCCAGCCCAGCTATCGGCTGGAAGGGCAGATGTACGCGAAATACATCCTGGAGAAGAAGCCGGATTCCAAGGTCGCCATCCTGTACCAGAACGACGACCTGGGCCGTGACTACGTCGCCGGGTTGAAGGACGGGCTTGGCGGGAAGTTCGCGACGATGGTGGTCAAGGTGCTGTCCTACGAGGTGACCGACCCGACGATCGATTCGCAGATCGTCGAACTACAGTCCTCGGGCGCAAACGTGCTGGTGGATGCGAGCACCCCGAAATTCGCGGCCATGGCGATCCGCAAGGTCGCCGACATGGACTGGCACCCGCTGCACATCATCGACTCCAACGGCGCCCTGGTGAAGCCGGCGCTGGAGTCGGCGGGCTTCGACAAGTCCGCCGGCGTGGTCACGGCGGCGTATCTGAAGGACCCGACCGATCCGCAATGGGCGGATGATCCGGGGATGAAGGACTTCCAGGCCTGGCGGGCGAAATACGCGCCCGAGAGCGACCCGGCGAACCCGGTCTGGGCCTATGGCTACACCATGGCGCAGGCGCTGGTGGTGGTGCTGAAGCAGGCCGGCAACGACCTGTCGCGCGCGAACATCCTGAAGGCGGCGACGCACCTGCCGGACACCACGAAACTGCCGCTGGTGCTGCCGGGGATTGCCATCAGCACGTCGCCCACGGACTACCGGCCGATGAAGAGCATGCGGCTCGCGCAGTTCGACGGCAAGCGGTACCATCTGCTGCCGGAATGACATCGCCGGCCTGCGCAGGCCCCGGCGGCGCAACGGTCATAGGAAGGATTGTCCTTGCCGCGGGCCTGATGACGGCTTCGCTCGACGCCTGTTCGCCGATGTCGGAGTCCGCCGCGATCGAGAGCCACCAGAATTCCGTGGCGCAGTTTCGGATTGCCGCGGACAAGGCGCTGGCGTGCCGGAACGCCGCGGCGGAGAGTCCGCGGTATCAGGTCCTGTTCCGCCACGTCCCGCTCGCCGACATCGACGCGGCAAGCCTGCGGCAGATGGCGGACCGAAGCTTTGCCACCGGCGAGGAAAGTGCCTTGCTCGGCGGATGGATAGAGAGTCTCAACCATTGCACCCGTCCCCTGCTCCAGGCGACGGCGGTTACGCTTCCGAACCTTGGCCCGGTCATCGAGGCATCCCTGAATAACGACGATGCGGTATACGTCGGCCTCGTGCAGCACCGTCTTGCCTGGGGCGAGGCCGTTCTGAGGCTGAAGTCCAACCGAACGAAAATGCGCGCCGAGCTTCTTGCCGGGGCGGATCGGATCCTCGAGCAATCGATCGAGCGGCAGCAGGGAACGTTGAATCGTCGCGCCAACCTGCTGAGTTCGGTGATCCGTATCATTCCCTGACGGCCGATCGCCTGGCGAGGAATTTTGTTCCGTTACAATAACGCAATGCCGGCTCCGACCGGGATACGAAGCAGTCGCCCCGCCCGCCCGCGGGCACGACGGTGGGGCCCGTGCGGAACCGTACTTTCATAGCAGGGAAGCAACAAATTGAACGCATCCGTGGCGCCCGCGAGCGGCGCTGTGATTTCCGGGTATCCGCCGCACCTTGCATTATCTCCTGGCGTGCCACCTATGGAAGGGTGATACGGGCACCAGTCGTATCGGTTCCGTTGCGTAGCGTGCGCAGTCGAAGACGTCCGTCAAAGCCGCCATTCGCCGGAGGGAAGAGGACGATGAGCAGACGTTGTGACGTAGCCGCATGGCGCTGGCCGGTGCTTGCGGTGTAGGCCGATGACAATTCGTATCCGGCCATCCGCGCGGCGCAGGTTCATGGCAGGGCTGTCCGGGGCCGCGCTGGCCATCTCGGGCGCCCCGGCGTTCGCCCGGGCGGATCCACTGCCCTCATGGAACCAGGGGGCAGCCAGGCAATCGATCATCGGGTTTGTGACGCGTGTGACGAGCCCACACGGCACCGATTTCGTGCCGATCGAACAACGTATCGCGACCTTCGACAATGACGGCACGTTGTGGAGCGAGCAGCCGGTCTATTTCCAGGTGGTGTTCGCGCTGGACCGTGTCCGGGCCCTGGCGGCGCAACATCCGGAGTGGACGGACAGGCAACCGTTCAGCAGCGTGCTCGCCGGCGACGGGTCCGTGCTGGCGAGATTGAGCGAGAAGGACCTGCTTGAAATCGTCGAGGCCACGCACTCCGGCATGACGGTGGCCCAGTTCGAGAACATCGTGCTGGCCTGGATGGCGACCGCACGCCACCCGCGTTTCAACCGGCCCTATACCGACCTGGTCTTCCAGCCGATGCTGGAGCTTCTGGCGTATCTGCGCGGCAACGGGTTCAGGACGTTCATTGTTTCCGGCGGCGGTATCGAGTTCATGCGGCCCTGGGCGGAAAAGCGCTACGGCATTCCGCCCGACCAGGTCGTTGGTTCGTCTGGCGAAACGGCATTCCGGATCGCGGCGGACGGCACGCCGGAACTGGTCAAGTTGCCAAAGGTGGAATTCATCGATGATGGACCCGGTAAGCCGGTTGCCATCAACCGCTTCATCGGGCGCCGGCCGATTCTTGCCTTCGGCAATTCGGATGGCGACCAGCAGATGCTGGAATGGACGGCGGCCGGCGGCGGGGCGCGCTTCATGGCCCTTGTGCACCACACGGATGCCAGGCGGGAATGGGCGTATGACCGTACATCGTCGGTTGGGAAGCTCGACAAGGCCTGGGACGAAGCGACACGGCGCGGTTGGCTGGTGGTCGACATGAAACGAGACTGGGGTGTGATCTATCCATTCGAGAAACAGGTCACCGGCAGACATCCGGCTGGCAGGGATGGCGGTTGACGAGGCTGGCGAAGCGTATCGACGACCCCGGAACAACAGGATGACGTGAGGCAGTGAATGGGCGTTTCCCTCGCAGCTTCGGGCGCCATTGCAGCCCGTGACGGCATGATCCGCGTGCCGGGCGGCACCTTCCAGATGGGTTCGGATGCGCACTATCCGGAGGAGGCGCCATCGCACCGCGCAACGGTCGACGGCTTCTGGATCGACGCAACCCCGGTGACCAACAGGCAGTTCCGGTCGTTCATTCGTGCCACCGGTCACGTGACCTTTGCCGAGACCATGCCCGATCCAAAGGATTATCCGGGGTCGTTGCCCGGCATGATCTTCGCCGGCTCGCTGGTCTTCACGCCGCCGAAACATCGCGTCGACCTGCGCGACTGGAGCCAGTGGTGGACCCTGCTTCAGGGCGCGAACTGGCGGCATCCGTACGGTCCGAAGAGCAGCATCAAGGATCTCGACGATCATCCCGTTGTGCACGTGACCTTCGCCGACGCGCTGGCCTATGCCACGTGGGCCGGCAAGGCGCTGCCGACCGAGGCCGAATGGGAGTTTGCCGCGCGCGGCGGGCTGGACGGCGCCGAATTCGGCTGGGGCGACGAATTCATGCCCGGCAATCGCCCGATGGCGAACACCTGGCATGGCGAATTTCCCCATCAGAGGCAGTCTCGTTTCAGGCGCACCTCGCCGGTGGGGGCGTTCCCGCCCAACGGCTACGGCCTCTACGACATGATCGGCAACGTCTGGGAATGGACCACCGACTGGTGGTCGGCACAGCATCAGGCGGAACCGCCGAAAGCCTGCTGCATCCCCAGCAACCCGCGGGGCGGGCCCGAGGCCGGGAGCTACGACCCCTCGCTGCCCGCCATCCGGATTCCGCGCAAGGTCATCAAAGGCGGGTCGCACCTCTGCGCGCCCAACTACTGCCGGCGCTACCGACCGGCAGCGCGCCACGCGGAGCCGGTCGACACCTCCACCAGCCATCTCGGGTTTCGCTGCGTCATTCGGGAAACGAGGAGAACGCCATGAACGAAGGGAAGCAGGACGGCAAGGGCAGCGGCCTGAGCCGCCGCGCCATGCTGCGAGGAACAACGAGCGTCGTGGCCGCGTCGGCACTGGCCGCGTCAGCGAATGCGCAGGCGGCGGATGCGCAGCCGGTGACGGGGGCGGGCGGCAAGAAGCCCAACATCATCATGATCGTTTCCGACGATTTCGGCTGGGGCGACGCCGGCGCCTAGCTGGGCGGCGAGGCGCGCGGCATGCCGACGCCGAACATCGACCGCATGGCGGCCGAAGGCATGATGTTCACGTCGTTCTATGCGCAACCAAGCTGCACGCCCGGCCGCGCCGCCATGCAGACCGGCCGCATTCCCAACCGCAGCGGCATGACGACGGTCGCCTTCCAGGGCCAGGGCGGCGGACTGCCGGCAGCCGAGTGGACCCTGGCGTCGGTGCTGAAGACAGCCGGCTACAAGACGTTCTTCACCGGCAAGTGGCACCTGGGAGAGGCCGACTACGCGCTGCCGAATGCGCAGGGCTGTGACGAGATGAAGTATTGCGGCCTGTATCACCTGAACGCCTACACCTATGGCGACCCGAAATGGTTTTCGGACATGGACCCCAAGCTGCGGGCGATGTTCCAGCGGATGACCAAGGGCGCGTTGTCGGGCAATGCCGGGGAGTAGGCGCGGGAGGACTTCAAGATCAACGGGGAATATGTCGATACGCCCGACCGGGGCGTCGTCGGCATTCCGTTCTTCGATGCGTATGTCGAAAAGGCGGCGCTCGACTATCTCGACCGGAATGGCGGGTCGGGCGAGCCGTTCTTCATGAGCATCAATTTCATGAAGGTGCACCAGCCGAATCTGCCGGCGCCGGAATTCCAGGGCAAGTCGCTATCGAAATCGAAGTATGCCGACTCGGTCGTCGAGAATGACGCCCGCATTGGCCGCATCATGGACAAGGTCCGGGCGCTCGGCCTGGACAAGAGCACCTATGTCTTTTGGACGAGCGACAACGGCGCCTGGCAGGATGTGTATCCGGATGCCGGCTATGCGCCGTTCCGTGGCACCAAGGGGACGGACCGTGAAGGCGGCTCGCGGGTTCCGTCCGTTGCCTGGGGGCCGGGCATCAAAGGCGGGGGCAGGAACTCCGAGATCGCCGGCGGCCTGGACTACATGGCGACCTTCGCCGCTCTGGCAGGGGCGAAGCTGCCCGATAACGACCGGGAGGGAAAGCCGATCAGTTTCGATAGTTATGATATGAGTCCGGTCCTGTTCGGTAAAGGCAAGTCGCCGCGGGATTCGTGGTTCTACTTCACGGAAGACGAGTTGACCCCCGGCGCGGCCCGGGTTGGCCACTACAAGGCCGTGTTCAACCTGCGCGGCGACGATGGCGAAAAGACCGGTGGCCTCGCCGTTGACTCGAACCTTGGCTGGAAGGGTCCGGAGTCCTATGTCGCGACCGTCTCCCAGGTTTTCGATCTCTGGCAGGACCCGCAGGAACGGTATGATATCTTCATGAACAACTACACCGAGCATACCTGGGTGCTGGTGACGATCAACGCTGCGGTCAAGGACCTGATGAAGACGTACATCAAGTACCCGCCGCGCAAGCCGCAAGGCGAGTCGTACACCGGCCCCATCACGCTGTCGCAATACGAGCGGTTCAAGTTTGTCCGTGAAAACCTGGCAAAGGAAGGGATCCAGCTTCCGTTGCCGACTGGAAACTGATCATCGCATGATACAGATGGGGTCGGAAGTGACCGGCTGACGGACGGTGCAACGCCTTCGTCACGCATGATGCCATGCGCATAAGTTTGCGCATGGCATCATGCCGCCGATGATCGCGTCGATACCGGTGTTGGAACTGGCTCAGCCAGTCGGGACAGCCATCGGTTGTCGCGATGACATCGTCCGGGCGATCGACACGATCATAAGCGCGCCTTGAGGTAGGCACCCACCCCAGGCCGAACAGCGGCGTGGAAGGCCCTCGCGCACCACTGACGGCACCCGGGCCGTTACGGGATCATCCACGGCACGACATACTGCTGCAGCATCACCAGCAACCCCAGCAGGATCGTCAGCGCCACGCTGTGCTTGAAGGTGCGCGCGAACACCACGCCCTCCTGCCCCTTCAGCGCCGTCACCGACACGCCGGTGGCGATGTTCTGCGGCGAGATCATCTTGCCCATCACCCCGCCCGAGGAATTCGTCGCCGCGATCAGCACCGGATTCAACTGAAGCTGGTTCGCCGCCACCACCTGCAGGTTGCCGAACAGCGCGTTGCCCGAGGTGTCGCTGCCTGACAGGAACACCGCCACCCAGCCCAGGAACGGCGAGACCAGCGGAAAGACCAGCCCCACCGAGGCGACGCCCAGGCCCAGCGTGTAGTTCAGCCCGGAGTAGTTCATCACGAACGCCAGCGCGATGATCAACATCACCGTCAGGATGGCGATCCGGCTCTGCCGCCAGGTTCCCGCCACGGCGTGTATGAACCGGCCGGGCCCGACGCCGACCAGCGCGGCGGTGATGATCGCCGACAGCAGGATCGCCGTGCCGGTCGAAAGCGGCTGGAACACGAAGTTCGCGGCATAGGGCTTGTCGTGGTACAGCGTAATCGCCACCGCGTCATGCAGCCCCGGCCAATGGAAGGTCTGCGCCGCGATGGCGGCGATCTTCAGGTGCGTCCAGGCGATCACCACCACCGACACGACGATCCACGGCAGCCAGCCCTGCCACAGCGGCACTCCGGCCTGCCGTCCGGTGGGCTCCAGCGTCACGTTCAGCGCGAATTCCGGGTCCGGCGCCGGCTTCCACACCTGCAGGAACAGCAGCGTGACGATCAGCGCCGTCAGCGACGACAGCACGTCGGTCAGCGCGTAGTCCAGGAAGTTCGAGGTGACGAACTGGGCCGAGGCGAAGCTGGCGCCGGCGACCAGCAGCGCCGGCCACAGCGCCCGCACCGAGCGCAGCCCGCCATAGATCGCGATCACGTAGAACGGCAGCAGCAGCGCCAGGAACGGCAACTGCCGGCCGATCATGGCGCCGAGCCTGGCCGCGGGCAGGCCGGTGACCTGGCCGAGCACGGTGACCGGCACCCCCAGCGCGCCGAACGCCACCGGGGCGGTGTTGAAGATCAGGGTGAAGGTCAGCGCCTCCAGCGGCGGGAAGCCCACGAGGATCAGCAGCGCGCTGGTGATGGCCACCGGCGTGCCGAAGCCGGCGATGCCTTCCAGCAAACAGCCGAAGCAGAAACCGATGACCACCAGCACGATGCGGCGGTCGTTCGGCAGGTGCGTCAGCACCCACTGGCGGAACGCGTCGAACCGGCCGGAGATGACGGCGATGTTGTACAGCAGCAAGGCGTTGAAGACGATCCACATCACCGGCCAGAGCGCGAACACCGCGCCGTTGGCGGCGCTGTTCAGCGCCAGCTTTACCGGGAACGCCCAGGCGAGGACGGCGATCACGAAACCGACGACCAGACCGGCCAGCGAGGCCTGCCACGCCGGCCGGTGCAGCACGCCCAGCATGACCAGCACCACCGCGATCGGCACTGCCGCCACGGCGAAGGACAGAGGCATGCTGCCGCCGATTGGCGTCAGGAGTTGGTGGAACATGGTTTCTCTTGGACCTTCATCGTTGAACGCATCCCCGATTGACGCACGGAGGCTTGATTTCGCTGCTGCAAGGGGGCCTCCATGCCGCAGCCGGGGTCGGGCCGCAAGGGGAAACCGTGCTGGCTGGCGCGACTGCTCGTTGCAGCTTGCCATCACGGCTCGGATTGTCAATGAATAGGCAAGACCATGACTCTGACTTCACAGACTGGTGAAATCCCGGATTTTATTATCATTTCATACTAACTCTGGATCCGTCCTGTGTCGGCAGGCTGACGTCTTCATGCCGGGGTATTCCCGTGCCACGCTATCTGCCGCCCGGGGCGGCCGCGTCTCTCGTTCTTGGCGTTACGATCCCTGGCCAGCCCCCTCCCTGTCAATCGGCGCCTGATCCGAACACCACGCGGGCCGCCGGCACCGGGCGGCTGGTTGATGCAGACCCTCCCCATGGCACCGCCGGGCAGGCATATACGTGGCCGGCCGGTTTATCGGCCCGGTAGCCAGAAGCCGCCGCCCCGTCCTAAGCTCGCCGCCTGACCGAGACAAAGACCCGCATGTCCCCTGCCGTCGATCCCGTTGCCCCTGATCCCACGCTGCCCGGCCGGACCGACGTGGTGATCATCGGCGGCGGCATCATCGGCGTCACCACCGCCCTGTTCCTGGCCGAGAAAGGCATTGCCGTCGCGCTGTGCGAGAAGGGCCTCATCGGCGGCGAACAGTCCTCGCGCAACTGGGGCTGGTGCCGCACCATGGGCCGGGATCAGGCGGAAATCCCCCTGGCGCTGGAGAGCCTGCGCCTGTGGCGCGGCATGAACCGCCGCACCGGCCGGGAAACCGGCTTCCGCCAGCCGGGAATCCTCTACCTGTGCGAAACCGAGAGGGAAGTCGCCGCGCAGGAAGCCTGGCTGGAACAGGCCCGGTGCCACCAGGTCGACGCCTGCCTGCTGCGCGGCGCGGCGCTGAATGACGTCATGCCCGGCGCCGCCAGGGGCTTCATCGCCGGCCTGCACACGCCCAGCGACGGTTGCGCCGAACCCGCCCTGGCCGCCCCCGCCATCGCCGAGGCCGCCCGCGATCACGGCGCGCAGATCTTCACCCGCACCGCCGTCCGCGGCATCGAGACCGAGGCCGGGCACGTCAGCGGCGTGGTGACCGAGCGGGGGCGCATCGCCTGCGGCGCCGTCGTGCTGGCCGGCGGCGCCTGGTCGCGGCTGTTCGCCGGCAATGCCGGGCTGGACCTGCCGGTGCTGAAGATCCTCGGCTCGGTGTTCCGCACCGCCCGGCTGCCCGGCGCGCCGGAGGTCTCGGCCGCAGGATCGGTGTTCGCCTTCCGCAAGCGCCTGGACGGCGGCTACTCGATCGCCCGCCGCAACGCCAATGCTGCCGAGATCACCCCCGACCATGTCCGCCTGCTGGCCGACTTCCTGCCGCGCCTGATCAGCAGCCGCAACGAAATCCGCCTGCGCATTGGCCGGCGGTCGTGGGAGGAACTGCGCACGAGGCGGCGCTGGAGCCTGGACGAGGTCACGCCGTTCGAGGCTGTGCGCGTGCTCGACCCGAAGCCGCGCCGGGGGCTGTTGCGTGAGGCCCGCGCCGCGCTGTCGCGTACCTTCCCCGCCTTCGCCGCCATGCAGGTGGTGGAAAGCTGGGCCGGCCTGATGGACGTCACGCCCGACGCGGTGCCGATCATCGGTGGGGTGGAGGGAAGGCCGGGCTTGTTCGTGGCGACGGGATTTTCCGGCCACGGCTTCGGCATCGGGCCCGGCGCCGGGCGGCTGATGGCCGACCTCGTCGCCGGCGACCAGCCGGTGGTGGATCCGGCGCCGTTTCGCCTGAGCCGCTTCGCCCGCGCGAAAACCGTCTGACGCATACGCGCCATACCGCGAAGTCTCGGCAGCGCGGCGGGCGATCGGTTAGTTAACCCGAACTATGGATAAGGGGTGAGGGGATTTCCAAAAGATCAAGGGTTTGACAGCATCGGTTTGCCAAAACGGAAGGTCAAACCAGGTTCGGAAGGATCCTCAGGTATCCCCTCATTTTAGCCATAGCATGGCATCGACACAAAAGAATCGGCAGCGCGGCCGGGGATTCTGAAAAGAATCACGGTCCCGGCGCTGATGTAAGGTTCTTGCGTTTTGCGCCGAGCC
>NZ_NHRY01000230.1 GCF_002937115.1 Rhodopila globiformis | reverse complement strand
TCCCATTTGGTGTGATTTAGGCTCTCGAATTCGTCCATTGATGGAACTCCATCAGCGTGTGCTTTGGCGGCTCACGCTCCAGAGTTTCATTGATGGGCGAACCGGGGCCTACCCCCGCAAATGTCAAACTGCTGCTGCCTCCCCGGCAGAGCCGGGGGAACTCCCGGTTACGTTAGTGCGGCCGGGGGCTTGCATGGCTAATTGAACAGTTCGATGTCGGCTTCGACCGGCGCATGGTCGATGGCGCTGCGATAGGCGGCCTCCTCGGCCAGCGGCATCCTCACGTCCCGCATGGCCAGTTCCCTGACCAGCGCCTTGCCGGTGGTCGGGAAATATCGCACCCGCCGCGCGGAAAAGCCACGCATGGCCGACGCGGCGATCGGCATGCCCTCGGCGCGCAGGTACCACTCGACGAAATCGGCATTCAGGTGGCCGATGGGGGCCGAGCCGCCCAGCACGTCGCCGCCGCCGAACACCTTGATCTCCAGCCGGCTGCGCCGCCCGCCGCGCTTGAGGATCTCGTTGACCAGCCGCTCCATGGCGAAATTGCCGTAGCGCAGGCTGCCGGTCGTTCCGCCCCACACGCCGGTTTCGCTGGACGGCAGCATGAAGTGGTTCAGGCCGCCGATCCTGGCGACCGGGTCGCGGATGCAGGCGGCGACGCAGGAGCCCAGCACGGTGGTGATGACGACGTCGTCCCGCGTCGTGACGTAATGCTCGCCCGGCGGCACGTTGACGGGCACATGGCGGTGCAGGCCCGTCATGCGGTCTTCCGGTAGATCGTGCGGCCGAGGGCCTCGAACCGGTCGGACAGGCGGAACAGCGTCTCGGAGTGGCCGACGATCAGCCAGCCGCCGGGGGCCAGGATGTCGGCGAAGCGGTCGAACAGGGTCCGCTGCGTGGGCTTGTCGAAGTAGATGACGACGTTGCGGCAGAAGATCACGTTGAACCGTCCCCGCATCGGCCAGGCCCCCAGCAGGTTGAGCTGCCGGAACGCCACCAGGTCGCGCAGTACCTCGGCGACCTGCACGGTGCCGCTGTCGAGCCGCAGCAGGAAGCGCTTGCGGTAGGACTCCGGCACCGTCCCGGCGCGGGATGCCTCATACTGGCCGGCCCGCCCGGTGGCGACCATGTTGGTGTCGATGTCGGTGGCCAGGACCCTGGCATCCCAGCACTGCCAATCGGGCAGCTTCGCGCACACGGTCATGGCGATGGAATAGGGTTCCTCGCCCGAGGAACAGCCGGCGGACCAGATCCGCAGGCGGGACGAGCCGGCCGGGCGGGTGCGGGCGATCTCCGGCAGGATCGTGTCGCCCAGATAATCGAAATGGTGCGCTTCGCGGAAGAAGCCGGTCAGGTTGGTGGTCAGGGCGTTGACCATCTGGCGGCGTTCGTCGGCCGCCTCGGGATCGGTGACGATCTCGAGGTACTGGGCGAAGTTGCCCAGGCCCAGCGCCCGCAGCCGGCGCGCCAGGCGCCCCTGGACCAGGTCCATCTTGGAATTCGCCAGGCTGATGCCGGTCTCCTGACGCAGCATGGCGGCGATCTGCACGAACTCCTCCCGCGCCAGGTCGAACTGCAGGTTGGCCGGCGGCAGTGGTGCCTGGGTCATGGCCATTTGCACCACGACGGGAAGCAACGGCCGGCCTCCCCAGGCGCTGCCGCAGACCGCTGGTCGTTTGGGACGGATCTGCGGCGCGCCTTTGCCGTCATGGCGGCCGAAGGGCCGCCATCCACGCCTTGCGGTGTTGGTGCAGGCAGAAGGCGTGGATGGCGAGCCTGCGCCCGCCATGACGATGGGGCAACGGCCGCGCGTCCCAATCTACCTGCGCTCTGCTGTCGTTCAGCGCCCATGCGGCCCGCGCCGGCCATGACGGGAGGGGCTGTCCATGCCGGCCGGTCAGACATCCGCGCGGTTGGCATCAGGTTGCCGGACATGGACGCGGCCTGGCTCAGAACTCCTTCCAGTCGTCATCGCCCGCACCGGCGGTGGCCAGCTTGCGCGGCCGGGCCGCGGCCGGCGCCGGTTCGCGCGGGGGGCGCGCCGGCGCGGGCTTGGCGGCGGCACGCGCGGCCGGCTGCGCCTGGGGCGCGGCGGCTTCCTTGCCGAGACGGAACACCGACACGATCTCGGTCAGCCCGTCGGTCTGGTCTTCCATCGACTTGGCCGCGGCCGCCGCTTCCTCGACCAGCGCGGCGTTCTGCTGCGTGATCTTGTCCATCTGGATGATGGCGGTGTTGACCTGTTCGATGCCCTGGCTCTGCTCGCGGGAGGCGGCGGAAATCTCCGCCATGATGTCGGTGACCCGGCGCACCGAGCCGAGGATCTCCTCCATCGTCTGCCCGGCGCTGCCCACCAGCCGCGACCCGGCCTCGACCTTGCTGGCGGAGTCCGAGATCAGCGCCTTGATCTCCTTGGCGGCGTTGGCGCTGCGCTGCGCCAGGCTGCGGACCTCGGCGGCGACGACGGCGAAGCCGCGGCCCTGCTCGCCCGCCCGCGCCGCTTCCACCGCCGCGTTCAGCGCCAGGATGTTGGTCTGGAAGGCGATCTCGTCGATGACGCCGATGATTTCCGAGATCTTGCGGCTGGCGTCGCTGATGCCGGCCATGGTCTGCACCACGCCGGTGACGACTTCCCCGCCCTTCACCGCGACTTCCGAGGCGGTGTTGGCCAGCTTGTTCGCCTGCTGCGCGTTGTCCGCGTTCTGCTTCACCGTCGCCGTCAGTTCCTCCAGGCTGGCAGCGGTTTCCTGCAGGCTGGAGGCCTGTTCTTCCGTGCGCTGCGACAGGTCGGTGTTGCCGGTGGCGATTTCCTTCGCCGCCGTGGCGATCGCCACCGAGGACGCCGCCACCGAACCGATGACCGAGGCCATGGTGTCGAGCAACCCGTTGACGCCGGCGCACAGCGCCTCGATCTCGCCGGTCTTGCCCGCCAGGGGCACACGCTGGGTCAGGTTGTTGGCGCGGGCCGCGGCGACCACGTCCTGGGTTTCCGCCACGGCTGCCTTCAGCGCCTCCGCCGCCAGAACCTGGGCGGTCACGTCGGTGGCGTATTTCACCACCTTGAACGGCTTGCCGTTGAGATCCATGATCGGGTTGTAGCTGGCCTGGATCCAGACTTCCTTGCCGCCCTTGCCGATGCGCTTGTACTGGGCGGCGTCATACTCGCCGCGGCCGAGCTTGTCCCAGAACATGCGGTATTCCGGCGACTGCCGGTACACCGGATCGACGAAGATCGAATGATGCTGGCCGCGGATTTCCTCGATCGTGTAGCCCAGTGTCTTCAGGAAATTCTCGTTGGCATCCAGGATCCTTCCGTCCATCGAGAACGCGATCACCCCCTGCGCCTTGCCGATGGCCGCGATCTGGCCCTGGTAGTCGGCGTTGGCGAGCTTCTGTTCGGTGACGTCGGTGGCGTATTTCACCACCTTGAACGGCTTGCCGTTCAGATCCATGATCGGGTTGTAGCTGGCCTGGAGCCAGACCTCCTTGCCACCTTTGCCGATGCGCTTGTACTGGCCGGCGTCATACGCGCCGCGGCCGAGCTTGTCCCAGAACAGCCGGTACTCGGTTGACTGCCGGAACGACGGCTCGACGAAGATCGAGTGATGCTGGCCGCGGATTTCCTCGATCGTGTAGCCCAGCGTCTTCAGGAAATTCTCGTTGGCATCCAGGATCCTGCCGTCCATCGAGAACGCGATCACCGCCTGCGCCTTGCCGATGGCCGCGATCTGGCCCTGAAGATCGGAATCGGCCACTTTCCGTTCGGTGACGTCGACGGCGAATTCGACGATCTTGACCAGCTTGCCGTCGGCGTCGAGGATCGGGTTGTAGCTGGCGTCAAGCCAGACCTCGCGCCCGCCTTTGCCGATATACTTGAACTGGCCCAGCTCGGTCTCGCCGCGGCCGAGCCTGTCCCAGAACAGCCGGTATTCCGGCGACTGCCGGTACGCCGGGTCGACGAGCATCGAATGGTGCTGGCCACGGATCTCGTCGAATGAATAGCCTGTTGCCCGCAGGAAATTCTCGTTCGCGGACAGGATTTCGCCGGTTGGCGACAGTCCGAGCAGAACGCGCACACGGCGCAGTGCCGCGACTATTCCTTCCACCTCCTGGCCTTCGGCGCGGCGGTCGCGGCCGCGGCGGATCCAGGCCAGGGACAGGTGGGATTCGGAAGGTTTCGTAGCCAACATGCGGAACTCCATTGCTTTCAAGAACAGGCGTGGGGCGAAAATCCGGTCCGCACGGCCCCCGCGTTCCGGCCGCGCCGTTGTTTCAGCATCAGTTGGTTTGTCCGGTGACCCCGTCGATTGCCAGCAGCCGATCGAGCGACACCAGCGTGACCATCCGGTCATCCAGCGCGACGAGGCCCTCCAGGTACTGGTCGCCGATGGGCAGGCCCAGCTCCGGCACCGGCCGGACGGCGCCCGGCTCGACCGAAACGATATCCGACACCGCATCGACCAGCAGGCCGCTGGTGCGGATGTCGGTGTTGACGATGATCACGACGTGCATCGGCGTCGGCTCGGTGACGCCAATGCCGAAGCGGGCCCGCAGGTCCAGGATCGGCACGATGATGCCGCGCAGGTTGATCACGCCGCGCACGTAGGGCGGCGCCTTGGGCAGGGCGGTGGTTTCCGTCCAGCCCTTGATCTCCCGCACCATCATGATGTCCACGCCGTATTCCTCGGCGCCGAGGGTGAAGGTGATGAACTGCCGGGCCGTTTCGACGACGGACGGTGGCGGCGCCGCGCTGACCGTGGTGGCTGCCGTGTTAATGGAGTTCATGCGAGGGGTCTCCGCCGGTCATGCTGCCTGAGGGTGCTCTGGTTGGGGATGAATAGGATTCGCCGTGGCCGCGCCGGCCATCTCGTGCAACCGCGCCGCATCCAGGATCAGCGCGACCCGGCCATTGCCCAGGATCGTTGCGCCGCCGGTACCGTCGACCGGGCCGTAGTTGGCCTCCAGGCTCTTGACTACGATCTGCTGCTGGCCGAGCAGCTCGTCAACGACGATGCCGAACCGGCTTGACCGCTCGCTTTCGACGATGACGACGATGCCCTTGCAAGCGTCCTGCTCGGCGTTGGCGATGCCGAAGACGCGGTGCAGGTACAGCAGCGGCAGGTATTCGCCGCGGATCGCCAGGACGTGTCCGCGGCCGACGACGGGGTGCAGGTCCTCGCGCCGCGGCCGCAGGCTTTCCATGATGTTGGTCAGCGGGATGATGAAGGTTTCCCCGCCGACGGCGACGGCCATCCCGTCCAGGATCGCCAGCGTCAGCGGCAGCGACAGGGTGAAGCGCGATCCCACGCCGGCGGCCGAGGTGACGCTGATGCGGCCGCCCAGGGCGTGGATGTTGCGGCGAACGACGTCCATGCCGACGCCGCGGCCGGAGATGTCCGACACCGCCTCGGCGGTGGAAAAGCCGGGCATGAAGATCAGGCCGTCGATTTCCTCGGGCGTCGGCGTCGTATCGGCGGCCACCAGGCCGCGCTGCCGCGCCTTGGCCAGGACGCGGTCGCGGTCGATGCCGCCGCCGTCGTCGGCGACCTCGATGACGATGCGGCCGCTGCGGTGCTCGGCCGAGAGCTGGATGGTGCCCTGCCGCGGCTTGCCGCGCGCGGCGCGCTGGTCGGGCGGTTCGATGCCATGGTCCAGCGCGTTGCGCAGCAGGTGGGTCAGCGGGTCGGTCAGCTGCTCGATGACCGTCTTGTCGATTTCGGTGCCCTCGCCGCTGATCACCAGCCGGGCGCTCTTGCCGAGCTGGCCGCACACCTCGCGGATCAGCCGGGGCATGCGGGCGAACACCGACCGCACCGGCTGGGCGCGGATCGCCATCACGCTTTCCTGCAATTCCCGCAGGTGCTGGGACAGGCTTTCCAGCCCGGTCGTCAGCCCGGGGCAGAGGTCGGGCGGCAGGGCGCCGCCGACTTGCACCAGCATGGCCTGGTTGATGACCAGCTCACCGATCAGGTTGACCAGGCGGTCGATCTTGTCGACGTCGATGCGGATCGAGTGCGCGTTGCGGCCGGTGTCGGGTTTCACGGTGTCGGGTTTCACGGTGTCGGGTTTCACGGCGTGCGCGGCGGCGTCCGCAGGCGGCTCGGCCGGCGCGGGGCCGGATGGCGCGGCGGCTTCGATCAGAAGGTCGCAGTCGTCGGCAACGAACTCGAAGGCGTCGGCGATGCGCTTCCGGGTTACGGCGGCTTCGAGCGCCAGGTCCCAGGCGAGGTAAGCCTCGGTCGGGTCGAACGATGCCAGGTCCGGCAGGCGCGCGGCGTCCGCCCGGACGGTTAGCGTGCCGAGGCGGGCCAGGTCGCGGACGATCAGCAGCGGCTCGTTGGCGCTGGCGTACAGGCTGGCCCGCGGGGCGAAGCGGATGTGCCAGCGCTGCAGCGGCGCGTCCCCGCCGGGGGTTTCGCTGGGCGTTTCCCTGGGGGTTTCCGTGGGGG
>NZ_NHRY01000229.1 GCF_002937115.1 Rhodopila globiformis | reverse complement strand
CTGAACCGGCCACTTTAGTGGCCAACTGAACCCGGGACCGCGTTAGCGGTCCCGCTTGCCGCTTTGAGCGGCTCACACTCAACGGGCCGCGTCAGCGACCCGCCCGGCCGCTTTGAGCGGCCAACACTATAAAGCCCCCGGCTCTGCCGGGGGATATTTACTTGCGACTGATTTGTGACGGCGGGTGGCGGGCCTGGACAGAAACGTTTCGAATGAAACGCCCGTCCACAGTCAAATGGCCACCGTTTCGGCCTTGCGTCCGCCGCTCGATCAAGCCAATGCCCAGGCCACGAATGCCAAAATGCGAAGGCTGTTGTCGGGTTCCGGGGTGGTCGGGTGAGGCGTTTCACGGTCCCGCAATCCAACCGGAACCGTGCTGAAAAGGTCCACGACAATGCCCTGTCGGACGACGTGCGCCCCCGCTGCGGCAACAGCCCTGCTGCATTTGCGTTCATCTGCGGTTCCATTTCTCCTTTGGAGCAGCACGCAGGCGTCGGAACATCCCTCCCGCCGCCACGCTGATTCAGGAACCGCAGATGAACGCAAATGAACGCAAATGGCCCGGTGGTGAAACGGACCTCCGAACGTACTGTCGGCCGCGCGCCGATCGTTGCCAGGGCGCTCGGTTGCGGTTTTCAAGGCTCCTGCCGGGTTCCGGATGGGCGGTGAAGCGTCTCACCACCCCGAAATCAAGAGCCAATGCGAATTGCCGGGTCGTGCCGATGGTGGTTCACCGCCGTGGATGACGCACGCGAGGCGCCACCATGCCGCCGCGCCGCCAGCCGCAGCGGGCGTCCGTCCGCGGCGGCATCCGTAGTGCCGCGGCGCCTCGGCGCTTGCCGCTGTCAGCGGTATTCCGGCGGGATCGGCAGGTTGTTCGCCGGGTTGGTGTCGTGCTTCGACAGCCGGGCGACGATCGCGCCGCCGGCGAGCGGGCGCAGGTCCGCGGCGAGCGCGTCCGCGGTGTCCTCGGGATACACCTCATGCCCGCGGACGTGCAGCGTGAACGAACGGCTGTGCTTCGCCGTCTTTTCCGGATCGTCCAGCGTCGCCTTGGTCCACTTGTAGAGCGGGAACTCGTCCGCGCCTTCCTTCTCCGCCTCCGCGACGTAGGCGGCGAATGCGTCAAGCTGGCATTTCAGCGTCGCGTGGTGCCGGTTCAGGATCTCCGTCAGCGGCTTCAGGGCGAGATTGCCGGGATCGCTGCGCGCCAGTCCGGCGTGGTCGTCGGTGAGATTGACCCGGATCTGGTATTGCCACGGCGCGCTCATCTCTGGCCTCCCTGCCTGTGGCGGAGGTTATAGCGCGGGCCAGCCGGCCGGAGCCAGATGGCATAACGGCCCTTGGTGGTGCGGCCGGCGGCCCGGGCGGTTGCCCTTCGTTACGGCCGGACGTACCCCCTGTGAGACATGCACATCCCGGAAGCGGTCGCCGCGGCGCGGGTTGGGACGGGCCGACGGCGCGCTTTCACCATCATGGTGGCCGCAGGGCCACCATCCACGCTTGCCACAAGCACACTCGGGACAGGCCGGTGCGGTGTGTTCCGTTGCGTTGACACAAGGATACGAAGCCGCCCCGAATGCGCCTGAACAGGCCGGCATGGCTCGGCCGAATCATTTTTTCCCCGTACTTTTCTGCATGCCGATCGCCTTACTGGGATAGGCACTCAGGCTGGTGATCCGCCGTTGTTATCTGGCCGGAACGGATTGGCTGCCGGGCCTCGCCGCTACAGCAGGTCGAGCGCCCGCTTGCGCTTCGGCGGCGGGTGCGCGGCATCGATCTCGGCCAGGTCCTGCGGCGTCAGCGCCAGCTCGGCCGCCGCCGCGTTCTCCCGCACATGCGCGGCATCCGCCGCCTTCGGGATCGAGATCACGTGGCCGTCGCGCAGCCCCCAGGCGATCGCCACCTGCGCCAGCGTCACCCCATGCCGATCGGCGACGGCCCGCAGCGCCGCCGACCGCGCCAGGCGCTGCACGTTGTGCCCCAGCGGCGAATACGCCATCACCGGCACCCCGCGCTGCGCGCACCACGGCAGCAGGTCGAACTCGATCCCGCGGCTGTCGGGATGGTACAGCACCTGGTCGGTCGCGCAGGCCGCGCCACCGGGCAGGCCTGCCACTTCCTCCATGTCGGCGACATCCAGGTTCGATACGCCCCAGTGGCGGATCTTGCCCGCCGCCCGCAGCGCCTCGAACGCCGCCACCGTCTCCGCCAGCCGGTGGCTGCCGCGCCAGTGCAGCAGGTACAGGTCGATCCGGTCGGTCCCAAGCCGCCTCAGGCTGCGCTCGCACGCCGCCGGCACGCCGCTGCGGGAGGCGTTCTGCGGCAACACCTTGCTGACGATGAACACCTTGTCCCGCTGGCCCGCCACCGCCCGGGCGACCACCTCCTCGGCGCCGCCCGAGGCGTACATCTCGGCGGTGTCGACCAGCGTCATGCCGAGGTCGATGCCCAGGCGCAGCGCGTCCGCCTCCCGCGCCGCCTGGTCCGCGCGTTCGCCCATGTTCCAGGTCCCCTGCCCGACCGCCGGAACCGTCTCGCCGCCTGGAAGCGTCACCGTGCGCATCAGCCTGCCACTCCCTCCGCTGCCCGCATGACTCGCAGGAAATTGCCGCCCCAGAGTTTTTCAAGGGCGCCGCGATCATAGCCGCGTTTCGCCAGTTCGATCGTGATGTTCGGCGTCTGCGCGGCGTCGTTCCAGTCGCTGATGCCGCCGCCGCCGTCGAAGTCCGACGAGATCCCGACATGGTCGATGCCGATGCGCCGCACGGCGTGGTCGATGTGATCGGCAAAGTCGGCGACCGTGACGTCCTCGGGCTTGGCGTTCAGCTTCAGGAACGCCGACACCGCGGTGATCTGGATCACCCCCTTGACGTCGCGGATCACGTCGAGCTGCCAGTCGGCCATGTTGCGCGAATGGTCGCACAGCGCGCTGACGCAGGAATGGCTGGAGACGATGGGCGAGCGGGATTCCTCCGCCGCCTGCAGCATGGTGTCGCGCGCGGTGTGCGCGACGTCGACCAGCATGCCGACGCGGTTCATCAGGGCGATCGCCGCCTTGCCGAAGGCCGACAGCCCGCCGTGCTCGACCTCCCGGTCGCCCAGGTCGCGGCGGGGGTTGCAGGAATCGCCCAGCGCGTTGTGGCCGTTGTGCGTCAGCGTCATATACACTGCACCGCGCGCCCGGAACTCCGCGATCCGCGCCAGGTCGGTGCCGATGGCGAAGCCGTTCTCCACGCAGGGGACGATGGCGACGACGTTGTCGCGCCGGGCGGCCTCGATCGCGTCGGCGCGCGGGGCGAGGCGCAGCGGCACCAGCGACGGCATGCGCGCCATGAGGTTGATGTGGTCCAGCATGGCCAGGGCGCGGGTATAGGCCGCCGTCTCGAACACCGGCGCCCGGGTGGACTGTGGGACGTAGGCGACGAAGCAGCCGGCGCGGAGGCCGCCGCGGGCCATCTTCGGCAGGTCGACCTTCCGGGCGCCGTCCTGGAACGGATCGGGCCCGGATGGCCAGGGTATGTCGATGTGTGTATCCAGCGTCAGCAGGGTACGGTGGATCGAAAGCGCGTCAGGCTGCATGGCATCATTCATGACCCAACGGTTGCAGATTACCGCGCGGCGCGGAAGAGGAGTCTGCGCCGGCGGATGGAAATGGCTGGGTGTCGCCGGCCTGCTTGCCTGCCTCACGGCACCGGACCCGGCCGCGGCCGCGGATGAATCCATCGGCAGCTGGATCCTGAGCTGCCGGGGCCAAGCCTGCGTGCTGCGCCACAAGGACCGGTTGCTCGATGCGGCCGGCATCGTCGCGGACCTGGAGGCGCGCGCCGCCGGCTCCGCCGCGGACCCACCGATTGGCGGCAAGCCTGTATCGACAGGTGCCGGCGGCACCCAACTGGTGCCGGTGATCGTGGTGCGCGGCGTGTCCGATGAGCTTCTGCTGGCGGCCACGGCGGCCGGCACGCTGCACGCCTCCCTGCAATTCCTCCGCGCGGCGCCCGTGGACCTGCCCTGCGCCCTGGATGCGGCCGGCTTTCTCTGCGCGCCGCGGGACGAGGCCGTGCCGGCGCTGGCGGCGGCGTTCATCCTGGCCCGGTCGCTGACGGTGCGGATGTCGCTGTCGCTTGCGGGATCCAACCCGTTGACCGTGAAGGACCGGACGCTCCCGCTGGCCCGGACGCCGAAGGCCCTGGCCCGGCTGCGCGCGGCCGGGCCTCCGCCGGCGGCGCCGGACGGCTGGCTGAGCCTGCTGGACCGCGGCCTGAAGGCCATCGGCTACCGGAACGGCATGGCCGATCTTCGGGCATTGCTGCTGGAATATCTGCGGCGCTGAGGCCGGCGGGCCGGGACAGCAAGGGCCCGCTTCCGCAGCCTGCCGGTCTGTGAAGCACTTCAGAGCCAGCCCCCGCACACGGTGATACTCGACAAGCCGGCGAGACGAATGCGCCGTAACCGGGAAATGGGGGGTATCATGTGGCATCGCCTTTCGACAGTGGCGACCGTGGCTTGCGTGCTGGGCGGATCCGCCGCAATGGCCGCGGAGCTGCCGACCTACGAAGTGATGGGATTTCCGGCCTCGCCGCATCAGCTCGCGGTGCTGAACACGGCCGCGGTTCAGGAGTCTCCGCCACGTCCTGAGCTGACACTGGACGGCATGCCGGCAAGCCCGCATCAGATCGCGGTCCTGACGCGGCGGCCGAAGCAGCAGATCGTGGCGCAGGAGCGCCAAGGGGCCGGCAGGGAATAACCGCTGCATTGGGTGCAGGGCACCGTCTTCTCCGCGTCATGGTCCGCGAAGGCGGGCCATGACGCGGAGGGGCCAGCGCGCCCGCTCCGGCGGACCGGTATTTCTCGCCAATGTTCAGGCGGCGAAAAGGCGCGCCGGACGCCTGGGCCATTCCAGCACAAAAACGCATTGGTTTGTTCCGGACCATGAAGCGGTGACCGGGGTTGATCCGTGCCTGCGTGAACTGTCCCGGGATCAGGACAACAAGGGCCGCCTGCGCATCCTGCCTGCATCATATCACGCCTTCCTCAGCCAGCCGCTCCACGTCAGACGCCGACATGCCCAGCAGTTCAGTCAGCAGCCATGCATTATCCTCGCCGTAGCACGGCGCGCCGCGGTTGATCGGGCCGCCGATATAGGCCGGCGTGCGCGACAGTTTCATCGGCAACTCATAGACCGGCCAGGTGCCGATCTTGCTGCCGGTGACTTCGGTGAGCCAGTTGAGGTGGCGAAGCTGCGGGTCGTGGTCGCAGCGGTCCTCGGCGTTCTGGCAGACCCCGGCGGGAACGCCAGCTTCCTGCAGCGCCATCATTGTTTCCTCGGCGGACCGAGTGATGGTCCACGCCCCAACCGCCTCATCCAGCGCCTCCTGGTGCGCCAGCCGATCGGCCAGCGTCATGAAGCGCCGATCGGCTAGCCAGCCGGGGTGATCGGCGACGCGGGCAAGGGACTGCCAGTCCGTCTCGGTGAAGCAGGCGATTGCCACCCAACGGTCGTTGCCCGCGCAACGATAGACGCCGTGCGGCGCCGCCGGCTTGTAGGGCGAGCGGTTGCCATGGCGGCGCCATTCCCGGCCGTTGGCCGCCCAGTCCAGGATCGCCGTGCCGGTGAGGAAAATGCCCGACTCGCACTGCGACGCGTCGATCCACTGGCCCTGCCCGGTGCGGTCGCGATGGTGCAGCGCGCCCAGCAGCGCCAGCGCGTAGCCGTAGGCGCCCATCCAGTCGAGATAGGAATAGCCCCATCCCACCGGCATCGCCGGCTCCGGCAGGCCGGACATGTCGGCCTGGCCAGCGAACGCCGCGGCGACGGGGCCGACGGTGCGCATCCGGCCATAGGTGCCGTGAGCGCCCATGCCGGCCTGCTGGATGTAGATGATGTCCGGGCGGATCTTGCGCATCACGTCGTAGCCGAGGCCGAGGCGTTGCAGCACGCCGGGCGAGAACCCCTCGGCCACGATATCGCAGAGGCGGACAAGGTCCTTCGCGATCGCCAGTCCCTTCGGATGGCGGATGTTCAGCGAAATGCCGCGCTTGCCGGCGTTCTTGTTGAGGAACTGCCCGCCCATGTCGGGGTCCTTCACCCCCGGCAGCGGTCCCGTCGCCGCCTGCCGCGCCGCGCGTCCGCCCACCGGCGCCATCGCGGCGAGGCGGGTGTCGGGATTGTCCTTCCACTCCACCTTGTAGCTCTCCGCCCCCAGCGCGGCGAGGAAGCGCGTGCCGCCGGCCGAGGCGAGGAACCAGGCGAAATCCAGGATCTTCACCCCTTGCAACGGAAACGGCTTGCCGTGCAGGGCAGAAACGACCGCCCCGGCGTCGCCCTTGGGCCGCGTGGGCACGGACGGTTGGCGCGGCGCCTCGGCCAGCAGCGCTTCGGTGTCCTCGCCCAGCAGCGGCGCCCGCCGGCCGATCTGCCAGCTTGTCTGCGTCGCCAGCCACTTGCTGGTGGGATAGAGGAACGAACGGCCGAGTTCCGGATGCGGCACCTCGGCGAAGGTCTTTCGTTTCAGCCAGTGCTCGTCAAGCGCGTTCTCATGCGGCTTGCGGATCGGCGCCCACAGCAGGCCGGCTTCCTGCGCCTCCAGCCACGGCATGTCGTGGTAGGTCCAGGCGCGGGCGAAGCGCTGCACGACGTCGAGCATGTGCGCCTTCGCCTCGTCCCCGACCGTGGAACCCGGCACCGCCCGCGCCTTCAGATCGGCGTCCGGCGGCGGCGGTTGCAGGTCCGCCTGCATGTCGTATTTTGACAGTAACGGCACCAGCGCCTTCAGGTCGCGCGCGCCCATGCCGTGCGAGATGTACCAGCGGCCGTCCTTGGTGTGCATGATGCTCGGCGAGTGGTTCGGCGTCTCCAGCGCATGCCGGCAGGTCAGCCGCCACAGCGGCACGCGGCGCATCACCCAGTGCATGATGTCGAGCTCCGGGTTCTTCGCCACCGCCTCGTGCACCGCGATCGAAACATCCTGGCCGAGGCCGTTGCGGCGCCGCGCGATCAGCGCCGCGACGACGCCGGCGGCAAGCTGCTCGCCGGCGATGTGGTACGCATGCCAGACCTGCGGCGCGATCGGCGGCGTGTCGTACTGCCAGTTCGGATCCGGATCGTAGCCGCAGTTCATCATCACTCCGCCGAGCGCGAGATGCACCAGGTCCGAGCCCTTGAAATGCGCCCATGGCCCGTCATCGCCGAACGGCGTCATCCGCGCGGTCACCAGCGTCGGGAAGCGCGCGTTCAGCGCATTCCGGTCCAGCCCGAGCGCGGTGTTCAAGGCGCCGCAGGAGGAATCCAGCAGGATGTCGGCGCCCTCCAGCAGCCGCAGCAGCGCCGCGGGCTGGGCCTGGATGTCCAGCACCACCGATTTCTTGGCGCGGTTATAGGCCCAGAAGAACAGCGAGCGTTCCAGCCCGGGCTGGTCGTCCAGGAACGGGCCGATGCGGCGGGTGGCGTTGCCCTCGGGCGGCTCGATCTTCACCACCTCGCAGCCCAGGCCGGCGAGCAGCAGGCCGGCATATTCGGCACGCTCGTCGGCGATTTCGATCACCCGCAGCCCCGCCAGCATGCCCGGGCCGGCGTTGCCCATCATCGCGCCGGGGCCGGTGGACAGCTCGGTCATTGTTTGTTCCCTCCAACGATTAGCCCTTCAGGGGCGGGTGCGCGCGAGCATGTCCAGCAGCGTGGCGTTGACGGTATCGGCGGCCTCGTAGGCGGCCCAGTGGCCGGTGGCGGGGATCAGCCGCACGTCGGCGTCCGGGCGGTGGGCGCGCAGGATGGCGACCCGTTCCGGTCCCTTCGGGTTGGCCGGCGCGTCGAGTTCGCCCCAGATGCCGTTCAGCGGTGATTGCAGGCGGTCGATGGCGCGCATGACGGCGCCGCTGCGGGAAAGCGCCGGGGTGCGCAGGCGCGAACGGATGGTGTTCCAGTCCTGGATCACCAGCGCCAGATCGTCGATTTTCCGCCGATCGGCGATCATCAGGCGATTGAGGTTGGTGCGGTGGGTTTCCCGGCGCTCGTCGCCTTCCAGGTGGCGCACCTTCTCCAGGTTGACGGCGGAGCCGAGCGCGCCGACGCCGGAGGAGCCGATGATCGTAACGGAACGAACCCGCTTGCCGCGCAGCGCGCCGACGCAGGCCGCCATGGTGCTGCCGAAGGAGAACCCGACGACGTCGTAGGACACGCCGGCGCCGATGATCGCGTCGATACCGTCTGCAACGATACCGGCGATGGCGTCGGCGTCGTCGCTGACGGGCGGCATGTCGGACTCGCCCAGGCCCGGCAGGTCGGGCACCAGCACGCGGTAGCGCGGCAGCAGCGCGGGGATGGTGCGGACCCAGTGCCGCCAGGACCCGGCGCCGCCGTGGAACAGCGCGACCACCGGGGCGGCGCCGCCGGATTCGTCCCACAGGTGCCAGATCATCCGGCCGTCGCCGCACGGCGTTTCATGCCGCGTGGCCTGGCGTTGCAGGCGGTCGAGGATGGTGTGCGGGTCCTCGGCAAGCTGGTCGTTCATCCTGGCGGCGTTCCTCTGTCCGGTTTCGGCGACAGCCTACAGACAGGCGGGCGGTGTCGCCAAATCCGCGGGCCGCGTGCTATGGCCTGGGACAGCGGAACGGGAGGACATTGTTGAAAGTCGGTATCGTATCGGATCTTCACTGCAACATCCAGGGGCTGGACCTGGCGCTGGCGGCGATGGGCAGCGTCGACGAGCTGCTGTGCCTCGGCGACAGTATCTTTGAATACCAGTTTTCCAACGCCGTCGTCGCCCGGCTGCGCGAGCGTGGGGCGCATGTCATCCAGGGCAACCACGAGGAAGTTTTTCTTTCCGACGCCGGCGCGCGGGCGCGGGAGCGGCCGGGGATCGATCCGGAGCTGCTGGGTTTCCTCGCCGCGCAGCCGCATCGGAAATATCTGGAATTGGGGCGGAAGCGCCTGCTGCTGATCCACTCCACGCCGTGGGAGCCGCGTGGGGACTATGTGCATCCGCATAGCCCGAAGCTGGACCGGTTCGCGGAGGCAGATGCGGATATCGTGCTGTATGGACATACGCACTGCCAGGTGGTCAGACGTATCGGTGGCGTTCTGGTCATCAACCCGGGCTCGGCCGGGGACGCGCGCGACAGCCGGAACGACCGGCAGCTCAGTTGTGCCGTGCTCGATACGGATACCGAGGAGGTGAGCGTTATCGATTATTCCGATCCGCGCTTTGCCGCGCGCTGAGGACGGCAGCTGCCGATCCGGGCCGCATTGCCCTGAATGCCGGGCCGCGAGTTGCAACAGGAACAGCCCGGCCGCGGCCGCGCCACCGCGACCGTTGGCCGCCTGATTCCTTCTCTGCGTGCTCTGCGCCCCGCTTTGCGAACTCTGCGTTGAAGCGCGGTGGTCGGGGCGCCACCGGCGCTTCGGGTTGGGCGGCTCACCGGCAACGCGGCTCTTTGTTGCGGCGCCGCATTTTTGCAACGCAGAGCGCGCAGAGCGGCGCGCAGAGCACGCAGAGAAGAAATTGGGGCGGCCTGCGGCCGCGACGGCTGTGCGTTGATCACCGCGCCTTCATGGCCAGGATAGTGAGGGCCGGACCTGTCAGCAGCAGCCAGGGCCGAACCGTGGATCACATCGACCGACCGGGCCGCAACGCCTCGGAGAGCGCTTGAAAATAGCCATCGGATGGTTATAATTCACCCGCCATGACCCAGCACAGCGTCGCCGAAGCCAAGAATCAGCTTTCCGATCTGATCGACCGGACCCTGGCCGGAGAGGATATCGTCATCACCCGGCATGGTCATCCGGTCGTGGCACTCAAGGCCATCCGGCCGCCTGTCAGGCCACTGACCCGGGACGATCTGGCATGGCTGGCCGCGAATCGGGTCCGCTCATCAGCCACTACCGATGCCGGGACGCTTCTGAGCCAAATGCGCGACGAAGACGAGCGGTGAGACTGTATCTCGACGCAAGCGTTCTCGTTGCGCTTGTTTCAGCCGATCCTTTCACGGCACGCGCCGAGGCACGCCTGGGCGCCGGTACGCATGTGCTGGTGGTCAGTGACTTCGCGGCCGCGGAGGTGGCATCTGCGATCGCCCGCCGTGTGCGCATGCGCGAAATGATTGAGACGGAGGCGCGCAATGCCTTTGCGCTTTTCGATGCCCTGGTGCTACGGGTTGCCGAACGGGTCGTGACAGATCCCAGTGATGTGAGAGCCGCAGAGGCGGCACTGCGCCGGCTTGACTTGCCGTTGCGTACCCCGGATGCACTGAACATCGCCATTGCGCAGCGGGTTGATGCGACTCTGTTAACCTTCGACATGAAAATGGCCGAGGCAGCCCAGGCGCTCGGCCTGGAAGTCGTGGCGGGCTAGATCTTTTCGATCACCTCCATCTGCGCGCCGTCGGTGGCGGCGACGAAGGCGACGCGGTTACCTTTCTCGCCTTTCAGTTCCTCCAGCACCGCTACGCCGTTCTCCCGCAGCTTCGCCAGGGTGCCGGGATAGTCGTCGGTGACCACCGCCATGTGCTCGATGCCGTATTGCTGCTCGTGCTTCTGCTCGGCGATGATGCCGGTGATGTTGAGCTGGGTGCCGTGCAGGTCGAGCTGCCAGCCGCGGCCGGGGATTTCTGCTTTCCGCGTGGCGCCGAAATTGTCGATGTAATACTGCACGGTCGCCTGCACGTCGCGGGTCTTCAGGTGCACGTGCTGGAAGGTGAGGGCCATCGGCGTCTTTCCTGTCGGTAGGAGCGAAGCGCGGATGGTCGCCGGTTTCGGCACAGGCTGCAAGCACCGGCACCGCCGGGACGCTGGTGGGCAAAGCAGGTTCGTCTGTTCATCGGCATCGCCGGGCGTCCCGGCCATCCACCCCCGACCGTCGAAGCGCGGATGGTCGGGACAAACCCAACCATGACGGAAAAGAAACGGCCCTAACCCAGCACCAGGTCGTCGCGATGCACCATCTCGTCGCGGCCGCGCCAGCCCAGGATCCTCTCGATCTGGTCCGACCGGTGCCCGGCAATGCGGTCCGCGTCGACGCTGGCATAGGCCGACAGCCCGCGCCCCAGTACCGCCCCGTCCGGCCCGGCGATCGTCACCGGGTCGCCGCGCTCGAAGGTGCCCTCCACGCCGCGCACGCCGGCCGGCAGCAGCGAGCGGCCGCAGCGCAGGGCCTTGACCGCGCCGGCGTCCACCGTCAGCACGCCCTGCGGCGACAGGCTGCCGGCGATCCAGCGTTTCCGGGAGGTCCGTCCCTCCGGCGCCGGCAGGAACCAGGTGCAGCGGGCGCCGTCCAGCAGCGCGCGCAGGGGGCGCTCGACGTTGCCGATGGCGATCGCCATGGCGCAGCCGGCCTGGGTGGCGATCCGCGCCGCGACCAGCTTGGTGCGCATGCCGCCGGAGGAATATCCCGGCGGCGGTTCGCCACCCATCGCCTCGATTTCGGGAGTCAGCGCCTCCACCACCGGGATGTGCTGCGCGCCCGGATCGCGCCTGGGATCGGCCGTGTACAACCCGTCGATGTCGGACAGCAAAATCAGCTGATCGGCTTTCACCATCTCCGCCACCCGGGCGGCGAGGCGGTCGTTGTCGCCGAAGCGGATTTCCGCGGTGGCGACGGTGTCGTTCTCGTTGATCACCGGCACGCAGCCCAGGTTCAGCAGCGTGTCCAGCGTCTCGCGCGCGTTCAGGTAGCGCCGGCGGTCTTCCGTATCGTCCAGCGTCAGCAGCAACTGCGCCGCGGTCAGGCCGAGCGCCGACAACGCCTGGCTCCAGGCCTGGGCCAGCCGAATCTGCCCGACGGCGGCGGCGGCCTGCTTCTCCTCCAGCCGCAGCCGCTTCTGCGTCAGGTTCAGCGTCCGCCGCGCCAGGGCGATGGCGCCGGAGGACACCACGATCACATCGGTCCCCCGCGCCCGCAGCGCGTCGATATCGGCGGCGACGCTGTCCAGCCAGACGGCGCGCGGCGCGCCCTGCGCCTGGTCCACCACCAGGGCGCTGCCGATCTTGACGACGATGCGGTGGGCGGTGGTGAGGGAGGGAGTCACGCGGCGTGCTCCCGCTCCGCCCGGTCGCGGCGGGCCTCGTGGACCGTGTCCTGCAGGACCCGCAGCACCTCCGGCACGCCCTGGCCGGTGG
Source organism: Rhodopila globiformis (assembly GCF_002937115.1). GTDB lineage: Bacteria > Pseudomonadota > Alphaproteobacteria > Acetobacterales > Acetobacteraceae > Rhodopila > Rhodopila globiformis. Next base: position 42,648 of record NZ_NHRY01000229.1, on the reverse strand, counting down.
CGCCCGACAGCAGGTACACTGGCCGGCCGGAGACCTTGCGCAGCGCCGACAGGCGGGCCGACGCCTCGCGCGGGGTCATCGCGTCGGCCTTGTTCAGGCCGATGATTTCCGGCTTGTCGGCCAGGCCGCCGCCATATGCCTCCATCTCGCCGCGCACGGTGCGCCAGGCCCGGACCACGTCGCCGGCGGCGCCATCCACCAGGTGCAGCAGCACGGCGCAGCGCTCGACATGGCCCAGGAAGCGGTCGCCCAGCCCCGCGCCTTCGTGGGCGCCCTCGATCAGGCCGGGGATGTCGGCCAGTACGAATTCCTCGGAAGCCGACAGGCGGATGACGCCAAGTTGCGGGTGCAGCGTGGTGAACGGGTAATCGGCGATCTTCGGCCGCGCCGCCGAGACCACCGACAGGAAGGTGGACTTGCCGGCATTCGGCAGCCCCACCAGGCCGGCATCGGCGATCAGCTTCAGCCGCAGCCAGACCCACATCTCCTGCCCCGGGAAACCCTTGATGGCATGGCGCGGCGCGCGATTGGTGGAACTCTTGAAATGCGCGTTGCCGAACCCGCCGTCGCCGCCGCGCAGCAGCGTCACCCGCTTGCCGGCCGTGGCCAAGTCCGCCAGCAGCGTCTCCTGGTCGTCCGCGAGGATCTGCGTGCCGACCGGGACCTTGATCACCACGTCGGACGCCCCTGCCCCGGTGCGGTCGGAGCCCGAGCCGTTGCCGCCCTTGGCGGCGCGGAAATGCTGGGTGTAGCGGAAATCAATCAGCGTATTGAGATTGTGCTCAGCCACGAACACGATGTCGCCGCCCTTGCCGCCGTTGCCGCCATCGGGGCCGCCGAACTCGATGTATTTCTCTCGCCGGAAGGCGACCACCCCGTCGCCGCCGTCGCCGGAGCGCAGGTAGATCTTGGCCTGGTCGAGGAATTTCATAACAAATCACCAAACAGAACGGGGGCCGGCACGCACCGACCCCCGTCCGGAAAACTGAGGCAGGCGCGGTTACTCGGCGGCGGCCGGGAACGGCTCGACCGAAATATGCACCTTGCCCTCAGCCTTGCGGGCGAACTTCACCCGGCCGTCGATCAGGGCGAAGATGGTGTGGTCGCGGCCGAGGCCGACATTGGTACCAGGATACCACTTGGTGCCGCGCTGGCGCACCAGGATGTTGCCGGCGAGGACCTTCTCGCCGCCGAACTTCTTGATGCCGAGGCGCCGGCCTTCGGTATCGCGCCCGTTGCGGGATGAACCGCCTGCCTTTTTATGTGCCATGGCTGATTACTCCTGCGTTTCGACGGCTTCCGGGTTCTCGCCGGAGACGACGGCGGCCGACTCGGCGGCATCCAGCGCGGCGGGCGGCACGGTCTCGGCCTGCGGGGCGGTGTAGGTCTGGCCGTTGGCGTTGATGCCGGCGACCCGCAGCACGGTGACATGCTGGCGGTGGCCGTTGCGGCGGCGGCTGTTCTGCCGGCGGCGCTTCTTGAAGATGATCACCTTGTCCAGGCGGTCCTGGGCGATCACGGTGGCGGTCACCGACGCATCGGCGACAGTCGGGGCGCCGACGGTCAGGTTGCCGTCCACGCCGACGGCGAGGACGTCGGTGAACGTGACGGTGCCGCCGGCCTCGGCATCCAGCTTCTCTACCTTCAGGACCGCGTTGGGTGACACGCGGTACTGTTTTCCGCCGGTGCGGATGACAGCAAACATGGGGTCAAACTTTCAACACACTACAAATGGGCCGCGCGGGACGCGATTGCACCCCGGCGGCCGGAAGCGCGCGTTATAGCGACGCGGACGCGCGTGTCAACCACAATGGGCGCGAAAATCGTTGGTGCGTCAGCAACTTGCCGATGTCACCCGGATGTGCGCCGGTTCGTTGCGAAGGCTGGGCGAAGCCCGGGCCATCCCCGCGGCCGCGGGGTGGTGGCCATCGGAAACCGTATCGGCGAAAGCGCCTGCTCGCCGAATGGCGACTTGCCGTGACCTGGCGGAACGGGATTATCCGCCGGATGACAGCATCGCCCCCGATCCGCCGTCTCATGTGGTTCTTCGCCATCGTCTATGCGGTGGAGGGCATCGGACAGGCCAAGGCCGGCATCCTGGGACAGCCGGTGACGTACTTCCTGAAGCAGGTCTGCCACTGGGACCCGGTGCGGATCAGCGTCTCGCTGGCAGCGCTGGATATCCCGTGGGTCATCAAGCCGCTCTGGGGGGCGATCTCGGATTTCGTGCCGCTGTTCGGCTATCGCCGCCGGCCCTACCTGGTCATCGCCAATGCCGGCGCGGTGGCGGCGTTCGTCACCCTGGCGCTGATCGATGACCCTGCGACGCTGATCCCGGTCCTGGTGATGACGGCGGTCGCCATGGCGGTGTCGTCCACGCTGTGCGGCGCGCTCCTGGTCGAGACCGGGCAGCGGCACAACAGCAACGCGCAGTTCGTCAACCAGCAATGGCTGTGGTTCAACATCGCGCAGATGCTGTCGGTGCTGGCCGCCGGATTCCTGATCGAGATCTTCTCCCCCACCGGCGCGCTGCATGTGGCTGCCTGGATCGCCGCGGTGGCGCCGCTGACCGTGTTGGGCAGCCTGCGGCTGATCCAGGAACAGCACGCCGGGATCGACCTGGCGGCGTTCCGCAGCCGGCTGGGCGCGCTGCTGCTGGCGTTCCGGACGCGGAACCTGTGGCTGGTCGCGGCGTTCCTGTTCCTCTACTACTTCAGCCCGGGGCTGGGCACGCCGCTGTATTTCGAGATGACCGATCGGCTGGGATTCTCGCAGGGCTTCATCGGCCTGCTGGCCTCGATCAGCGCCGGCGGATGGATTCTGGGCGGCGTGCTCTACAGGGCGTGGCTGCATAACCTGTCCCACGTGGACCTGCTGCGCTTCAGCATCATCGGCGGCATGCTGGCCACGCTGGGCTATCTGCTGCTGGCGAGCCCGGGCAGCGCCGTGGCGATCTGGGTCTTCAACGGCATGGCGGCAATGATCACGATGATCGCGACCATGACGCTGGCGGCGGATGCCTGTCCGCGGGGTGTCGAGGGCTTCGCGTTCGCCGGCCTGATGTCGGTGTTGAACCTGACCTACCCGCTGCACGATGCGCTGGGATCATTGCTTTACGAGCATGTGTTCAATCGCCAACTGACGCCGCTGATCCTGGTGTCGGCCACGGCAACCGGGGCAGTCCTGTTTCTGATCCCCCTGGTCACGGCCCGATCCAGCTCGGGTACCGAGGTGACGTAGGGAAACGGTCAGCAGGTCCAGCGGCTGGGCATCCCGCCCTCAGCGACGGTTGGACGATGGGCCTGTCGCCTGCGCTCCGGCAGGGACGCGGTTGGGTCATACCCCAAGCGCGCCACAGCAAACCGCAAATGGGTTGGGATGAGCCGATGGCGTGCCTTCATCGCCATGGCCGGTACCCGGGACAAGCCCGCACGGGGGTTATTGCGTTGGCCTGCATTGTCCTGAACGCCGGGCTCCGGGACTGCCACAGGCGCATGCCGATCGGCATCGATTCACCGGGGGCGCAGGCCGCAACACGATCGACTCTGCGCGCTCTGCGCTCCGCTCAGCTATCTCTGTGTTTCAAAGGCGGTGGCCGAGGCGCCACCGGCGTTTGCGGCCGGACGACTCATTGGCAACGCCGTTCTTGGTTGCGGCACCGCTTTTAAAGCACAGAGATCGCTGAGCGGAGCGCAGAGTCCGCAGAGAAAGGATTCGGGCGGCCTGCGGTCGCGTTGGCGGCGCCGCGACAGCCGTGCCTTGTGCATCAAGGCCGGAGCAGCCGAGCGGCCGCGGCAACAAGCGCAACCAAAGGCATCGCCGTTCCGGCCACATGAAAGCCCAGACCCAGACACCGCCTGGCTGATGCCGGCGCGGCATGGGATCACGACACGGTCCATGCGACTCTCCATCCGGGCGACTCTCCATCCGGCAGGTGCGGTCTTCCCGCCGGTTCCGGGCGATGTCGAACGGTGCGGAAGGAATGGCGATGTGATCACCATTACGGACCCGTTCTGCGCCGATAACATCAAATGGTTAATAACTCGCTAACATCTCTTTGCTGTTTTTTTGCCCGGGCACAGGCTGGTCTCCAGAATCTACTTGCATTGTGTATGCTTCATCCTTCATTTTGCCGGTCGTTACATGCAGGAGGGTTCGCTTGCGCTGTTTCATCGGTTTCTTCGGCCTGACACGATCGCTGAAGCAGACCGTGGACTCGATCCGCAGCGGATTCTATGCGCCGCTCTTCGCCGCCGGCATCCCGATGCTGCGCGCGGGCCATTTCAATCTGCCCGATTGCATCGACAATCCCCGTTCCGGCGAGGCCGCGCTTGTCCCTGACCGCCGCGAGACCGCGCTTCTCGACCTCGATCTCTGCTGGGTCGAGCCGCAATCCGACGCCATGATCGCCGAGGCCTGGCAATTCGCCCGCGCCTATCCCGATGCGTTCGGCGACGGGTACCGCAGCCTCGCCAACCTGTGCCACCAGTTGCACAGCCTGCGACGGCTGTGGTCGCTGCTGCGCATGCTGGGCGCCGAACGGCGTGACATCGTGCTGCTGCTGCGCCCCGATCTGCTTTACCTGGATGTCCTCGATATCGAGGCGCACGTGCAGCCGCTGCTGTCGGGCCAGGCCGACATCATCGTGCCAGGCTGGCAAGGCTGGGGCGGCCTGAACGACCGGTTCGCTTTCTGCACCGGCCATGCCGCCAGCCTCTACGCAACCCGTTTGCGGCGCTTCCGGGACGGATGCAGGGCGATTGGGACCATGCACGCCGAAACCTTCCTCAAATGGCTGCTGCAGGAACAGGAGCTTCGTGTCATGACCACCGGCTTACGGGCCGTGCGGCTGCGCGCCAATGGCGCGATCGCCGCCAACGATAGGCCGATGGCGCAGGGCTTCGTGGCGGCCGGTTGACCATGCCTGGCACAGCTCGCCACCTGGCCGGGACAGATGCCGCGCTGCCTGGAAGCGCGGCTGGGTAAATCCACCGTGGCGATCGAATGACGTCGATGGAACGCAGATCGGAGAGGTCGCAAATGGGCGAAACGATTAATCCGGCGCCGACCGATGCAGCCAGCCGGGATGTCGAGCTTTGGCGAATGAATGGTCTGGTCGGCACAGCGCTGACCCGGCACGGGCCTATGCTGTTCTTCAAGAATGACTGCGGCGCGCTGACCAGTTCACTGCAAGCTTACGGCGAATGGGCGGAGCATGAAATCATGTTCTGCAAACGCTTTCTCAGCCAGGGAGATATCGTCCTGGACGTTGGCGCGTATATCGGAAGTCACTCGCTGGCATTCGCGCAGTTTGTCGGGCCGACGGGTCACGTGTATGGCTTCGAAGCCCAGCCGGCATCGTTCGCACTGCTGGTGCAGAATCTGCTTGCGGCGCGAATTACTAATGTGACGGCAAGAAACGCGGCGGTAGGCGCCGTCGATGCCGAGACACTGATCGCTCTCGACGAGATCGACATAGCCCGGCAATGCAGCTTCGGCAGCACAGCCGTCTCAGCGACGGGTGATGCAGGTCTTCGAACGCAGGTTCCAGCGACATCGCTCGACCAGCTGGATCTCGGACGTTGTTCATTCATGAAAATCGACGTTGAGGGCATGGAGGACCGAGTCCTGGCCGGCGCGCAGCGATTGCTGCGCTCATGTGCGCCGGTGGTCTATGCCGAATGCAACACCGTTGATGCTGGAAGCCGGACCATCGCGCAGTTGCGGGCCGCCGGATATGATGTCTGGCTGCATGCGGCTGCAGCATTCAACCCGGAAAACTGGCGAACAAATCCGGTGAACATATTTGGCGACGCCAAAGAGATGGCGCTGGTCGGCGTGCCACCCCACCTGGGTGCAGCGTGCGGATCATTACGGGTCGGTGTGCATGAACGGTTCTTTGCCATAAATACAATCGACGATCTTGTCGCCGGCATGTTGCTTAAGCCGCAGTATCCGCGGGAAGTCCTTTTGCGCACGACAGCATGTCAGGCAGACGGGCGCCATGTCTGAATTCAGCGTGCGTGTCGATATCGTTCATACCGAAACCAAACTGGGCGACACGCTCTGCGTATTGCCGCTGATCATGCAAATGGCTGATGAATATGCGATGGCGATACACGTGGCGGGCGCATTTGCAGAGCCGGCCAAAGCGCTGCTGTCCCGCCTTCCGATCCGGTTCGCCGCATGCAACCACAGCAGCGCCGTGAACGTGCGGGTGGATATTCAAGCAGCCTATAATCAAGGCCGAGGGTTGAACCAGCACATGGCCGCCTCGATCTGCCGGCTGGCCGGCTGGCCGCTACCGATGCTGCCGATCACGATCGACCTGTCTTCGGCGCCGGCCAGGCTGCCTTCGGGCATTGTAATCAGCCCGTTCAGCGGCTCAAGGAACCCGTGGTACAAAGCCTGGCCGCTCGACCGTTGGCTGATGGTCGTGCGTCACTTTGCGGCAAGCCAAGGCGAACCGATCTATGTCGTTGCTGCCTCTGGCGAAAATGCCGTGCCATTCATCCATGCCGGCGCCATCCCACTGGTCGGGCTCGGGTTGCCTGAGGTGCTTGACGTCATGCGGCAGGCCACGTTGTTCGCTTCGATCGACAACGGCCTCTCACATCTCGCCCATTTTGGGAATGTCAAACGACACCTGCTGCTCTACCCCGAACTCTTGCCGCCGAATCTGGTCATGAATCCGCGTGCGCACGTGCTGCGAGGACGCCCCGAACACATCCAGGCCGAGACCGTGATCGCTCATATCGACACACTGCTGCGGACCGAGACAGGACTGATGGACCGCAACATGCAGCCGGCCTGCAGCCCGTAGTACTGCAGCCGGCCTGCAGCCCGTAGTACTGCAGCCGGCTACAGCTTGAGGGGGCGGGTCCAGCAGGACACCGCCCTCGCAGCAGCCGCTACGCCCGTCTCAGAACGCCAGACCGGTCGCCTGCACGACCAGCGGCAGGCCGCGGACCGTGGCCAGCACCGCTTCCGGCACCGGCTCGTCGACCGAAACCAGGCAGATCGCATCCCCGCCCTGGGCGGCGCGGCCCAGGTGGAAGGTCGCGATGTTGATGCCGTGCTCGGCCAGCGTCACGCCGAACCGGCCGATGAAGCCCGGCTTGTCCTGGTTGGTGACATATAGCATGTACCGCGCGAAGTCGGCCTCGACCTTGATGCCCTTGATCTCGACGATGCGCGGCCGCTGCCCGGCGAACAGCGTGCCGGCCACCGAGCGGGTCATCTTGTCGGTCTCCACCGTCACCCGCACCAGCGTCAGGTACTCGGTCGGACGGTCATGCACGGTCTCCGCCACCTCGATGCCGTGCTCGCGCGCCATGACGCCGGCGTTGACCATGTTGACGCCTTCCATCATCGGCGACACCAGGCCGGCAAGCATCGCCGCGGTCAGCGGCTTGGTGTTCAGATGGGCGGCCTGGCCCTCGTACTCGATGGTCACCTTGCGCAGCATGCCCTCGCGCGCCTGGGTCAGCTGGCCGGCGAAGGCGCCCAGCGACTTGCACAGATCGAGGTACGGCTTCAGCCGCGGCGCGTCCTCGGCCGAGACCGAGGCCATGTTAATGGCATTCGTCACCGCGCCGGTCAGCAGGAAGTCGCTCATCTGCTCGGCCACCTGCAGCGCCACGTTCTCCTGCGCTTCGGCGGTGGAGGCGCCCAGATGCGGGGTGCAGACGACGTTCTCCAGCGCGAACAGCGGCGACTCCTTGGCCGGCTCGACCTCGAACACGTCCAGCGCCGCGCCGGCAATGTGCCCCGACTTGATCAGGTCCGCCAGCGCTTCCTCGTCCACCAGGCCACCACGGGCACAGTTGATGATCCGCACGCCCTTCTTGGTGCGCGACAGCGTCTCCCGCGACAGGATGTTGCGGGTCGATTCGGTCAGCGGCGTGTGCAGCGTGATGAAGTCCGCCCGCGCCAGGATGGCGTCGAGATCCGCCTTCTCCACGCCCAGCTCCAGCGCCCGCTTCTCCGACAGGTACGGGTCATAGGCCAGCACGCGCATCTTCAGGCCGACGGCGCGGTCTGCGACGATCGAGCCGATGTTGCCGCAGCCAATCAGGCCGAGCACCTTGGCGGTCAGCTCCACGCCCATGAAGCGGTTCTTCTCCCACTTCCCGGCCTTGGTGGAGGCGGACGCCTCCGGCAGCTGCCGCGCCAGGGCGAACATCATGGCGATGGCGTGTTCCGCCGTCGTGATGGTGTTGCCGAGCGGCGTGTTCATCACCACCACGCCGCGGGCGGTGGCCGAGCGGACATCGACGTTGTCCACGCCGATGCCGGCGCGGCCGACGACCTTCAGGTTGGCGGCGACGTCGAGCAGTTCCTTCGTCACCTTGGTGGCCGAGCGGATCGCCAGCCCGTCATACTCGCCGATGATAGCGCGCAAATCGGCCGGGGACAGCCCGGTCTTGATGTCCACTTCGATGCCGCGGCTGCGGAAAATCTCGACAGCAGCGGGCGACAGCTTATCGCTGATCAGAACTTTCGGCATGATACTTGTCCGGAAAGGATCGTTACTGGCCAGGCCCTATTGGGCAGGCGCGAGGGAAGCGGCGACGGTGGCGGCCGCCCAGTCGAGCCACGGCAGCAGCGCGACGACGTCCGACGTCTCGACCGTGGCGCCGGCCCAGATGCGCAGGCCGGGCGGGGCATCGCGATAGGCGCCGATGTCGAAGGCCACGCCCTGCTTCTCCAGCAGCGAGGCCAGCTGCTTCGCCGCCTTCGCCTGGCCTTCGGCCGGCAGCGCGGTGAACCAGGGGGCAACGATCTTCAGGCAGATCGAGGTGCAGGAGCGCGTCGCCGGCTCCTCGGCCAGGAAGTCGGCCCAGTCGGACTGCGCCACCCAGTCGGCCACCGCCTTCAGGCTGGCTTCCGAACGGCCCATCAGCGCCTTCAGGCCGCCGATGTTCTGCGCCCAGCGCAGGCCATCCAGCGCGTCTTCCGCGCACAACATGGACGGGGTGTTGATGGTCTCGCCCTTGAACACGCCCTCGGCGATCTTGCCCTTGGAGGTCAGGCGGAAGATCTTCGGCAGCGGCCAGGCCGGGGTGTAGGTCTCCAGCCGCTCCACCGCGCGCGGCGACAGCGCCAGCATGCCGTGGGCCGCCTCGCCGCCCAGCACCTTCTGCCAGGACCAGGTGACCACATCCAGCTTGTCCCACGCCAGGTCCATGGCGAACGCCGCTGAGGTCGCGTCGCAGATCGCCAGGCCTTCGCGGTTGGCCGGGATCCAGTCGGCGTTGGGGACGCGCACACCGGAGGTGGTGCCGTTCCAGGTGAAGACGATGTCGTTCGCCGGGTTGACCGCGCTCAGGTCCGGCAGCTTGCCATAAGGCGCGGACAGGACGCGGGCGTCCTTCAGCTTCAGGTGCTTGACGATGTCGGTCGCCCAGCCCTCGCCGAAGCTCTCGAACGTCAGGATGTCAACGCCGCGGGCGCCGAGCAGCGACCACAGCGCCATCTCGACCGCGCCGGTGTCAGAAGCCGGAACGATGCCCAGCCGCCAGTCGGCCGGCATGCCCAGGATGCTGCGCGAGAGGGTGATGATTTCGGCCAGGCGGGCCTTCGGTTCGGCGGCGCGATGGCTGCGGCCGAGGAACGCTCCGGCGAGCGCGTCGAGCGTGAAGCCGGGACGCTTGGCGCAGGGGCCGGATGAGAAATTGGGATTGTTCGGACGAAGGTCCGGTTTCGCGATGTCTGCCATATGCAGCTCCCCCTTTCAGAAGAGAAGCGTCCCGGTGGGGGGACGTGACCCGGCGCGGCATGTAGCGGCCGCTCGCGAACACGTCAATCGGATATTGTTGCATGACGATAAAATAACTGACGGGTAGCGATTTCATCCCCCCGAGAGCGATTTCGCCCGGGCGGGCGGTAAAGCTCACGATTCCGTTAGAATGCGCGTTTGGCAGTCGGGTTTGGCATACGATAGTGCTATGCAGCGCGCCATCAGCCACTCATGCAGGAGATTGCGATGTCGGAGAGTGATGACATCTCCGCACGCCTGACCGCGCTTGAAACCGTGGTGAGCCAGTTGATCACCCACCTTGCCGTTCGCTCGGACGATCCGGCGGGCTGGGTGGAGACGCGCAAGGTGCTGGCCCTGACTGCGGTCAACGCGCGGGAAGTCGCGGGCGTGGCGCGGCTGCGCGACGCGGTGTCCGGATTCTTCCACCAGGCCGAGTCGGTGGCGGAGGACTACAGCTATCCGTCCGGACGGGGAACGCCGCGTCCGTTCGCGCGTTAGCCCGGCAACGGCGCATCCGGCGCCGGAAACCGGATGGAACTTGTGCCATGATGCGCACTGCTTGGCTGATCGCATTGACCATCGCCGCCGCCCCGGCGCTGGCGCAGAATCCGCAGCCGGCGCCGCCGGCCAGCCCGCGGGCGCCGCTTGCCCCGCCGAACGCGCCGTCGCCGCCGCCGGAGAAGATCGCGCCGCCGGCGGACGGCACCCTGAGCCATCAACTGTCGCGGCAGAAAGGCGCGATCAAGCCGCCGAATGTCGATCCCGGGATGACGGTGCGGCCGCCGGCCAGGGGGACCGCCACCACGCCGGTCATCCCGCCGCCGGGCTCGCCGGGTGGGAATCCATCGGTGGTCCCGAAGTAGGAGTTGGGGAGGTTCTGGGCGTGGGGTGACGGTTGGGCTGGGCCACATGGAGGCCCGTGCATCAAAGGAATGGCCTGCGGTGGCGGCTCTACCGATTGTTTTAATACAGAGATAAAATGAGAGGCCCCCCTGAGGACCACAGAGGTGGCTGATCCGGAGCCGGTGTACTTGACGCTTTGGCGCCGCTGTTGATGGACCGCGGGCGGCTGGATGACATGCAGTTCGTGCAACTTGGCAAGTTGCAAGCATGCGCAGGCAAATGTTGAACATACAGGAGCCTGATATTTCATCTGTTCCGGAAGCAAGGTGCGCCGCCGCTGCCTCCTCGAATAAAAGAACAAGAAATTTCCACAGCAACAGCAATCTTAATGCCGTAGGTCTGTAACGTTATCGAGCCGGCCCGCTTCGCCTTGAAAGCCGGAGTCATGGACGACGTCATGCTGTGATGGCTCTGACTGAGGGGAAGGTTCCCATGGCGGCTGGAACAGGCAACGTTTTTCGTTGCGTGCATGATGATCATTCGGCCGTCCTGGCTTTGATGACCAAGGCACGTCGACCGAGGCGAAGTCAACGCGGCCATGGGCCGTCCGAATCCCTTCTCTGCGTGCTCTGCGCTCCGCTCTGCGAACTCTGCGTTTTAAAAAGCGGTGGTCGGGGCGCCACGGGCGTTCGGCGTTGGGCGGCTCACCGGAAATGCCGGTCTTTGCGGCAGCACCGCATTTTTAAAACGCAGAGCGCGCAGAGCGGAGCGCAGAGCACGCGGAGAAGATTTTGTTACGATCCGCGGTCGCGGTGGCTCAATGGCGATTGATATGTGCCTGTGGCAACCCTGGGCCTGGCGTTCAAGACCATGCAAGCCAACCCAATAACGCCCACGGTGCCGCGGCACGGGCCTGTCCCAGGGGCACCGTGCAACCAAGGCAAGGCCCGTACGATACAATATGGTCTGTTGTTTCAACGCAAAGATACCAAGCCACTGAGATCTGTTGCGCCCGTCGCATCATCGGCGCAGGGGCGACCGGCTGATCTGTCATAAGGCCTCCGGCGGCTCCGTGGGATGGCTGCGAGACGGCGGCCCGCAGGACAGGCAAGCCATCATGATCCAGAAACTTCCGTGCCGCCCAGCGGACCTCACAATCCACGCAGCGCTTCGCAGACTGTCGCCACCTCATCGTCCGTCAACTCCGGATACAGCGGCAGGCTGAGGATTTCCCGCGCGGCCGCCTCGGTTTCGGGACAGCCGCCCGGGCCCGGGGCGACCCGGCCCTGGTAGGCGGGCTGACGATGCACCGGCACCGGGTAGTGGATGCCGGTGCCGATCGCCTTTTCCCGCAGCAGCGCCTGGATGGCGTCACGCTGCGGCGTCCGGGTGACGTAGAGGTGAAACACCGGCTCCGCGCCGGCGCGGATTTGCGGCGCAGCAAGCGGACCATCAGCCAGCGCGGCGCCATAAGCAGAAGCAATCGCGCGGCGCCTCGCGTTCTGGCTGTCCAGATGCGCCAGCTTGACGCGCAGGATCGCCGCCTGGACCTCGTCCAATCGGCTGTTCACGCCGGCTTCGTCGCTGATGTAGTGCCGGTGCCAGCCGTACTGCCGCAGCGCCGCGATCCGTGCCGCCAGCCCGGCATCGGCGACCGCCACCGCGCCGCCGTCGCCCAGGGCACCCAGGTTCTTCGTCGGATAGAAGCTGAACGTCGCCGCATCACCGAACGTGCCGACACGTTGCCCGTGCAGGCGGGCGCCATGCGCCTGCGCGCAATCCTCGATCAGCGCCACCCCATGCGCCCGGCACAGCGGGACGATGCAATCCAGGTCCACCGGCTGTCCATACAAATGCACAGCCACCACCGCGGCAACCGGCGGCAGGCCGGGCGGCGGCTGCTCCAGCGCGCGGCGTAGCGCGTCGGGGTCTATGGTGTAGTGCACCGGGTCGATATCGACCAGCAACGGCGTCGCCCCGGCCATCTCGATCGCCGCCACCGTCGCGACAGCGGTGTGCGAGACCGTCACCACCGTGTGGCCCGCCCCGATGCCCAGCCCACGCAGCGCCAGCGCGATCGCGTCGGTGCCGTTGCCGCAGCCGACGACGGCAGCCGCGCCGAGCCAGGCGGCGAACTCGGCCTCGAACGCCTGCCCCTCGTTGCCGAGGATGTACCAGCCCGAGGCCAGCGCCCGCGCCACGGCCGCGTCGATCGCCGGCTTCAGCGCCTGGTAGCCGGCGCCGGGATTGGCCTGCGGGATCACAGGTAATCCTCCAGCCGGGTGCGATACCAATCCAGGGTGCGGCCGATGCCCTCCTCCAGATCGACCAGCGGCCGCCAGCCGGAGGCGGCGCGGAACGCGCTGTCGTCGGCGTGGTAGCTGCCGATGTCGATCCGCGCCCTGTCGGCAGGGAACGTCCGCGTCGTGTAGCTGGCCGCACCGCCGGAGAGCCGGACAACCAGCTCCGCCAGCGCATGCAGCGAGGCCGGCGGCGAGCCGCCGATGTTGAAGATCTGGCCATGACAGGCCGGGTTCTCCGCCGCCGCCAGGAAGGCGCCGGTCACGTCGTCCACATAGGTCAGGTCGCGCAGCTGCTCGCCGCCCCAGACCTCGAACGGCTGGCCCTGCAGCACGCAGCGGATCCAGATGCCCAGGAAGGTCTGCCGGGCGTCGCGGATGCGCAGGCGCGGGCCGTAGCAGTTGGTCAGGCGCAGCGACACCACGGGGCGGTTGCGCACGCGGTGCTCCAGCATCCAGTACTGCTCGCCGGCGAATTTCGACACGCCGTTGGCGTCGGGCGGCGCCACCGGCTGGGTCTCGGCGACCGGCAGCGTCTCGACCCGGCCGTAGAACTGCCGGGTGGAGGCATGCACCACGACGGCATCCGGCGCCGCCTCCCGCGCCGCCTGGATCAGCCGCACCTGCGCCACGGCGTTCACCGCGATGTCGGCCAGCGGGTCCGCCTGCCCGCCCATGTGGCTGGTCTGCGCCGCCATGTTGAAGATGACCGACGCCCCCTCGCACAGCGGCCGCAGGTCGATGTCGCGTATGTCGCCGCGCACGAACTCCACGTCCGCGCCATCGAGGTTGCGCGGGTTGGCGCCGCCGCCGAACAGGAACCCATCCAGCGCGACCACCCGTGCGCCGCGCTGCGCCAGCGCATGGCAGAGGTTGGAGCCGAGGAACCCGGCGCCACCCGTGACGAAGACCCGTCGGCCCGTCCAGTCCATCACTCGTTATCCTTCAAGATCAGCCCGGCTCTTGCCGTACTATCCTGGCAACATTAGGCATCCGTCATGGCCCGTTGCCACAAACGCGCCCGCCGCCCGGCGAGCAGGCTGATGATCCACAGGCCGCCGGCGGTCAAGACGATCGCCGGCCCGGCCGGAATATCGCGGTAGAATGACAGTTCCAGTCCGCCAACGGAGGCCAGGCAGGCCAGCGCCACGGCCGCGCGGACCTGGCCGGCCAGCGAATCGGACCAGTGCCGCGCGGCGATCGCCGGCAGCATCATCAGTCCAACCGCCATCAAGGTGCCCAGCGCGACGAATCCGGACACCACGCACAGCACCACCAGCACCAGGAACACCAGGTGCGCCAGCCCGCCGCGCCCGGCGGTCGCCGCCATGAAGCCGGGATCGAGGCTTTCCAGCACCAGCGGCCGCCAGATCAGCGCCAGCACCGGCAGCGTCACCGTCGCCACGCCCGCCATGCCCAGCAGCGCCGCCCGGTCCACCGCCAGCACGTTGCCGAACAGCAGGTGCGTCAGGTCGATGCTGTGCTGTGTCGAGATCAGCGCCACGCCGGCGGCCAGCGCCACCAGGTACATGCCGGCCAACTGGCTGTCCTCGCGCCCGCCGGTGCGCCGCGCCAGCCAGCCGGCCAGCAGCGCCACCAGCAGCCCGGCCGCCACGCCGCCCAGGCCCATCGCCCAGACCGACAGGCCGGAGAAAATCGCACCGATGGCGATGCCGGGCAGCACGCCGTGCTGAAGGACGTCGCTCATCAGGCTCATGCGGCGCAGCACCAGGAACACGCCCAGTGGCGGCGCGGCGACCGACAGGGCGAGGCATCCGGCCAGCGCGCGGCGCATGAAGCCGAGCGTGAACGGCTCCAGCAGGAGTTGCAGCATCAGGCAGCCTGCAGGGCGCGGTCCGGCAGGACGTCCCACGTACCGGTGGCGTCGGTCAGGCTCAGGGTACGCGGGAAGTGGCGGCGCACCAGCTCCAGGTCGTGCAGCACGGCGATGACGGTCCGGCCCTGGGCATGCCAGTCCCTGATCACCGACAGCAGCAGGCAGGTGGTCGCGGCGTCGACGGCGGTGAACGGCTCGTCCAGCAGGATCAGCGACGCCTCCTGCACGATGGTCCGGGCGAACAGCACGCGCTGGAACTGGCCGGCGGACAGCGCCTGGATCTGCCGATGCTCCATCCCCGCCAGGCCGACGCGGTCGAGCGCGGCGCGGGCTGCGGCCCATCGCTTGGCGTCGACGGCGCGGAACGGGCCCAGGCGGGAGCCGCCCAGCGCCACGACCTCCTCGCAGGTGATCGGGAAGGCGCGGTCGAGATGGCTGCCCTGCGCCAGCAGCGCGATGTCCCGCGGCCGCAGCCCGCCGCGGTCGATCCGCCCGGCGGCCAGCGGATGCAAACCGGCCAGCGCCCGCAGCAGCGTGGTCTTGCCGGAGCCGTTGGCGCCCACCAGCGCCGTCAGGCTGCCCGGGGCGAACGTTCCCGACAGGCCGGACACGATCACGCGCGCGCCATGCCGCAGCTCTACGTTATGGAGCGTTACAGCCGGGACCGCGGTCATAGCGCCCACAGCACCGCCAGCCACAACGCGGCCAGCACCATCGCGGCCAGGAGCAGACGCGCACCGGCGCCGGCGGTCGGGGACAACGGATCGGTCATGGTTACAGTATAACGTTGCATGCCGTTGGACGGAAGGCCCGGCGCCGCCTAAACAGGAGGCCGATGACTGAACTGAACCCCGATACCCTCGCCCGGGAGTCGCTCCAGCGCCATCGCCTGGTCGCGACCGGCCTGCTGGTGCTGATGGCCGTGCTGACCCTGTTCAGCTACCGGATGCCGCACACCTGGACGACGGAGCTGCTGCAATCGGCCGCCAAGGCCGGGTTTGTCGGCGGCATTGCCGATTGGTTCGCGATCACCGCGCTGTTCCGCCATCCGCTCGGCATACCAATTCCGCACACCGCCATCATCCCCAACCAGCGCGAGCGGCTGGGCCGGGCGCTGGGCCGATTCGTCGCCAATCACGTTTTCACCAGCCAGGAAGTGGCCAACGTGCTGGGGCGGCTCGACCTGCCCGGCATCGTCCACCGCTTCCTGGCGGACCCGGAGGCGGCGCGGCCGGCGGCGATTGGCCTCGCCGGGATGCTGCCGAAGCTGCTGTCCAGCGTCGAGGACGGGCGGGCGCGGCGGATCGTCCGGCGGATGGTGCCGCATGTGCTGGGCGGTCCCGCCGCCGGGCACGTGATCGCCCGGGCGCTGCACAACCTGGTGGACAGCGGCCGCCACCAGGAGGTGTTCGGCTTCATCCTGGCGCAGATGAAGGCGACGCTGGCCGGCCGGGAGAGCGCGCTGCGCTACGCCATCGAGGAACGGGTGCGCGAACAGGGCGGGCGGCTCGTCGGCTGGGCGCTCGGCGCCTCGATCGCACGGCGGGTGCTGTCGCTGGTCAACGCCGAGCTGGACAAGATGAGCCCCGACGGGTCGGAGCTGCGGGAAGCGTTCGACGAGTGGATCCGGCGGGAGATCCAGCGCATGGAAACCGATCCCGCCCGCGCCGCGGAAATCGGGTCCGCCATCCGCCGGGTGGTGGCGCACGAGACGATCCAGGTCTGGCTGTGGGACCTGTGGGGGCGGCTGCGGCTGGCGCTGGAAGAGGACCTGGGGCGGCCGAGCAGCCGCACCGTGGCCTATATTGAGGCGGCTCTGGCCAATTTGGGCACCATCCTGGAAAACGACCCCGTTGCCCGGGCGCGGCTGCAGACGGCGGTGGAGAAAGTCGTCGCGACGGTGCTGCCCGACGCCCAGGCGCGGTTGGCCGAGTTCATCGCCCAGGTGGTCGCCAACTGGGATACCGAGACGATCGTCGATCGCCTGGAACTGCGCATCGGCCGGGACTTGCAATATATCCGGATGAACGGGACCATCGTCGGGTTCCTGATTGGCGGCCTGCTGTTCGCGCTGCTGGACTCGCTGTTCGGTTATACCAGCTTCTGATCTGAGGGAGGACGTGGTGCGGCTGTCGGTCCTGGACCAATCGACCATCGTCACCGGCCGCTCCCCCGACGCCTCGATCCGCGAGAGCATCGCCCTGGCGCGGCACTGCGAGGCGCTGGGCTATCACCGCTACTGGTGCGCCGAGCACCACAACTCCGACAGCCAGGCCGGCACGGCGCCGGAGATCCTGATCGCCGCCATCGCCGCGACGACGCGGTATATCCGTGTCGGCTCGGCCGGGGTGATGCTGCCGCACTATGCGGCGCTGAAGGTGGCGGAACAGTTCCGCGTGCTGGAGGCGATCGCGCCGGGCCGGATCGACCTGGGGCTCGGCCGCGCGCCGGGCTCGGACGGGTTGACCGCTTACGCGCTGAACCCGCTGGCGGACAAGGCGGCGGAGCAGTTCCCCGCCACGGTGCGCGACCTGCTGGCCTGGGTGTCGGGGGAAAAGCCGGTGGAGGGACACCCGTTCCGCGACGTCCGCGCCCAGCCGGCGGGGCCGACGGCGCCGGAGGTGTGGATCCTCGGCAGTTCGGATTACGGTGCGCAGGTCGCGGCGTATTTCGGCCTGCCGTTCTGCTTCGCGCATTTCATCACCGACGGGCGCGGCGCCGCCGAGGCGCTGTCGATCTATCGCGACACCTACCGGCCGAGCGCACGGCATCCGGCGCCGCACGCCGCCATCTGCGTCTGGGCATTGGCGGCGGACACACCGGAAGAGGCGGCGCATCTGTTCCGCTCGCGTGAGCTATGGCGGCTTGGGCGCGACCGCGGCGTGTATGCCGCCCTGCCCTCGCCCGAGGAAGCTGCCGCGCATATTTATTCCGAGGACGAGCTGACGCGGCTCGGCCGGCTGCGGGAGCGGGCGTTGTATGGCACGCCGGACGTGGTCATGAAGAAGCTGCGGGCGCTGGCGGCGATGCACCAGGCTGAGGAAATCGCCATCCTGACGACGCTGCATGATGCGGCGGCGCGGCAGCGCTCCTACACGCTGCTGGCCCGGACGTGCGGCCTACGGGCGCCAGAGGTCGGGCTGGCGGCCAACTGAAATCCCGGCCCGCCACAGCCGGTAGCGATACACGACATAGGCGACGACCAGCGCGCCGAGTACAATCGGCAGGACGCTGAGCGCGACCCACAGGGCCAGCGCGGCGATGCAGACGGCGCCCGCGATAGCGGCGGTGACAACGGCCCAGAACATGATCCGCGTGGTCAACGGCGGCGTGGGTGGTGAGACGAATTCACCCTCCAGCGTCATCTCCAGGTCGGGTGGAGGTTTCTTGTCCATGGGCGAAATGTGGCCCGGCGCTGGCCGCGGTTCAAGGGTGCCTCTGTCCCGCCGCCGACCGGACAGAAGGCGGGGGCGTGAAAGCCGGTCTGTTCATCGCCGCCCCGTAGCCGCAGGACGTCGGCATAATGGGCGGCGGCGTGGCTGATGGCGGTGCGTACCTGGCCTCGCCGGTGCCGTTTCGCCTACCGGTTTTCAACACGGAGAAAAGCGAAGGACACAAGGGCCACAGGGAAGACCCTTTTGCGCTACGCGCGAAGCGCACGACAACCGGCACCGCCGCACCAGGCATCGCCGCATGGCCGGATCGGTGAAGCTGCCTGACATGACAGCAATATCCGCACCAGACTGCGCAGCATCCCCCTGACGCTCCGCGGCCCTCCATCGCCCTCCGTCATTCTCTGTGCGAACAGGAATGCACCATCAACCACACCGGCCCAGCCGGGGACGCACCGCCTCACCTCCCGGGGACGCACCACCTCACCACTCCAGGACTCCCCGCCCAACTCGTCCCGACGTGATGAGCCTGCGGCAAATCGGGACGTTTTCCCGGCGATTCCGGGAATGCCTGCCATCGACGCGCCACCGCCGGTGCGGCATCTATACCTGACATGGAAGGAATACCGGGGGATTCGATCATGGCACCACGCGGACCGCACGCCGCGCCCCGAACCGCACGCCGAATCATGCGCTGGATTGCGCGCCATCTGGTCGGTGCGGCCGCGCTTGGCATCCTGGCCTGCCTCCCGGCCCAGGCGCAGCAGCCGGGCGGCGACCCGGTCCAGGGACAGCCCCAGGGATCGCCCCAGGGATCGCCCCAGGGATCGCCCCAGGGATCGCCCCAGGGCCAAACCGAGCCGCAGGCCCAGGGGCAATCGCCGGCGATCAGCCTGCCGCAGGTCGACATCATCGCCCCGTCGCCACTGCTCGGCTCCGGCATTGATCGCAACACCGTGCCGGCCCAGACCAACGTGGTGAGCGGCCCTGCCCTGACGCGCGGCGGCACCACCACGCCCAACGCCGTCCGCGCGCTGAACGAAACCGTTGGCGGGGTCAACGTCGACTCCGCCTCGGGCAACCCGTACCAGCCGACGTTCTTCTACCACGGCTACCAGGCCTCGCCCTTGCAAGGCACGCCGCAGGGCCTCGCCGCCTACGTCAACGGCATCCGCTTCAACGAGCCGTTCGGCGACACGGTCAATTTCGACCTGCTGCCCGAGGTGGCGATCAGCACGATCGACCTTGTGGGCTCGAACCCGGTGTTCGGGCTGAACGCGCTGGGCGGCGCGCTGAACATCCAGCTGAAGAATGGCTTCACCTACCAGGGTGCCGAGATCGAGGTGCGCGGCGGCTCGTTCGGCACGCTCGGCGGCTATCTCCAGTACGGCAAGCAGAGCGGCAACACCGCGGTCTATGTCGCCGGCAGCGGCGTGCGGCAGGCGGGCTGGCGCGACGACCAGAACTCGTCGCTGGAGAACTTCTACGGCGACATCGGCTGGCGCAGCGACACCGCCGAGCTGCACGTCAGCACGCTGCTGGCGCATTCGGCGCTGAACGGCCCGGGAACCTCACCGGTCGAGCTGCTGGCGGTGGATCCGGCGGCGCAATTCACGGAGCCGAACTTCATCAGCAACCAGATGATGCAGCTCAGCCTGAACGGCAACGTGCAGATCAACGACTACGACTCGGTGCAGGCGGTTGCCTACTACAACAACTTCCTGCAGCGCGCCTCCAACGGCAACGCGCCGAACGACACGCCATGCACCGATGGCTCGGGCCTGCTGTGCACCAACAGCGGTCCCAGCACCACGCTGGGCGGCGCGACGATCCCGGCGTTCCTCGGCCCCAGCCCGTTCGCCTATTCCGAGCTGGACAACCAGACGACCAACACCAACGGCTACGGCGCCTCGCTGCAGGTGACCGACACGCGCGACGTGTTCGGGCGGAAGAACCATTTCGTTGCCGGCTTCAGCTTCGACGGCGCGCAGACCATGTTCACCGCGGCCGGCCTCATCGGCGGCCTCACGCCGCTGACCCGCGCCTTCGTCGGCCCCGGCGTGGTCATCGACGAGCCGGGCACCAACTCACCGGTGCGGGTCGCGATCAGTGATGCGTATTACGGTGTGTTCTTCGCCGACACGCTGAACCTGACCGACAAGCTGGCGCTGACCGCCTCGGGCCGGTTCAACACCGCGCAGATCGACCTGAGCGACCAGAACGGCGGCGACCTGAGCGGCAACCATGACTACGCGCACTTCAATCCCGCGGGCGGCCTGACCTATCAGTTTGCGCCGTGGCTGACCGCTTATGCCGGCTATGCCGAGGCCAACCGCGCGCCGACGCCGGCGGAACTGTCCTGCGCCGGGCCGGCCAACGCCTGCAGCCTGGCGAACTTCTTCACCGGCGATCCGAATCTGCAGCAGGTGGTGGCGCATACGGTCGAGTTCGGATTGCGCGGCAAGGTGGCCACCGGCGCGGGCAGCCGGCTGAGCTATGACCTGGACGTCTACCGCAGCAACCTCGACAACGACATCGCCTTCGTCAACAGCGTGACGCTGAACCGGGCGTTCTTCACCAATGTCGGACAGACCCGCCGGCAAGGCATCGATGCCAGCCTGCGCTACACCGCGCCGCGCTGGTCGGCCTATGTCGCCTATACCTACACCGACGCCACCTTCCAGACCGGCTTCGTGCAGGCCGCCGGCAACAATCCGGCAGCCGATGCCAACGGCAACATCACGGTCCGCCCAGGCAACCAGTTGCCTGGCATTCCGGCGCAGCAGGGCAAGCTGGGCATGACCTACAACGCCACCGACGCCTGGACGCTGGCCGCCGCCATGATCGTGCAGAGCGGGTCGTACCTGTTCGGCGACGATCCCAACCTGACGCCGAAGCTGCCGCCGTTCTTCACCCTGACGCTGAGCACGAGCTACCAGGTCACGCCGCATGTGCAGCTGTTCGCCGAGGTCGACAACGTGACCAACCAACGCTATTACACCTACGGCACGTTCTCGCCGACGAGCTCGGTGTTCCTGGCGCAGGCGCCGGGCGCGACCAACCCGCGGGCGTACAGCATTGCCGCGCCGGTGGCCGGGTTCGGCGGGATACGGATTACGTTCTGATCGTCCCCGTGGCAATTCCGTCCGGCGCCCTGGATCGCCGAGGCTGGCCCGAACACCCCGCCGGAGATACCCGGCCAGGACGCGGGGCAAGCGGGCTACTGCACCAGCTTCAGCAGGCGCATGCCGGCGGGCGAGGCCAGTTCCTTTGCGTCCAGCGTGCCGTCGCGGTTGGTGTCGGCGGCCTTGAAGCGCTGTTCCACCTGCGCCTCCCACTCCGTCTTGTCGAGTGTCTTGTCCTTGTCCGGATCCGCCTTCGGGAAGGTGGACTTCAGGAACGTGCCCTTGGTCTCCTGCAGCGTCAGCGTGCCGTCGTGATCGGCATCGAGGGCGTCGAACTTCCTGTCCGCGGCCGCCTTGGCCTCTTCGAGGCTGACCGTGCCGTCCTTGTCGGGGTCGAGCGCCGACAGCGGCGGCTTCAGCGGCGCCGCCGCCCCGGCCTGCACGGTGGCGAAGCCGCACAGGGCGATGACGATGCAGGCAGCTTGCACGGGCTTTATGTTTCGGTAATTCATTTAATCCTCCTTCGCATCGCAGCCGGCACCGCGGCAGGCGCCGGGGGCCTGCCGCTGCGCGACCATCAAACCATTCAGTCCGACGCATGGCATCCATGAATCAACCGGGCGGTCAACACAACAGCGGATGTCGTGGCAAGAGAAGAGGACAGGACGATTGCAGTTCAACAAATAACGATCTGCCGGGACCGGACCCTGCCCTGGTACGCCGTACGACAGCCCCGCTACGAAGGCCAGTTGCAATGATAGCCATTTGGTATCGGATAACAGGCGGTCAGGGACCGGCTCGGCTGGCTGCCGCTCGACGCGCCGCCGTCCCCTGCCGCGCTGCGGCGGGCTGCCTCACGCGCCCGGGCTGCATCCGGCGGGCCGGAGGCAAGCGGCGCGGCGAACGAGGTAACGACACCCGGGAATCCGCCATTCAACGCGGTGCTGACGCCTGCTCCGAACGGCATCACGATGGGGCCGGTGAACGGAGGCACGATCGCGCCGGTTCCCCCGACGGGCGGAACGACGATCACCTCGGGCTGGATGGCCTCGGGCTGGATGGGCCGGGCGGCAAAGCGGCTCCGCCGGGCAAAGCCTGCGCCACCGGGAGCGCGCCCGCCGCCGCGAAGCACGAAACCGCCGGCCGCGGCACGCAGGCCGGCATGGCGGCCAAACCCGCTGCGTGCGGCAAAAATCCCGTGCGCGCCGAAGCCCGCGTGCCCGCCCCCGCCACCACGCGCCAGGGCGGGCGCCGGGACATGGCCCAGGCCGATGGCCGCGATGGCGATGACAGACAGGATCACACGCTGGCGCATGGCACGGCGTCCCGGCACGAATGGCCGGCAGACTCGGGTCCCGAACGAGTCCTGTCAAACGACAGCGCCGTGATCCGCGGCCGAATGCCGGCCAGGCGCCGCGGTTCAAGCGACGCCATGGCACGCGGCATGAGCCGCCGCCGCCCAGGCCGGGGCCTGACGAGGGGGCATGACACGCCAGGCCGCTGTGTCAGCGCCCGGACGGTGGAAACCGGCTACGGCCCCAGCACCGCCACCACGTCGGCCAGCAGCGCCGGATCGCCGACGGCGATGACCCGTCCATCGCCCTCGACCCGCGGCGGGTTGCCCTGCCAGTCGGTCAGCATCCCGCCGGCACCGCGCACCACCGGCAGCAGCGCCGCCCAGTCCCAGGGCTTCAGGTCGCACTCGACGATCACGTCGATCTGCCCCAGCGCCAGCAGCCCATAGGCGTAGCAATCGCCGCCCCAGTAGTTGCGCCGCACCCGCGCCGCCAGAAGCTGCCAGCGCGCCATGTCGCTGCCCAGCATCTCCGGGCTGGTGCAGGACA
This sequence comes from Rhodopila globiformis, assembly GCF_002937115.1. Taxonomy (GTDB): domain Bacteria; phylum Pseudomonadota; class Alphaproteobacteria; order Acetobacterales; family Acetobacteraceae; genus Rhodopila; species Rhodopila globiformis. The sequence goes on along the minus strand of NZ_NHRY01000229.1, from coordinate 19,544 downwards.
GCTCGGCGTGCGCCAGGTCCGCACACGGGCGTGTGCCAATTGCCCCGCCCAGGCCGCCGGCAAACACTGTCGGAGCGTCGGCGCGGCCGATCCAGCGCTCGCGGGTGACGGGTTGGTCGATGATGCCGACCAGGGGGGAGTCGCCGTCCAGCAGCGCGACCAGCGAGCCGAAGGTGGGGCGGCCGGTTATGAAGGCGCGGGTGCCGTCGATCGGGTCCAGCACCCAGCGCAGCCGGGCCTCGGGCCGCTCCAGCCCGTATTCCTCGCCCAGGATGCCGCACTCGGGGCACAGCCGGTTCAGCACCGCCCGCATCGCCAGCTCGGCATTCCGGTCGGCCACCGTCACCGGCGACTGATCGGCCTTGATGTCGGCCGGGATGGCGGCGCGGAAGAACGGGCGGATGACGTCGGCGGCGGCATCGGCCGCAGCGATGGCGGCTGCCACATACGGGGTGAGGTCGTCCATGCCGCGTCCTGGTCCTTGCAGGCCCGCCGTTGCGCCGGGGCGGGCAGGTCCGTATTGTCGCCGGACCATAGGGAAACGAAACATCGCCTTCAACCCACCGCCGGACCGCCGTAGCCGGGAGCTGGAACCCGTGCCGCCAAGTGGTTCCTGTCTCAGGATTTCCTCGCGCGTGAACCCGATCGTCGTCATTCCCGCCCGCATGGCCTCGACGCGCCTGCCCGGCAAGCCGCTCGCCGACATCAACGGCAAGCCCATGATCCTGCACATGCTCGACCGCGGTCGGCAGGCCGGCATCGGCCCGGTCGCCGTCGCCAGCGGCGATCCCGAGATCGCCGCGGTGGTGCGGGCGGCCGGCGGCCGGGTGGTGCTGACCGACCCGGCGCTGCCCTCCGGCTCCGACCGGGTGCACGCGGCGCTGGCGGAACTCGATCCGGATCGCCGGCACGATGTGGTGGTCAACCTGCAGGGCGATTTCCCGACCCTGGACCCTGCGGGGCTGCGCCTGGTGATCACGCCGCTGGCCAATCCCAGCGTGGACATCGGCACGCTGGTGGTGCCGATCGGCGACGAGGCCGAGGCCGCGACGGAGTCCTTCGTCAAGGCCGCCTGCGCCTTCGGGCCGGACGAGGCGGTCGCGCCGGCGCTGTATTTCTCCCGCCTGCCCATCCCGTGGGGGCCGGGGCCACGCTGGCACCATGTCGGCATCTATGCCTGGCGACGGGCGGCGCTCGACCGCTTCGTCGCGCTGCCGCCAAGCCCGCTGGAGCGGCGCGAAAGCCTGGAGCAACTGCGGGCGCTGGAGCATGGCATGCGGATCGCCTGCGCGCGCATGGAGCACGGACCGTTCGGGGTCGACACGCCGGAGGACCTGGAACGCGCCCGCGCCTGGCTGGCTCGCCGATGAGCGGGGTGATCGCCTTCCAGGGCATTCCGGGCGCCTACTCCGACCTGGCCTGCCGCGCCGCCTATCCCGAGATGCGGACCCTGCCCTGCCTGTCCTTCCCGGTGGCGATCGAGGCGGTGCGGGAGGCGCGCGCCGATCTGGGCATGCTGCCGTGCGAGAACAGCCTGGCCGGGCGGGTGTCGGACATCCACGCGCTGCTGCCGGACTCGAAGCTGTTCATCATCGCCGAGCAGTTCCAGCGGGTGGAGCACTGTCTGCTGGGCGTGCCGGGCGCGACGCTGAGCGACATCAGGCGGGCGCACTCGCACTCCGTGGCGCTGGGCCAGGTGCGGCGGATCATGGCGGAGCTGAACCTGGCGCCGGTGGTGGAGGCGGACACCGCCGGCTCGGCGCAGCTCGTGGCGCAATGGGGCAACAAGGAGGACGCGGCGATCGCGTCGTCGCTGGCGGCGGAGATCTACGGGCTGCAGATCCTGCGCGCCAATGTCGAGGACGCGGCGCACAACACCACGCGGTTCTACGTCGTCTCGCGCCGGCCGGTGATCCTGGATCCGGCCACGCCGAAATTGATGACGACGTTCATCTTCAGGGTCCGCAACGTGCCGGCCGCGCTGTATAAGGCGCTGGGCGGGTTCGCCACCAACGGGGTCAACATGACCAAGCTGGAAAGCTACATGCTGGGCGGGCAGTTCGCAGCGACTCAGTTCCTGTGCGACGTCGAGGGCCACCCCGAGCAGCCGGCGCTGCGCCGGGCGCTGGAGGAACTGTCGTTCTTCTCGACCGAGGTGCGCGTGCTGGGGGTCTATCCGATGGCGGAATTCCGGCTGGCGCAAGGCGGAGGCGACGACTGATGGACGACATCCGGGTCGAGACGCATGACGGCTGGCGGGGGCTGGTGCTGAACCGGCCGGACAAGCTGAACGCCGTCACCCGGGACATGCTGGTCCGCCTGCTGGCGGCGATCGACGCGGCCGAGGCGGATGCGTCCTGCCGCGCCGTGGTGCTGACCGGCGAAGGCCGCGGCTTCTGCGCCGGCCAGGAAGTCGGCCCCGAGTTCCAGCCCGGCCCGGACGGCCCGCCCGACCTGGAGGCGCTGGCGAACGGCTTCCACCACCAGGTGGTGCGGCGCATCCGGGGTTCGCGGCTGCCGTTCGTCGCCGCGGTGAACGGCGTGGCGGCCGGGGCGGGCGCGGGGTTCGCGCTGGCCTGCGACATCGTGCTGGCGGCGCGGTCCGCCCGCTTCGTGCAGGCGTTCATCCGCCTGGGGCTGGTGCCGGACAGCGGCTGCAGCTTCTTCCTGGCGCACGGCGTCGGCGAGGCCCGGGCGCGGGCGCTGGCGATGCTGGGCGACGCCATCGACGCCGACACCGCGGCCGCGTGGGGCATGATCTGGAAGGCGGTGGACGACACCGCTCTGGCCGCCGAGGCCGAGGCGCTGGCGGCGCGGCTGAGCCAGGCGCCGGCCGCGGCCCTGGCGGCGACCAAGCGGCTGTTCGCGGCCATGCCGGGCAACACGCTGGAGCGGCAGCTTGACCTGGAGGCCTCGCTGCAAGGTGAAGCCGGACGGTCCGCGGATTTTGCCGAGGGCGTGCGCGCCTTCATGGAAAAACGGCCGCCGCGCTACGGTGCCTGACACCGCCGCGCCCGGCCCGCGTTGAACACGGTAGCAACGACAGGAGCTGAGCATGGCGAGTCTGGACGACACCACGAACCCCTCCGGCCGCCTGATCGCCGCGAAGAAGGTGCAGGACGCGACCGTCTACAACACCGCGCTGGAAAAGCTGGGGACGCTCGAGGACGTCATGATCGACAAGGAAACCGGCCGGATCGCCTATGCCGTCCTGGCGCATGGCGGTTTCCTGGGCATCGGGGACAAGTACTTTCCGCTGCCGTGGGAGAAGCTGCGCTACGATCCCGAGGTGGGCGGCTATATCGTGGACATCAGCCAGGACGTGCTGCAGGGCGCGCCGTCCTATACCGACGAGGCGACGGCGACCTGGCATGACGAGGACTGGAGCCGCAGCATCTACGCGCATTACGGGGTGGAGCCGTTCTGGACGCGGTGAAGCGGGTGGCGGGTTCACCCGTGTGCGTACCGGGGTAAGCGGACCGGCGGAGCGAGGTCGTCTCTCTATCGTCATGGCCGGGCGTGTCAGGTTAAGCGAGCCGGCGGAGCAAGGGCCTCTCCCTCACCGTCATAGCCGGGACATGCCCGGCCATGACGGAGAAGCAACGGGCCTTCAACGCATGGGTCCGCCCCCCGTGACGGCCCGGCGGTCGTTATAGGGGATCGTATCCGGGCTTCTTGTACAGCGTGTCCGGCCTGACAACGATGTCCGGCTTGTAAACCTTTTCGGCCCAGTCGGCGGGCTCGACATCCTCAATGCTGACCGAGACGTCAGCGTCCTCAGGTCCCGCAGGCTGAAATTGCTCACCCCGATGGCACGTACCCGTCCCTCGGCGAGCAGCTTTCCGGCAGCCCGGTACGCGGCGATTGTCGTTTCGAAGTCCGAGGGAACCGGCCAGTGGAGGAGATACAGGTCCACATACTCCAGCCCAAGCCGGCGCAGGCTTGCCGCGCAGGCCTGAAGGGTGGGCTCGTAGCCATAGTCACTCATCCAGGCTTCGTCGTGACGAAAATCTCGGAGCGGTCGCTGCCGCTGCGCGCGATACCCTCGCCGACCTGCCGCTCGTTGCCATAGGCGGCTGCGGTGTCAATGAGCCGATAGCCGTTCGCGATCGCGGTCTCCACCGCACGCGCGGTCTGCGCGATCGCGCTCCGGTCCAGGACGCCGAGCCCCAGGGCCGGCATGGCGACGCCGTTGTTCAGGGTGATGAGAAGGCTTTTTCCGGTCATTCTCGCTGCCTCCTACGTGGACATCGGCTGGCCTGGAGCGTTCGGGACTCATTTGTCCCGCGCAACCTCTCCGCGACCTGCCCATTGGAGCGAACTTGGCCTGATGCCTTGACGGGACCGTGTCCCCGTCCGGCACCAGCAGCGGCCGTTACCGCCGATACTGGTCCTCGCTGACGTGTTCCATCCAGGTGACCGGGCTGCCGTTCAGCTTCTCCTGGATCGCGATATGGCTCATGGCCGTGGTCGGCGTGGCGCCGTGCCAGTGCTTCTCCCCTGGCGCGAACCAGACCACGTCGCCCGGCCGGATGTCCTCGATCGGCCCGCCCTCGCGCTGGATCCAGCCGCAGCCGGCGGTGACGATCAGGGTCTGGCCGAGCGGGTGCGTGTGCCAGGCGGTGCGGGCGCCGGGCTCGAACGTCACCAGGGCGCCGGCCACGCGCGCCGGGTCGGGCGGGCTGAACAGCGGGTCGATGCGCACCGTGCCGGTGAAATACGCCTCCGGTCCCTTGCCGGAAGGCTGCGAGCCCGCTCGCCTGATTTCCATTGTCCCTCTCCTCCGATTGCCGGTGGCCTCCTGCGGCCTGTTGCGCCGCTGGTGATCAGGTAGCGGCTGCGGGGGCCGTAGATTAGATGGTAGAACACGAATGAACTTATAAACCAGATTTATGAATGCCGCGGGAGAACCTGAACGACCTGTCCGCCTTCATCGCCGTCGCGCGCGAGGGCAGCTTCACCCGCGCCGCCGCCCGGCTCGGCGTGTCCCAGCCGGCGCTGAGCCATACCATCCGGCAGCTTGAGGCGCGCCTCGGGCTGCGGCTGCTCACCCGGACCACGCGCAGCCTGGCGCCAACCGAGGCGGGTCAACGCCTGTTGCGCACGGTGGGACCGCGGCTCGAGGAAATCGACGCCGAACTGGCGGCGCTGAGCGAACTGCGCGAGAAACCCGCCGGCACCATCCGCATCGCGGCGACCGAGAACGCGGCCGAAACGATCCTGTGGCCGGCGCTGCAACGGTTGTTGCCGGATTATCCCGACATCCGGGTGGAGATCGTCATCGACTACGGCCTGACCGACATCGCCGCCGAGGGCTACGACGCAGGCGTGCGCCCGGGCGGCAATGTCTCGAAGGGCATGATCGCCGTGCCCATCGGGCCGGACATGCGCATGGCCGTTGTCGGCGCGCCCGCCTATTTCGCCAGGCACGCGGCGCCGCGGACGCCGCAGGATCTGACAGCCCATGCCTGCATCAACCTCCGGCTGCCAACCCACGGCGGCCTCTACGTCTGGGAGTTCGAAAAGGGCCGGCGTGAGTTGCGGGTGCGGGTCGAGGGGCAGCTTGTGTTCAACACCGCCGCCCTGATCCTGACCGCGACCCTGGCCGGGTTCGGGCTGGCCTACCTGCCGGAGAAGCAGGTGGAGCAGCACCTGGCGGACGGACGGCTCGTCCAAGTGCTGGCGGATTGGTGCGCGCCGTTCCCGGGCTACCATATTTATTATCCGAGCGGCCGACAGCATTCGCCGGCCTTTGCCCTGCTGATCAGGGCGCTGCGGTACCGGGGACCGTCCAGGCTACCGCAGGCCTCGTGAAGGCCGCGACTGTGCCAGCCGGAATCTTGCCCCCGGCGGCCGGGCGTGCTGGACTTTGCCCGGACGCGGCGCCGCCGGCGGGAGGAAACCATGAAGATCACCGGGGTCGAGACCCTGCAGGCCGATGCCGGCTGGCGGATGTTCTCCTTCCTGAAGGTCACCACCAGCGACGGCATCACCGGCTGGTCGGAATACAACGAAAGTTTCGGCAGCACCGGCCTTTCCGGCGTCATCAACGGCCTGTCGCCGCTGCTGATCGGCCGCGATCCGTTGCGGTTCGAGCAGGTGACGCAGCACCTGCACGTGCTGACCCGGCAGTCGCGCGGCGGGCTGAACCAGCAGGCGATTGCGGCGATCGAGAACGCGCTGCTGGACGTCGCCGGCAAGGCCTATGGCGTGCCGGTGGCGGCGCTGTTCGGCGGGCCGATCCGGGAACGGATCCCAGTGTACTGGTCGCATTTCGGAACGTACCGGGTGCGCAGCAGCGCGCTGATGGGCACACCGCCTCTGGAAACCTACGACGACCTGGCGCGGCACGCGCAGGAGGTGCGGGACCGCGGCTTCCGCGCGCTGAAGACCAACATCCTGCCGATGATCGACGGGCGGCTGGCGTACTACGTCCCCGGCTTCGGCCGCACGCCGGGCTGGCCGGAACTGAATTGGGACAACCGCCTGGTCCGCGGCGTGACCGAGCAGCTTGCGGTGCTGCGCTAGGCGGTCGGCGCTGACATGGGGATCCACCTCGACGTCAACTTCAACTTCAAGACCGAGGGCTACAAGCGCATCGCCGACGCCGTTGCGGACGCGAACCTGACCTGGCTGGAGATCGACACGCATGACGCGCCGGCGCTGGCGGAAATCAAGCGCGGCGCCCCCTGCCCGATCGCCTCGTGCGAAACCCTGCACGGGCGGCGGGAATTCAAGCCGTTCCTGGATCTTTACGCCACCGACGTGGCGATCGTGGACGTGGTGTGGAACGGGCTGCTGGAATCGGCAAAGATCGCGTCGATGGCGGACGTGTACGAGATCAACGTCGCGCCGCACAACTTCTACGGCCACCTGTGCAGCGCGATCAGCGCGACGTTCAGCGCCATCGTGCCGAATTTCCGGGTGATGGAGATCGACATCGACAGCGCGCCCTGGCGCGACGAGTTCTACAGCAGCGTCCCGGTGATCGACAACGGCGACCTCATCCTGCCAACCGGCCCCGGCTGGGGCATCGACGTCAACGAGAAAGCGGTCCGGGCACACCCGCCGAAACGCTGAAACACAGGAGGAAAGACGTGGCAAAATTCAAGATCGCCACCCCCGCCGGGGCCAGCTTCACCACCGCCGGCGGCGGCTACGAGTACGAAATGGAGCCGCTGGAAGGGATCGACGCCGAAATCGTCGAGGGCCCGACGGACGAGGACGGGTTCATCAAGTTCGCCCGGGACGCCGACGTGATCTATGGCAAGGGCATCCGCTTCACCAGGAAGATCGTCGAGTCCCTGCCGCAGCAGTGCCGCGCCATCGTGCTGGGCAGCGTCGGCGTGGACAGCGTCGACGTCGCCGCGGCGACGGCGCGCGGCATGCCGGTGACCAACTGCCCGGACACCTTCATCGAGGAAGTGGCCGATCACGCCATGATGCTGCTGCTGGCGGGGCACCGGCGCACCATCGAGCAGGACCGCATGGTGCGCGAAGGTCGCTGGCGCGAAGGCCGCCCGGCGCTACTGCAGATTCCGCGGATCATGGGGCAGACCCTGGGCCTGATTTCCTTCGGCCATGTGGCGCGGGCGGTGGCGAAGCGGGCCAGGCCGTTCGGGCTGCGCATCATCGCCTACGATCCGTACATCGAGGAATTGGTGATGGTCGAGCACGGCGTGCTGCCGGCGACGCTGGAGGAGGTGCTGTCGCAGTCGGACTTCGTCTCGATGCACGCGCCGGCGACGCCGGAGGCGGAGGGAATGCTGATGGAGAAGCATTTCCGCCTGATGAAAAAGACCGCGGTGTTCATCAACACCGGCCGCGGGCCGACGGTGCAGGAGGCGGCGTTGATCAAGGCGCTGCAGGAAGGCTGGATCGCCCATGCCGGCCTGGACGTGCTGGAGATCGAGCCGCCCGGCAACAACAACCCGATCCTGTCGATGGCGAACGTAACGCTGTCGGCGCACACCGCGTCCGCCTCGGCGCGGTTCGATCCGGCACGGAAACGGCATGTCGGGCGGGAACTGGCGCTGGTGCTGAGCGGCCGGTGGCCGATGAGCTGCGTCAATCCGGCGGTGCTGCTGAATTCGCAACTGCGGCGCTGGCAGCCGGTGTCGATGGAACGCGGGCCGAACAGCTAGAGGCGGGGCCGGGTCGCCTCCCCATCGTCATGGCCGGGCGTGTCCCGGCCATCTGCGCTTCAACGGTGGGGGGTGGATGGTCGGGACACGCCCGGCCATGACGAAGAAGAAACGGTCGTGGCGCCCGGCATCCGCCCTGTGCCAGGCGACGCCGATATCCGGGGAGGAAACCACATGAAGTTCGGCATTTTCGAACACATGGACTATGCCGGCGTGCCGCTCCGGCAGCAGATCGAACAGCGGCTGCAACTCATCGAAGCCTATGATCGGCTTGGGTTCCATGCCTACCACCTCGCCGAGCACCACGGCACGCCGCTCGGCCTCGCGCCGTCACCCGGCATTTTCATGGCCGCCGTGGCACAGCGCACCCGGCGGCTGCGCTTCGGGCCGCTGGTCTATCTGCTGCCGCTCTACCATCCGCTCCGGCTGATCGAGGAAATCTGCATGCTCGACCACATGAGCGGCGGACGTTACGAAGTCGGCGTCGGCAAGGGCGTTTCTCCGATCGAGGTGGGTTTTTTCGGCATCGATCCAAGCCAGGGCCAGCGGCAGTATGTCGAGGCGCTGCAGGTGATCCGGCAGGGGCTGACGTCGGACCAACTGATCCATGCCGGCGAATTCTACCGTTTCGACAAAGTTCCGATGGTGCTGAAGCCGCTGCAGCAGCCGCATCCGCCGCTGTGGTATGGCGTGCTCAACCCGGAAACCAGCGTGTGGGCCGCGGCCAACGACGTCAACCTGGTGACGCTGCTGCCGGCCGAGGCGACACGCGCCGTCACCGACCGCTATCGTCACGAATGGGCCGCTCTCGGCAAGCCGCCGGAGAAACTCCCGCTGCTCGGGCTGATCCGCCACATGGTCCTGGCCGAGGACGAAGCCAGCGCCCTTCGCGCGGCCGAGCACGGCTATCGGCTATGGCGGCGGAATATGGAGATTCTCTGGGTGCAGCACGGCATGGTCCTGCCGCTGCCGCTGCCGCCTGAATTCGAGCCGCTGCGCGACCACGGCGGCGCCTTCGCCGGCACGCCCGCCGCAGCCAGGGACTACGTCGCCGCGCAGGTCGAAGCGGCCGGCGTCAACTACTTCGTTGCCGATGTGGCGTTCGGCGACCTGACCTTCGACGACGCAATGCGCACCGCCGACCTGCTCGCGCGCGAGGTGATGCCGGCCTTCGCAGATCGCGCATAGGCCCGCCTGCCGCGCCGTTGGCCACCCGGGCAAACGGTCTTTGGTTCCAGACAGGCCTGGACGCTTGTCAGGAGGCAGCCGCCGACAGCGCGCGGGCGTGCCAGCGCAGATGGTCCTCGACGAAGCTGGCGATGAAGAAATAGGAGTGATCGTAACCTTCCTGCCGCCGCAACGTCAGCGGAATTCCGGCTTTCGCGCAGGCGGCTTCCAGCAGGTCCGGCTTCAACTGGTTCTGCAGGAAACCGTCGGCGGTGCCCTGGTCCACGAGAAGCGCCCGCAGGCGTGCCCCGTCCTCGATCAGCGCGCACGCGTCATGCGCCCGCCATGCGGCCCGGTCCGCGCCGAGGTAGGCGCCCAGCGCCTTTTCTCCCCACGGACAGTTCATCGGCGAGGCGATCGGCGCGAAGGCCGAAACGGAAGCAAAACGGCCCGGGTGGCGCAGCGCCAGCGTCAGCGCGCCATGCCCACCCATCGAGTGCCCCATGATCCCCTGCCGCGTCATGTCGGCGGGCACGGCGCCGGCAACGACCTCGGGCAGTTCGCGGATGATGTAGCTTTCCATCCGATAGTGCCGCGCCCAGGGAGGCTGCGTGGCGTCGAGGTAGAAGCCCGCGCCGAGGCCGAAATCATAGGCGCCATCGGGATCATCCGGCACGTCCTCGCCACGCGGCGAGGTGTCCGGGGCGATCAGGACCAGGCCGAGCTCGGCCGCGACGCGCTGGGCGCCGGCCTTGACCGTGAAGTTTTCCTCGGTGCAGGTCAGCCCGGCGAGGAACCAGACGACCGGCCGCTTGCCCGTCTCGCCCTGTGGCGGAACGAAAGCGGCGAAGCGCATGTCGGTGCCGGTCGTCTCCGACCGATGACGGAAGACGTACTGCGTGCCGCCGAAGCAGCGGGACGTCAGGACGGCCTCGGGCGCGCCCGGTTTGGGATTTGCACTGGGATTTGCAGCGGCCATCGGTGGTTTACCTCCAGCCAAATCACGTCGCTCGCAATGCGGCAGCGTCAACCCGGGATCGGCGTGCGGGCCAGGCTCCACCGAAACTGTGATGCCCGGCCGTGGTTCGCCCCCGGGGCGCCGAAACCGGATCAGCGCGCCGTTTCGTTGCAGGCCAGCTTCAGGACGCGTCATCTGAGTCAACAAAAAGCGGCGATTTTCCAGGGTATAATGTGAACGGAAAACAAAAGCGACAGCACCCGCCCCTGCCCTTGCCGCCTCCACCCGATCAGCTAACCTTAACGGACGGAATATTGCAAATCCGTCAAGAACGGCGCGCGACGCCGTGCGATGAACCAATAAACCGGGGGAGAAGCTGTCATGTCCGGAATGGCCGGAGCCGCGCCGAACGTTTCCTGGTGGAAGGAGCCCACCAGGGACCAATGGTACGCCTATTTCGCCGCCTGGATGGGGTGGACGCTCGATGCCTTCGACTTCACCATTTTCCTGCTGATCATGCTGCCGATCAGCCAGGAGTTCCACGTGCCGTTGACGGCGGTGACGGCGGTGTTCGCGGTCACGCTGTGGTTGCGCCTGCTGGGCGCCACCGCCGCGGGATGGCTGGCCGATCGCTGGGGGCGCAAGGCGCCGCTGATGATTTCGATCCTGTGGTATTCGATCTGCAACCTGCTGGCCGGCTTTTCGCCGAGCTTCGGCGTCCTGTTCCTGTTCCGGGCGCTGCTCGGCATCGGCATGGGCGCGGAATGGCCGGCCGGCGCGGCGCTCGCCATGGAATCCTGGCCGGCGCGCTCGCGGGGCCTGATGTCGGGGGTGCTGCAAGGATCCTGGGGCCTGGGCTACGCGCTGTCGGCCGCGGCGTACGGGTTCCTCTACGCGCCGCTGGAGGCCATGGGCAAGGGCTACGGCTGGCGCGGCATGCTGATCCTGGGCGTGCTGCCGGCGCTGGCCTGCGTCTGGATCCGCCTCTACGTGAAAGAGCCCGAGGTCTGGGCGGGGAACCAGCGGATCCAGGCCCAGACGAAGCGGGAAGTGAAGCTGCCGCTGCTTGCCATCTTCAGGCGGCAGTACCTGTGGAACACCCTGACCGGGTGCCTGTGGATGGCGGCGAATTTCTGCGTCTATTACGCGATCTGGGCGCTGCCGGGCACGTATTTGCAGAAGGAACTGGGCTGGACGCCGGCGATGGTGGCGACGCCGCTGTTCTGGGGCAACATTCTGGTGTTCATCTCGTCCACCTTCTGGGGCGGGCTGTCGGACCGGATCGGGCGGCGCTGGGCGCTGATGATCCCGTGCACCGTGGCCATTTTCATTACGCCGATCTACCTGACCACCACGGCCCCGCTGGTGTTCACGTTCGGCTTCCTGCTGCAGGCGCTGATCGTCGGCGGGAAGGACACCCTGAACCCGGCCTGGCTGTCGGAACGGTTCCCAACCGAAATCCGCGCCACGGCGGCGGGCTTCGTCTACCACCAGGGCGCCATCTGGGGCGGCTTCGTCGCGCCGGTGCTGACGTGGCTCGCGGTGAACCAGGGAATGGGCTTTGCCAAACCAATGATGTTCGCGACCATGGGCTCGCTCGTGGTCCTGGTCATCGCGGTGTTCCTGGGGCCCGAAACCAAAGGGAAGGTGCTGACGGCCGACCTGGAGATCTTCGAACGGGAGGAGTATCCTTAACGAAAACAAAACGGACGCTTAACCGTCATGACCAGCGAAGGCCGGCCATCCACGCCTTACGGTGTCAATATCGGCAAAAGGCGCGGATGGTGGGCCTTCGCCCCATGGGCGTTAAAATAGGGCTGGCTGTTGCCTCCTCGTCATGGCCCGGCTTGTCCGGGCCACCTGTCGCGGCACAGTGCTGGAATAGGTGGCCCGGACAAGCCGGGCCATGACGGAATGGCAAGCATCGTGCCGCCGCCACGCTATTTTAACGCCAATGGGGCCAGCGCCCGCCATGACGCGGAGGGGCCGGTGCGCCGGCTCCGGCCGATCGAGGCGTCAAAACCCGTTACTGGTGGGAGAGCGTGCATGCATCCTCGTTGGATCCTGGCTCTGGCCATGGCAAGCTGTACCGCCGCCGCAACGCCGGCGGCGGCGGACCAGCATGACCCGCGCCTCGACGCGCTGCTGGCGGCTCTCCCTACCGCGCCGCCCGGGCGGGCGCGGCAGATCGAGCACCAGGTCTGGGTGATCTGGGCCAACTCCGGGAACCCGGCGATCGACAGCCTGATGGCGGAGGGCACCGCCCGCCTGGACGAAGGCAACTACGACGCGGCGCTCAGGCTGTTCGATCGTGTCGTGGACCGGGCGCCCGGCTTCGCCGAGGGCTGGAACAAGCGCGCGACGACGCTTTACGCCATGGGGCTTTTCCAGAAGTCCGTGCAGGCCATCGACAAGGTGCTGGCGCTGGAGCCTCGTCACTTCGGCGCGCTGTCGGGCCTGGGTCTGTGCGACATGCGGCTGGGCAAGGACAAGGAGGCCCTGGCCGCCTTCCAGCGTGCCGCCGCAATCGATCCCAACCTGCCGGGCGTGCAGGCGCGTATCGCGGCCCTGAAGCAGCAATTGATCCGGGACTCAATCTGAGCGCGCCGCAGTATCGTTCCGGCTCGCGATGCGCTGCGGGCCGGCCTTACGCCAGGGTGTGGACGATCACCGGCCCCGCGACGGCGCTGACCGGTCCGGCCATCAGCGGCCGCAGTTTTTCCTCGACCCAGGCCAGCCCGCGCCGGTTGGATTCCTCGGCGCCGGCATAGCTCTCGAAGACGCTGATGGCCGTCACCGTGTCGTCCGGCGCGTAGATCACGTAATAGGCGCGGAAGCCTTCGACATCGCTGATGATCGGGACCGCGCCTTCCTTGATGGTCTGGGCCAGTTCCTCGGCATGTCCGGGCTTGGCTTTGCCCTGGCGGATGGCTGCGTACATCGTCGTTTCCTCCTGGCTGGTTCGGAGCGGGACGGGCAGGCTCCGGCGCCGCGTGGTATCCCGGGGCGGCGTCGGCCGGAAGCGCCTCCACCCTTGTGACGGTTCCTGAAAAAATCAAGGCGCCTTCCCGGTACGGTGAAGCAACAAGCGATCCGGCGGTTGTAGCCGCGGCGTCCCGGATCAGGACCCGCCATCGCGCCGGTCGCCCGGCTCCGCCTCGATCACCTCGATCCGGCGCACCCCGGCGGCGTTGGCCAGCAGTTTCAGGCGATCCGCGACCACCTCGCTCTCCGGCACGCGCGCCGCCGGCCGGACGATCAGCCGCACCCGCTTGTCGTCGATGTGCACGGCGGCCGCGGCCAGGATCTCCGGCACGCCGCCCGCCAGCCGGTAGCCAAGCAGCAGCGCCCGCCCCAGCAGTTGCGCGCGGCGCACCAGCTCCGGCCGCAGCAGGCCAATCGCCGGTGACAGCACCGGGTCGTCGGCGCTGCCGCCATAGCGCGCGTGGATCGCGGCGGCGAGGAACACGCGCTCGGCGTGGTCCAGGCCGATCAGCGGGAACTGCAGCAGGCGCCGGAAGCTTTCCGCCGCCCGCAGGCCGGCCTCGTCGCGCCAGGCATAATCGGACAGGGCGCAGGCGGCGACGCGCAGCCGCTGCTCGGCGCGGGTCTCGTTCGGGAACAGCCCCGCCGTCCACTGCGTCAGCGCCGGCGCGAAGGCCGGCACGCGGGCGAACGGCAGGCCGAACGACTGCGCGCCCTCGACCAGCGGATCGAGGTAGCGCTCGGCCTCGCTGAGTTGGGAATACAGCCATCCCTCCCGCACGCCCAGCATGGAGAACACGACCCGCTCGGGCCGCAGCCACTTCAGCGTGCGGTCCAGCACCAGGGCGGCGGCAGGCAGGGTGACGGCGCGCCGCCTCGGCAGGCCGGGCAGCGTGGCGATCTTCGCCGGCGACAGCTTCAGGATGGATTTGGCGAAGTCGCGCAGTTCGGCCGCGGGGACGGCGTGGCCGTGCACCACCTGCACCGGCGCCCGGCGCGCGGCCAGGTGCACCCGGGCGAAGGCGCGCCAGCCGCCGCCGACGGCGTAGAACGTGCCGCCGGACAGCTCCGGTGGAACGCCGTCGCGCAGCAGCGCGTCGATCCGCGCCTTCGCGCTGTCGAGGCCGGACTCCAGCAGCCGCCGCACCGGCAGCGCGCCGAGCGGCAGGCTGATGCGCTGCGATCCGACACGGTCATCGCGCACATCCGCGATTTCCAGGCTGCCCCCGCCCATGTCGCCGCTCAGCCCGGTGGGCCGGTAGAACCCGGATACGATGCCGAGCGCGCCAAAAAAAGCTTCCTCGTCGCCGCTCAGGACCCGCACCGGCAGGCCGGTCTGGGCGGTGATCTGGGCGACCAGGTCCGGGCCGTTGCTGGCCCGCCGCACCGCCTCGGTGGCGAGCACGTCGATCCGGCTGACCGCCATGGCGTCGGCAATGGCGTGGAAGCGGCGCAAGGCGGCGAGGGTCCGGGCGGCGCCGTCCGGCGTCAGGGCGCCGGTCCGCGCCAGGCCGTCGCCGAGCTGGCACAACGCCTTCTCGTTGAAGCGCGGGAATGGCGCTCGGCCGATCTCGTCATAGACGACGAGGCGGACGGAATTGGAGCCGATATCGATGACCGCATAGGCCGGCCGCCCGGTGCGGCTGAAGCGCTCCGGGGCGAGGCTCAACGGGCGGTCCGGTGCCGTGCCATGTTCGCCTGCGTCCATGGCCGTGTGTCCTCCCTGCCAGCTTGGTCGCCTCACAGCAGGGCGTTAGCCGCGTGTCAACCGGGCTGTTCGCGGCGTGCCGGGTTCAGGCGGCGCGACCGCTTGGTCGTCGTGGTGGCCGCAGGGCCGCCATCCAAGCCTTGCGGTGCCGATTTCAGCAGAAGGCGTGGATGCTGGGCCTTCCCACCATGACGATATAGCAACGCCGGCGCCCCCGATCCCGCCATTTTAACGTCAATGGTGTGAAGGCCACCATCCACGTCTTGCAGTGCTGACCGCGGCAAAGGCGTGGACGGCCGGTCTGCGCCGGACCAAACTGGATGCAGGCCAGCACGGACAGAGACAGGCAGGCTGCGCAACGACTCACCGGTTACCGTCCGGCCGGGCCGAGCATGGCGAGATAGGTTGCGATCGCCGCGATATCGTCGTCGCTAAGCCCCGACGCGGCCTCGGTCATCGCCGCCACGCCGACGCTGGGGCGGGCGGCCGAGCGGTAATCGGTCAACGCCTTGACCAGGTAGTCCTGACGCTGGTTGGCAAGCGAGGCCGCCGCACGCTCGCCGCGGAAACTGTCGGTATGGCAGTTCGCGCAGTGGTGCTGGGCGACGATCGCCTGTCCCCTGGCGCGCAGCGCTTCGTCCGGCCGCGTCGCCGCCGGCTGGGTATTGGGCGGCAGGCTGGCGAAGTAAGCCCCCAGGTCGCGTATGTCCCGGTCGCTGAGCTTGGCCAGGATCGGCACCATCACCGGATTCGGCCGCCGTCCGGAACGAAAGAACACAAGCTGCCACTGGAGAAACTGATCCCTCTGCCCTGCCAGCGACGGAATGCCCGGCCGGGACGAGATGCCGTTCTGCCCGTGGCACGGGGCGCACAGCCTGGCCTTTTCCCGTCCTGCGTTGACGTCGCCCGCCGCCGCCCGGGCGCCGGCGAACGGCAGCAGTGTCAGCATGGCGAGGACAAGACACGGGATAATCATGACGTTCCAATCAATGAGGCATACGGCCGCTGGACGTACGGGGCGCCGCCGGCGTTGCTATACCGTCATGGCCAGGCGTGGCCGGTCCATGACGGTATAGAAACTATCGTGCCTCCTGCCCGCTGGCGCAACACCAAGGAATGCCGGGCACCCACGCCCTGGCCGCCCCGCGCCTGTGCCAGGGCCTGACGCGGGTGCCGGCCATGACGCGCAGGCGCCGGCACCCCGGGATCGCAGTCAGCAGCCGTTGGCGCCAGGCTTATTTCTTGTAGCTGATGCGGTAGATCGCGCCGGCCCAGTCATCCGAGACCAGCAACGACCCGTCCGGAGCCTGCAGGATATCATCCGGCCGCCCGAAGTAGTCGCGGTCGCCGGTGATCCAGCCGCTGGCGAACACCTCCTGCCTGGCTGACTTGCCGCTGGGATCGACGATGACCCGCTCGATGCGCCCGCCCTGATACTTGTGGCGGTTCCAGGAGCCATGCTCGGCAATGAAGATGTTGTCTTTGTACTGGGCCGGGAACTGGCTGCCGGTATAGAACTTCATGCCGAGTGGGGCGACGTGCGCGCCCAGCTTGAGCACCGGCGGCGTGAATTCGCTGCACTTGTGACCGCGCGCGAATTTCGGGTCGGGCAGGTCGCCCTGGTGGCAGTACGGGTAGCCGAAATGCTGTCCGAGCCTGGTGATATGGTTCAGCTTGTCGCTGGGCAGGTCATCGCTGATCCAGTCGCGGGCATTTTCCGTGAACCAGTAGTCGCCGGTGCGCGGATCGATGTCACCACCGACGCTGTTGCGCACGCCCAGCGCGACGATTTCTGCCAGTCCCGTCTTCGGGTCGACGTGACGGATCTGCGACACGCTGGTCGGCGGGATGCCGATATTGAACGGCGGCCCGAACGGGATGTACATCCATCCATTCTTGTCGACGACGAGATACTTCCAGCCATGCGCGACATAATGCGGCATGTCGTCATAAACGACGACCGGGGCCGGCATGTGGTCCAGGTTGGCCTCGGGGTTGTCGTAGCGCAACAGCTTGTCAATGGCGACCACATACAGCGCGCCGTCGAGATAGGCGACGCCGGTCGGCATGTTGAGGCCCTTGAGGATGGTCTTCACCTCCCGCTTGCCGCCCACGTCCTTGACTGCATAGACGTTTGTCGCGTTGAACGACCCGACATACAGGGTGCCATCCTTGCCCCAGGCCATTTGCCGCGCCTCGGGCAGGCCGCTGGCATAGACCTCGATCCTGAAACCGGGCGGCAGCTTGATTCGCTTGAGATCGGCCTGCAGTTCATCGGGCGGCGTCGGCAGCGCCGGGCCGGACGGCGGCGCGAGCCCCTTCTGCGCCTCGGTCTCGTCGCCGAGGAACCAGTCCGGCGGCGGATGCTGCCAGAACGAGGGCTTGCTGGAATCGTAGCTTTTCAACTCGGCGGCTTTGGCGCCAACCGGCGACAACGCCGGGGCGGACAGCAGTGGAAGCGTTGCAAGCAAGCCGAGGTATCCAGGTCTGAAGACCATATTATTCTCCTGGCCCAAAATGGGCGTTTCAACCCTAGCCAAAAATAATTCTGTTCTTGCCGCGAAGACGTGTCAATCCGGCCGTTCCGCTCACGGGTCCGGCAACAGGCGCCCTGGCATGGCAGGATCGGCCTGCCCGGCGGGCGGCAGCGGATGAGGAAGCCGGCCGTTACAGCCGGCAGGCGTGACGCCGGAGCCGGTTCCGATCGTTGGAAACCGGTTTGAACCGCGATGGCTTCGGCTGCGGCCGGCGCCAATCAGGGGCGGGGAAACCGGCAGTGCCTTCATCCCGTTCGCAAAAATTTGTCGTACTCGTGACGGCGGCCTCGGCGGCACGTGCTGTTCCCTGACGGACGCACATCGAGCAATGCATGCCGACGGCCTGGACCTTGGATTCATCTGTTGCGTCACCGTGACGGCCTCCTGCGGCCCGCCCGCGTGCCCGGACAGAACACGCCGAAGCGAAACCGTTTGTGCAGTCGTGTTGATTTGGGGTCGAATTCATTAATATTAATTAATAACTGTGCTGCATCCCGGTCTGAGTGTCTGTCCGGGAAGATCCTGAATGTAGTCAATGGATTACCACTTTCACCGGTAATAGGGGCAAAACCCCGGGCACGCATGTGCAGCATACGCTCGAAACTGGGACGACAGGCACGGAATTCCGCCATTTTTTTGGCATCCAACTGCGGAACGATATGGGCAATCACCAAATTCGCCCGGGGTTTTGCCCCTATTACTTTCACCGTATGTGGACCAAGTAGAACCGCCCGCTCTACGACCGTAGCCACCTGCGTTATGAGAGCGACCTGACAGATGCCGAGTGGGCCCTGGTGGCCCCGCTGATCCCGCCGGCCAAGCACGGCGGCGCCCACCGCACCGTGGACGTACGCGAGGTCGTCAACGGGATCATGTACATCCTGAGCGCCGGCTGCCAATGGCGGGCGATCCCCAAGGACCTGCCACCGCGCAGCACCGTGCACGACTATCTCAACCGCTGGGACAACGACGGCACATTGGAACGCCTCCATTATGCTCTGTACGTGCAGTGCCGCGAGCAGGCCGGGCGGCAAGCCAGCCCGACGGTTGCGATCATCGACAGCCAAAGCGTGAAGAGCGCCGAAAAAGGCGGCCGGACCATCGACCCGGCGGGATACGATTCAGGCAAGAAAATCAACGGCAAGAAGCGTCATCTGCTGGTCGACACCGAGGGCATGGTGCTCCAGGTCATCGTGCATGCCGCCGACATCCAGGACCGCGACGGCGGCGCTCTGCTGTTGGCGACCTTGTTCGGCTTGTTCCCGTTCCTGCGCAAGCTCTACGCCGATGCCGGCTACCAGGGACCGAAGTTCCAGAAGGCGCTGAAACGGGTGCTGCGGCAGGTCAAGCTGGAGATCGTCAAGCGGTCCGATGCCGCCAAGGGCTTCGTCGTGCTGCCGAAACGTTGGATCGTTGAGCGAACGATTGCCTGGCTCAATCGCTGCCGTCGCCTGGCCAAGGACTGGGAGAACCTGAACCGGAAAGCGCTCGCCTTTGTGCGTCTTGCCTCGATCCGCCTGATGGTCAGAAGGCTTTGTAAAGGCACGTGAACTTCCCGGACAGACACTGAGCGTCGACAGTTGCCCTGCGCCACGCTGGGAAAGCGTCGGTGCGGAATCACAAATGAACACGCGCCGTCGGCCCGGCCCCAACCGGCCTGCGGTTTGCTGTCGTGTCCCGGATGCCGTCAGGTGCCTTGTATGGTTCCCGGGGAATTTCGGCCATTTTCCCGAAACCCTTGGTGCGGCTCGCGTCGACCTGGGGAGTGATGGATCGGGCAATTTTCCCCGGGAACCGCATGCCCTCTATCGCGGCAGGCGGTGGCCTGAAAGCGATGATCCTGGCGTCTTGGCGTTTTAGGGCGTGTCGTCAATTAAGCCAAACGACGGCGGCGGCGAGGTGGACCGCGGCGAGGAAGTTGCGGGCAGTCTTGTCATAGCGGGTTGCGATGGCACGGAACTGCTTGAGCCTGGCGAAGAAATTTTCGATCAGATGGCGCGCCTTGTAGAGGTCGCGGTCGTAGGTCCGCGGCGAGCGGCGATTGG
>NZ_NHRY01000228.1 GCF_002937115.1 Rhodopila globiformis | reverse complement strand
ATGCGGGTGCGCCGTCGCCCTGTCCCAACCGGCCTGCGGTCTGCTGTAACGCAAAATTACCCATTCTTGCCATCAGACTGCGGTCGGGGGAGTGTCCGCTTCAGAGGTGACAGCCAAGGCGATTGGACGACGAGAGTGGGCGCCAAGCCGCTGTCGGCCCGCGCCGCTGAACAAGCGCGTTCGGGGCCAGCGCCCGGTTCTCCTTTGACCTGGCTGAGCCAGGAACGGCCACTGGACAGGGCCGTTGGAATGGCTCCATTCTCCTGATGCGCATGGACCTGGCCGGCCAGAACACAAGGCCCCAACCGCCCCACCTCAAGGCCGCAGCGTGCCGATGAAGCGGCGCAGCGCCCGCAGCGTGTGCGCCCGCGACAGCCCGGTCTGAATCACGACGTCGGCGCGCTTGCGCTTCTCCCGGTCCGGCATCTGGCGGGCGATCACTGCCGCGACGTCGGCCTTGCTCATGCGCCGGCGCAGGCCGATGCGATGGATCTGGATCGCCAGCGGCGCCGAGACAACCACGACGGTATCGACCCGCCGGTCGCCCTTGGTCTCGAACAGCAGCGGGATATCCAGCACCACCGCCGGCTTGCCGGCACGGCGGGCGCGGGCGACGAAGGCGCGTTCCTCGGCCTCCACCATCGGATGCAGGATGTGCTCCAACCGGGTCAGTGCGCCGGGATTGCCCAGCACCGCCTGGCGCAGCGCCGCGCGGTCCACCACGCCGCCGCGGATCGTCCCCGGGAAGGCGGCCTCGATCGCCGGGATCGCCCGGCCGCCTCTCGCCTGCAGCTGGTGCACCGTGGCATCGGCGTCGAACACCGGGATGCCGGCGCGGCGGAAGGCGGCGGCGGCGGTGGACTTGCCCATGCCCATCCCGCCGGTCAGGCCGATGATCCTCACGCCGGTAGAAGGTCGGCCGCGACGAAGCGGCGCAGCGCGTCATCCACCGAGGGCTCGACGCCGAACCAGGCATGGAAGCCGGGGACGGCCTGGTGCAGCAGCATCCCCAGCCCCTCCACGCAGCGCAGCCCACGCGCCCGCGCCGCCGCCAGCAGCGGCGTCTCCAGCGGCACATAGACGATGTCGGCGACAGTCAGGCCCGGCCCGGCGCGGTCCAGGCCGAGGTCCAGCGCCGCGTGCCCCGTCATTCCCTGCGGCGTGGTGTTCACCACCAGCGCATGGTCCGCCAGCGCGTCCTCCCGCCGATCCCAGTCGATGACCGCCAGACCGGGCAGTTCGCGGGCCAGGCGCTCGGCGTTGGCGGGGGTGCGGTTGGCCAGCGTCACCCGCACGCCAAGGTCCAGCAGCACCGCCGCGATGGCGCGGGCCGAGCCGCCGGCGCCCAGGATCAGCGCCGGACCGGCCCCGGGATCGACGCCGTGGGCGCGCAGGTTCGCCAGGAACCCCCAGCCATCGGTGTTGCTGCCGACGATGCACCCGTCGCGGAACACCAGCGTGTTGACGGCGCCGGCGCGGCGGGCGGAGTCCTCCACGGCGTCGCATACCTCGAAGGCGGCGATCTTGTGCGGGATGGTGCAGTTGACGCCGGCGAACCCCGCCCACATCAGCCCCCTGATCGCCGCCGCGAAGTTCCCCGGCGCGATCGGCAGCGGCACATAGGCGCCGTCGATGCCATGACGCTCCAGCCAGAAGCCGTGCAGCCGGGGGGAGCGGGAGTGGGCAACGGGCCAGCCGGTAATGCCAGCCAGTCGTGCCTTGCCAGTCAGGATGGTCATCAGGTCAGAAACTTTTCGGTCCAGGTCTTGTAGTCGCCCTCGCGGGTGACGCGCGCCATCAGGTCCCGGGAGGCGATGCCGGTCAGCGCCGCGGGCTTGGTGCCCTCCCGCAGCGCCTTCATCGTGTCATAGATCGCTTTCACCGCCGCCGAGAAGGGCTGATGCCCCTGCAGCGCCACCCGCACGCCGCGGCTGGCCAGGTACGCTTTGTCCAGCAGCGCCTCCGGCACGCCGCCGAGCATCAGCGGCACCTTCACCTCCGCCGCGATGGCGTCGAGCTGGTCGCGCGTCAGCCCGCCGGCGATGAACAGCGCATCGACGCCCTCGGCCTCGTACGCCTTCAGCCGCCTGATCCCGTCGGCGAGGCCGGTGATCGAAGGCGCGCCGGTGCGGCCGATGACGACCAGCGACCGGTCCTCCCGCGCGGCAAGGGCAGCGCGCATCTTGCCGGCGCCTTCCTCGAGCGAAATCAGCGACGCCTTCGCCTCGCCGAACGCGCGCGGCAGCAGCGTGTCCTCGATCATCAGCGCGGCGACGCCGGCGGTTTCCAGCTCCTGAACCGTGCGCATCACGTTCAGCGCGTTGCCGTAGCCATGATCGGCATCGACCATCAGCGGCAGCTTGCCGGCGCGGTTGATGCGGTAGGCCTGGTCCGCGAACTCCGTCAGCGTCAGCACGATCAGGTCAGGCGCGCCGAGCACGGCGAAGGAGGCGATGGACCCGGCGAACATGCCGATTTCGAAGCCAAGCTCCTCCGCGATGCGGGCCGAGATGGCATCATGCACCGAGCCGGGATGGATGCAGGCCTCGCCGGCGATGGTCGCGCGGTAACGCTCTCGGCGATCGGTCCAGTGCATGCTTCCCCCCGTGTCGGTCCGGCGGCATGGTAGGGGCACAGGGGAGGACAGGAAAGATGGAGCACCACCACGCCGACCTGGGCGACGTGCGCCTGCACTACGTGACGACGGGATCGGGCTTCCCGGTCGTGCTGCTGCACGGCTGGCCGCAGAGCTGGTACGAATGGCGCAAGATCATCCCCGGCCTGGCCGAGCACTACCAGGTGATCGCGCCCGACCTGCGCGGTCTGGGGGATTCCTCGCGGCCGCCGGAGGGCTACGACAAGAAGACCGTCGGCAACGACGTCTGGCGGCTGGTACACGACGTGCTGGGGATTTCCGCCTTCCACCTCGTCGGCCACGACTGGGGCGGACCGACCGCCTATGCCATCGCGGCGGCGCACCCCGAGGCGGTGCGCAAGCTGGTGATCCTGGACGTGACCATCCCGGGCGACGGCAGCCCGGACATGAGCCAGGGCGGGCGGCGCTGGCACCATGGCTTCCACCGGACCCTCGACCTGCCCGAGGCGCTGGTGACGGGGCGGGAGGACATCTACCTCGGCTGGTTCTACCGCACCTACGGCGCCCGGCCGGATGCGATCCCCGAGGAGGCGATCGCCGAATACCTACGCACCTACCGCCAGCCGGGCGCGCTGCGGGCCGGGTTCGCCTATTACCGGGCGTTCCCGCAGGACTTCGCCGACAACGCCGCCATGGCCGCGCGGTCGAAGCTGCCGATGCCGGTGCTGGCGCTGGGCGGCGACCGGTCCTGGGGGCGGGGGACGGAGTCGCTCGAGTCGCTGCGCCGCCTGGCGGAAAACGTCGAGGGCGGGGTGATGGAGAACTGCGGCCACTTCATCCCCGAGGAGCAGCCGGCGGAACTGCTGCGGCGGCTGGCCGGGTTCCTGGCGTGAACCGGCCGTCGATGCCGAAACTGCATAGCTCCGGACTGCGGCGGCGGGCAAAGTTCCAACACGCAATATATCTGGAAACGCAATGAACTCCTTGAGCGCCATCCTGAGGGCCGTGCCCTGGCCGGTCTGCTGCGCGGTCGCCGTCTGGGGATGTTCCCGTCCGGCGCCGCCGCCGCCTGCCACGCCCCTGGCCACATCCCTGGCCGCGCCGCCGGCCGCGTCGTATGACGGGCATTACCAGGGCACGGTCAAGGTTTCCGCGGTTTCCTTCGGAACCGACCCGCAGACCTGCGCGGTCGATCCGCCGTTCGCGATGGATGTCAGGAACAACGCGTTCGTCTATGTCCAGCCACATCCACAGATCGCCGGAACCGCACCCGGCCTCACCGCGGCGAACACCACGACGACCTATCACGGCAGCATCGCGCCGGACGGAACCGTCTCAGGCACCAGCGATATTTATGGCGGAACGATCGCGGGACACGTTGCCGGCACGCACATGGGCGGGCAGATCAGCGGCGTGCTCTGCAGCTACACGTTCGCGGCCGACCGCGGGTGAGAGGGTGACTGGAGGAAGTTGCGGCTTCGTGCGTCCCGGGCGGCGGCCGTGCGGTGGATGGCGCATTTCTGTTCGCACAGCGAAAGAACTGAGGGCCTTGGAGAGCCACGGAGCGTCAGGGGGACGTCGCGCAGCCTGGTGCGGGTGTTGCCGTCGTGGCAGGCGGCTTCACCGATCCGGCCATGCGGCGATGCCCGGCGATTCACGGTGCGGCGATGCCGGTTGTCATGCGCTCGCGCGTTGCGCCCAAACGTCTTCCCTGTGGCCCTCCGCGACCCTCAGCTTTCCTCTGTGGTTACATGTCAGGACAATCCACCCGCACGCCCGTCCCCGGTGGCCGCCATCAGCCGAAACCCAGCCAACCGCCATCCCATTGCCAGCGGAACCGGCTCCGGCGTGCGCGGAGCGCGCCTCGCCCTGGCGGCATGTAACGCCCCCGGATCAGGCCCCCGCCGCAGCGACCTCTAACACCAGGTCGAAGGTGATGCACACCGGGTTTTCGCCGCGCTGAAGCCAGCCCTGGTGCACCGTGCCCTGCATGTCCACCACCAGCAGTTCCAGCGCCGCCTCACCGGCCCGGACACGGCCCTGGCGCACCAGGACCTCGGTGGCATGGTCGTCGATCCGGCTGCCGTCGGTGAACCGGGCGCCGATCAGGCTGCCAAGGCTGCCGCGGACCGCGGCGTCGCGGATGCCGTTGCTGCCGCAGATCGTCTCTACCGCCGAAACGACATCCTCGTTCGGCCGGATCCGGGCGACGATCCCGGCAGCCCCCGGCATCGATCGGCCTGACGGCTGGAACAGCGTGAAATTCGTTTCTTCGTCGGCCTCCGCCTGGATGCGGATGTCCGCGAAGCCCCAGGCCGTCGCCTCGCCCGGTTCAGCGATGATGGTTTCCTGCGGCAGGATGTGGCCACCGCGGCGGCGGCCGTCCGGCCCGGTCCAGGCGGCGTGGCAGTGGACCAGCGGCTTGCCGCCGGCCCAGCCGAAGGTGGCGTTCGCCCGCTCGATCCGGCTGATGCCATCCGGCGCGCGCGGGGCGGAGAACCAGGCGACATGGCTGGCATCGTCGGCCGGGCCGGGCATCACGTAGCGGAACGGGCTCAGCGCGACGTCGGTCAACACCAGGGTCGCCGACTGCAGGCCCGCAGCAGCCAGAGGCTCGCTCAGCGCCTGGTTCAGCGTCGCGCCGGCTGGCAAGGCAAACCATAACGGTTGCGGCTGCCCGCGGAACCACGTGATCCGTTCCGGATGCACCGGCCCGGGCTGCTTCAGCGTGCGCATCGCCATCCTTTCATGCTGCACCGCCGCAAATCCGCCGCGGCGATCGATTCCGGCCGGATGGCGGACATGGGACAGCGCCTCCTGATCGAGTGGGGAAGTATGCGCCGTGCCGGGTGCGCTGCAAAGCCGGGCCTGCCGGCATAAGCGCTAACGTAACCGGGAGTTCCCCCGGCTCTGCCGGGGAGGCAGCAGCAGTTTGACATTTGCGGGGGTAGGCCCCGGTTCGCCCATCAATGAAACTCTGGAGCGTGAGCCGCCAAAGCACACGCTGATGGAGTTCCATCAATGGACGAATTCGAGAGCCTAAATCACACCAAATGGGA
>NZ_NHRY01000227.1 GCF_002937115.1 Rhodopila globiformis | reverse complement strand
GCTCCGGGAGGTGTCCAGAAGCACACTGTCTAGCGCCCCATGACGCGCGTGTAGTGCCACTCGGCCAAAAACGGCGCTGTAAGATGTTGAAAAGAAAAGCTGTCTCGGGGTAGGTGGCAAATCTGGGTTAATATGGCGCCGCCGATGCCTGTCCATCCGTCCCGCCGCCATCAGTCCCGCCTGGGTCACTACGAGACCACGTCCGTCGGCGGCGAGAACGTCCGCGCCTACGTCCCGATGCCGCTGCCGCCCGACCCGCCGGTTGACCTGACCGGCCATCAGGCGGCGCTGGAACTGGCCAACCAGACCGTCGGGCGCCTCGACGGCATCGCCTCCGTCCTGCCCGACCCGTCGCTGTTCCTGTACATGTATATCCGCAAGGAGGCGCTGCTGTCCTCGCAGATCGAGGGCACCCAATCCTCCCTCTCCGACCTGCTGCTGTATGAAGCCGAGGAAGCCCCCGGCGTCCCGGTCGACGACGCCCGCGAAGTCTCCAACTACGTCGCCGCCATGGACCATGGCCTGCGCCGCCTGCGCGAGGGCTTCCCGCTGTCGCTGCGCCTGATCCGCGAGATCCACGCCATCCTGCTGGCGAAAGGCCGCGGCCAGTACAAGGACCCCGGCGAATTCCGCCTCAGCCAGAACTGGATCGGCGGCACCCGCCCGGGCAATGCCCGGTTCGTGCCCCCGCCGCCGCACGTCATGCCAGCCTGCCTCGGCGACCTGGAAACCTTCATCCACACCGAAACCCCCGACCTGCCGCTGCTGGCCAAGGCCGCGCTGGTGCACGTGCAGTTCGAGACCATCCACCCTTTCCTCGACGGCAACGGCCGCCTCGGCCGCCTGCTGATCACCTTCCTGCTGTGCGAGCACGGCGTGCTGCGCGAGCCGCTGCTGTACCTCAGCCTGTTCTTCAAGCAGAACCGCGCCGCCTACTATGAGCACCTCCAGGCCGTGCGCGAGGACGGCGCCTGGGAAGACTGGCTGGCCTTCTTCCTGCGCGGCGTCAGCGAAACCGCGCGCCAGGGCATCCAGACGGCGCAGAGCCTGCTGCGCCTGTTCGGCACCGACCGCGCCCGCATCGAGGACCTCGGCCGCCCGGCCGCCACCGCGCTGCGGCTGTACCAGTTCCTGCAGCGCCGCGCCCTGACCACCATCCAGGACGCCGCGCGCCACCTCGGCCTGTCGCAGCCCACGGTCACCAGTGCCCTGATGCACCTGCAGGCGCTCAACATCGTCCGGGAGACAACCGGACGCCAGCGCGGCCGGGTGTTCGTCTATGGCGCCTTCCTCGACCTGCTGAGCGAGGGAACTGATCCGTTGCCGCGTTGACAGCCCGCGTTTGGCATCGCGGCAACCTGGTCTGGTACCGATCGCCGGAAATGCCGCCCCCATTGGATGTGGCACAGAGCCCTACGGCTTTTGCCCTGGCCACCATCGGCAAGGCGTGGAGACACTGGGGGTTGACGCCGTGGCGGGCGGTGGCAGTGCCTCCCCCGGAACCGTCCGTGCCTGCTCATTCTTCCTTGATTTTCAACACGGAGGAGGATGAAGGACCATGAAGCGCCACGGAGGCTGGGCCTTGCTGGCTTCCCGGGACCGGACGAACCACATCATTGGGCTGGCGATCAAAGCGCGCAGCGCAGCATCGCCGGAACGGCTCGAAGCGGTTTACGCTTTGGACCTGGCGTACGGCCTGCGCCGCATCATTGGCTGACTGGTTCACACCCTTCGTGGCCCTTTGTGGTCCTCCGTCGTCCTCCGTGTTAAAAAGCGTTCGCCAATCCAGGCTCCGCCGCTGCCCTGACCCACCCGGGACGACACTGCCGCTTGTCGCAAGAGCCGAGGGAATTGGGGGCGGAATTTTCGGCAGCCGGTACGAACCGGAGGACCCGACCATGTGGGAACCAAGCCAGCGCTACCCGGACACGTCCGTGTCCGTGCTGGATCCCAGTTTCAACGTGCTGCGCCTGCCACTCGCCTCCGTCGAACGGCTCGCCACCGGCTGCCGCTGGTCGGAGGGGCCGGTGTATTTCGCCGACGGCCGCTACCTGCTCTGGAGCGACATCCCCAACGACCGCATCCTGAAATGGGAGGAGGAAACCGGCGCCGTCAGCGTGTTCCGGAAAACCTCCTGGAACGCCAACGGCAACACCCGCGACCGCCAGGGCCGCCTGGTGACCTGCGAGCACCGCGGCCGCCGCGTCACCCGCACGGAATACGACGGCAGCATCACCGTGCTGATGGACAGCCACCAGGGCAAGCGGCTGAACTCGCCCAACGACGTCGTGGTGAAATCGGACGGCTCGATCTGGTTCACCGACCCGGTGTTCGGCATCAGCGGCTACTATGAAGGCGAGAAGGCCGAGTCCGAACTCACCCCCGCCGTCTGGCGCATCGACGGGCAGACCGGCCAGGCCAGGATGATGGCGGACGGCATCGAGGGTCCGAACGGCCTGGCGTTCTCGCCGGACGAGTCGATCCTGTATGTCGTCGCCTCCCGCGCCGCGCCCAACCGGCTGATCCGCGCCTTCGACGTCGTCGGCGGTGGCGAGCGGCTGGCGAACAACCGCGTCTTCATTGATGCCGAAGCCGGGACGCCGGACGGGTTCCGCGTCGACGTCGAGGGCAACCTGTGGTGCGGCTGGGGCATGGGCGACGCCGAGCTGGACGGCGTGCGGGTGTTCAACCGGCATGGCGCGCCCATCGGCCATATCGCGCTGCCGGAGCGCTGCGCCAACCTGTGCTTCGGTGGCCGGTTCCGCAATCGCCTGTTCATGGCGGCGAGCCACGGCCTGTATGCACTCTATGTGAACACGCAGGGCGTTGCGGGCGGCTGACGGCGGATCACTTCAGTCGAGTCATGACAACCCGGTGCAGGCCCCAGGCCGCGGCCAGGCAGACGAGCAGGATGCCACCCCACGTCAAGGCCGACTGCCACTCCCCGACCTGCAGCCGGCTGATGGACAGGCCCGCCATCTGTGCCGGGTAGATGTGCAGCGGCGCCCACAGCAGGGCCGAGCTGACATTGGCCAGCACGAAGCGCCTCTGCCGCATCCCCGCCATGCCCGCGACCAGCGGAACGGTGGAGCGCAGCACCGGGACGAACCGGCACAGGGCGACGCTGTAGGTGCCATGACGTTCGAAAAAGCGCTCGGCGTTGTGCATCAGCGCCGGTCGGCTGGCGAACGGCCAGATGCCGCGCAACCGGCCGCTGAAGCGCTGGCCGAACCAGAAGGAGAGGAAATCGCCGATGACCGCGCCGATGATCGACAACGCGAGGAACGGCATCATCGGCTGGCCGGCCATCGCGGCCGCTCCCGCCACCGTCATCAGGATGGGCGTGCCGGGGATCAGGATGCCCAGCACGGCAACGGCCTCGATGATGGCGGCCAGGAACACCGCCGCCAGGGCATAGGCCGGATAGATCGCAACGAGGTCAACGCCAGCGTTGATCCAGGACCACATGAAGGTGATGCCGCTGTCTCCTGTGTCGAACAACACCGGCCATTATGGCGATTGCCGGCGGGGAAGGAAAGCAATCATCCCGCCACAGGATCGTTATCAGAATTCACAACTTTTACTTAGCGAACCGGTTTCCGCCAGGCCTGAAAAATCCAGGCATGTTGCCGATTGGCCCGCCGTGCCGGCGGTTCGACTGAAACAGACTATTAAAAAACGTTTGGAACCGTCCGTGCCCCGGTTCCCACAACGGGAATTTTTTTGCAGCGATAGCAAGGCTGTAGCCGCCGGCCGGACATGTGCCCTGTTGCAGATATGACCCAATGGACACCATTATTCTGCCTTCTTCAGATTCTTCAAGTCGTGGTGACTTGTCGGTCGGCCCCTCAGGCGGAATATCCGCCTGGCTGAACAAGCCGATCGGCTTCGCCCACGTGAGGCTGTCGGGGGCGATCGAGACCATAAACCAGGAGATATGCCGCATGCGCTATCGCAATGCGATCGTAGTCACCACCCTGCTTGCGACACCGGTCGCGGCCATGGCCCAGCCCATCACCGGCCTGTACGTCGGCGGCGGCGCCGGCCTGAGCGCTCCGATGAACCCCAACGTCACCATCTATGGGACGAACGGCTTCGGCAACGGCCGGGCGCGGATGAACCTGAACTACGGCTTCAATGGCGAGCTTGCCGTCGGCTACGGCATCGGCAACGGGTTCCGCTTCGAGATTGAAGGCGACTTCATGCGCAGCGGGGTGAACAGCATCCTCGCGCCGGTGCCGACCGCCACCACCGGCACGGTCCGCAACTGGGGCGCGATGGTCAACGCCATTTATGACCTCGATATCGGCTTCCCCTGGGTGTACCCGTATCTCGGCCTTGGCGCCGGCTACCAGTGGACCAGGCTGAACTCGGTGAACTCGACGGCGGTCGGCGGCGGCTTTTCGAATAGCGTGAATACCCAGGAAGGCGGGTTTGCCTGGCAGACGATCATCGGCGCCTCGTTCCCGATCCCGAACGTGCCCGGCCTGTCGCTGACCGCGGACTACCGCTGGATGGACATCCTGGGTGGCGAGAAGTTCAGCGGCACGGCGGATACCGCCGGGGTTATCGCCCCATCCGAACTGAAGCTGCACAATCAGTATATGAATGAGGTGGTGTTCGGCGTGCGCTACGCCTTCAACACCCCGGCGCCGCCGCCGCCCGCGCCAGCGCCTGTCGCGGCCCCGGCACCGGCGCCGGCCCGCTCTTACCTGGTGTTCTTCGACTGGGACAAGGCGACGCTGACCGACCGCGCCCGGCAGATCGTCAAGGAAGCGGCTGACAACTCCACCCATGTCCAGGTCACCCGGATCGAGGTCAACGGCTACACCGACACGTCCGGCACGGCGAAATACAACATGGGCCTGTCGATCCGGCGCGCTCAGGCGGTGGCAGCCGAACTGGTGACCGACGGCGTGCCGAAGAACGTCATCAGCATCCAGGGCTTCGGCGAGACCCACCTGCTGGTGCCGACCGGCCCCGGCGTGCGTGAGCCGCAGAACCGGCGGGTGGAAATCATTATCCAGTAAGCGGGCGGGCCTGTCGGTCCGTGGGTGAGGATCAGGGCCGGGGATGCGAGTCCCCGGCCCTTTCCGTGCCGGCCGGCTGATCCGCCGCGCCTGACTGGGCGCAATCGCCGGATGGCGGTAGCTTGCGGCGATGACGATAGTGGACGGCATGGACAACACCGACAGACTCTGGGAACAGGTCCTCGGCCGCCAGGCGAGTGCCGATTTCCTCTACGCGGTGACCACGATGGGAGTGTACTGCCGCCCGTCCTGCCCGTCACCGCGTCCGTTGCGCCGGAACGTGCGCTTCTTCCCGTCCGCGCCCGAGGCCGAGGCCGCCGGCTTCCGCGCCTGCCGCCGCTGCGACCCGAAAGGCGAGCGGGCGCGGCTCGCCCAGGCCGTCGTGCGCGATGCCTGCGCCTTCATGGAGGCCAGCGAGGCGGTGCCGTCGCTGGATGACCTGGCGAAGCGGTCCGGCTTCTCCAAGTTCCATTTCCTGCGCATGTTCCGCGACCACACCGGCCTGACGCCGCGCAGCTACGCCGAGGGCATGCGCGCGCGCCGCCTGCACAGCGCCCTGGCGAACGGCGAGCGGGTCGTCGATGCCGTTGCCGGGGCGGGCTATGGCTCGGAAAGCCGGGTGTACGAGAAGACCGGGTCGTTGCTGGGCATGACCCCTGGCTCCGTCCGGCGCGGCGGGCAGGGCGAGCGGATCCGCACGGCATTTGCCGACTGCCCGTTCGGGCGGCTGCTCGTCGGCGCCACCGGCAAGGGCGTGTGCTTCATCGGCTTTGCCGAACCGGACGAGGCGCTGATGGGTGACCTGCGGCGGCGCTTTCCCAAGGCCGACGTCACCACCGGCGATCCGGCGCTGGCGGCCACGGTGCGGGCTGTCGTGGCGTTTCTGGAGGAGCCGAAGCAGGCGCTGGACCTGCCGCTGGACCTGCGCGGGACGGCGTTCCAGCAGCGGGTCTGGCGCACCCTGTGCACCATCCCCGCCGGCGAGACGCGCACCTACGCGCAGCTTGCGGCGATGGCCGGCAATCCAAAGGCGATCCGGGCGGTGGCGCGGTCCTGCGCGACCAATCCGGTGTCATTGGCGGTGCCGTGCCACCGGGTCATCGGCAGCGACGGCGACCTGACCGGCTACCGCTGGGGCGTGCCGCGGAAGAAGGCGCTGCTGGAGCGCGAGCGGCAGGCGGCCCTGGCGCGGGGGTGAAGACGCACGCGGCGCGCCACGACGATGAGGCGCGCCGTCGCGCAAGGCGTCGATGGCAACAGTTCGCCGCGTTGGCCGCAAAAAATGCGCCTGCGGGGCCCGGTCTCCACAGGCACTGAAACAGCGGCACTGGTTACTGTCACGTCACGATTGCGCCAGGCCCGGCCACAACGGGACAGGGACCTGCCGCTGATGCCGATCCGGTGGGATCGGCACGGGTGCCGCGCGTTACGACGTTGCCGCTCGCCTGCGCCAGGCCGACGGCGGCGTGCCCATCATCTTGCGGAAGGCGCGGCTGAACGCGGCCTCCGAGCCGTAGCCGATGCTGGCGGCGATTTCCGCCATGCCGGCGTCGCCGCGCCGAAGCAAGCCGATGGCGATCTGCATGCGCCATTGCGCGAGATAGTGCAGCGGCGGCGTGCCCACCAGGTCCGCGAAACGGTCGTACAGCGCCGAGCGCGACAGCGCGGCCTTCGCCGCCAGCTCCTGCATGGTCCAGGGGTGGGCGGGCGCGCCGTGCAGCAGGGCGAGCGCCCGGCCCACGGCCGGATCGCGCAGGCCCGCGAGCCATCCCGCACGCTGCGGCGGCATGGTTTCGATATGCCGGCGGACGACCGCGATGAACATCAGCTCGCTGAGCCTGGCCAGCACGCCCGCGCTGCCCGCGCGCCCGCCGGCCATTTCGGCGGCGGCGATCCGGGCGAACTGGCCGAGCCAGCCCGCGTCGTCCTCGCCGCCCGCCACGATCACAGGCGGCAGGTTGTCCAGCAGCGGATTGAACGCCTCGGCGTCACAGGCGAGAAAGCCGCAGACGAGGCGCGCGGTGGGCGGCCCCTCGGCGCCGTATTTCAGAGCGAAGGGCAGGCCACCCGCCATCGCGGCGAACGCCTCGGCGGAAACGGCGTCGCCCCGCATGCCCGGCTGGCTCGCCATCACATGCGGATCGCCGTTGGTGAAGACCACGACCTCGCCCGCCTTCAGTTGAAAGGTCTCGCCGCCAATCACGCTGGCGTAGCACGCGCCTTCGGTGACCGCGTGGTAGGCGATCAGCCGTTCGGCGCCCGGCAGGATCAGCGGCAAGATGATGTCGCGCGGCGGCTGCTCGGCGACGAACGGGCTCGTGGCGGCGACGTCGAAGAACGCCGCGCCGGTCAGGCGCACCGTCTTGAGCACATCGGAGAGCACGTCGACGGGCATGGCAACCTCGGATGGAGCGCGCGTGGCGAAATCCGGACGCGCGATCAAGCATGGCGGAGAGCCGGTCATTCGCCCGTGCGGGGCCCGAGTTTATGGAAAGGGCTTCGACGCGGCAATCGGCGCAAAGGAACGCCGCCGCGGAAACCGGGAGGAAAGCCGCGATGAACATCCAGACCGCAATTCCGGCCGCCGTCGACTACGCCGCCATCAAGGCCCGCCAGCGCGCGGTGTGGAGCGCCGGCGACTATGCGCGCATCGGCGTGACGCTGCAGATCGTCGGCGAGACGCTGTGCGAGGCCGTGGATCTCGGCGCTAACCATCGTGTGCTCGACGTCTGTGCCGGCAACGGCAACGCCACGCTCGCCGCCGCCCGCCGCTTCGCGGACGTGGTGTCGACCGATTACGTCGAAGACCTGCTCGACCGCGGCCGGGCGCGCGCGGCGGCCGACGGCTTTGACGTGCGCTTCGAGCAGGCCGACGCCGAGGCCCTGCCGTTCGACGACGAGAATTTCGACATCGTGCTTTCGACCTTCGGGGTGATGTTCACGCCCGACCAGCAGCGCGCGGCCGACGAGATGCTGCGTGTCCTGAAGCCCGGCGGAAGGATCGGCCTCGCCAACTGGACGCCGGCGGGCTTCGTCGGCCAGTTGCTGAGGACAGTCGGCGCGCGCGTCCCGCCGCCGCCGGGCGTCAGGCCGCCGGTTCTGTGGGGCGAGGAGGCGCATCTGGCCTCGCTGTTCGGGTCCCGCGCGCGGGTTGCGACGCAGCGGCGCAGTTTCGTCTTCCGCTACCGGTCGCCGGCCCACTGGGTGCAGGTTTTCAGGACGCTCTACGGCCCGCTGGTGAAGGCCTTCGCGGCGCTGGACGAGGATGGACAGAGGGGCCTCGAGGCGGAGCTTCATGCGCTGATCGGCCGGTTCAATACCGCGCGCGACGGCGCGATGGTGGTCCCGGGGGACTATCTCGAAGTGGTGGCGACGAAGGTGTGATTGCCTCCGGGCGCGCAGGTGCAGGACGCATCGCGGATGCACGCACGGAGGCATGGGGAACGCCGTGGCGGCGGGGACTGCATGGCAGGATGTGGCCGTCCCGGGCGCTTCGCGCGGCTGGCTGCGCCTGGAAGACGGGACGTCGGCCGCCTGTGCCCTGGCATGGTAACAGCCGGTTTCGCGACCCAGCGCCTCGGCATCGAGCCTATCCAGAAATTTGTATGAAGGTCATAACGCGCTCCCGTCCCTCCATCAGGGGCTTCGTTATGACCTTCATACAAATTTCTGGACAGGCTCAGCTGCGGCGCAGCACGAATCAGCCGTGCCAGGCTCCGGCCGAACCGGGACGCGCCACTGACCGTGCCTGGTGCCGGCGCTCGTTGCCTTGGGGTTCGGAGACACCATAAGGCGCGGTCCGGCCGGCTCGCGCGATCATGGCGCGCCATGCCACAAGAACAGCACAAACGCCGCGAACCGGGAGAGGCGCACTCTCCCGGGTGGCACAGCGGACGCCGCTACGTAAATGACGTCACTGCGCCGACGCGCGCTTCTCGAAACCGGTCACTGTGAGGTTCAACTGCCCGGAATAGTTTGGGCCCTCGAAACTTCCCTTCCCAGTACCGTGGCCGCGCACATGCGCAAAGCGGCCAGTCCCATCGGTGATCTCAAAGGTGCCTTCGGAAGAACCCTTGAACTGGCCTTTCTCGTCCTTGGTAACGGAAAAATTGACTTTGTATGACCCGGCCATAGTACCATCGTTGTTTGTCCGAAACAAGGAGCCCCGGGCTTCTCCCTGCTTGCGATTCGCGTCGAATTGAAATCCTTCGATTGAGGTTTCGTGCATCGAGTCGAACAGACCAGGCAGGCTCGCGGCCCCGATCCACTTGGCGACGCCGTAGACCTGACCTGAGCCACCTGCCGCCGCGACCATGTGTACCTCGACTTGCGTCATAATCTCTGGGCCGGAAAACTGCAGTTCCTGCGCCGTCGCCGGCGTTGCCAGCGTCGCAGCGCCGACAGACGCGAGCGCAATGGCCGAGCAGGCGATCGATTTCCTCACCAGGTGCATCCTCGGGGCGGACAGCAGCGATGTGCGCGGTCGCATTGAAACCTCCTTCTGCTTTTCTGGCTGAGTAGCCGCCGGCAGGTTTGGGGGAGCGCTGTAAATCGCGTATCACCGCCGTGTCACAGCGTTGTAAACGCGCTGGCGTCCGAGGGTTCCTCCGGGAACAGAGCGGCTGCATTCAATCGTCGCCCTTTCGCGCTTCGGATGGTGATCAGGGGCGGGGGACATGACCGGTGGCGCCTGCTTTGATGCAGTCGCCAACCGCTTGCAGCGAGAAGGCTTGGCCATCATGGCCGTATCCGATGTTATCAATCCCTCAGCCTTGCTGGTTGATGCCCAATGCTCCGCGCTGGTGCTCCGGCATTGCCGGCCGGATGGCGGCCGCTGTCGGGGCCGCGACAGCGAGGCGGTGATCGGCACCGGCCACGATCACGATGACGTGCTCGGCAGCGGTGGCGCTGTCTTTGCGGGGCTTGAAGTGGGCGTTTCGATGATAGGCACCGTCCCGGCCGGACATCACCAGCCGCCGCGTGTCCGGATATCGTCCCTTTGCCTGATGGGGCTGCACCGCTCCACGCGGCAGATCGCCATGCCGCGGCCTGGTCAGCCGCACCCGGAGGCCAAACAAGGCGCGGACGAACCCGAGGGGGACTTCCCGTCCAGGGTCAACGCGTGCTTCGAGCGGATTATCGTTACTCTGCGCGCACATTCAACGCCTTTCCAGGCGCCGCAGGACATGGATGGCGGGCTCCTGTGTTCGCAGCGGCACATGCCGCGGATACCGCGACGGCAACGCAAAACCGGGCGTCCATGCCGGCCGATGGCAGGCCTTTGTGTATCGCGCCGTTGCCCGTTTCCGGCCATCCTGGAGGCATTCCCGGCCATCAGACCGATACGAATTCCGCGAACCCGCCGGCGTCGCCCTGGATAAGCCGCCAGTGGCCGTCCTCGCGCTCCGTCACGGATTGCAGGCCGCCCCAGCCGTCCACGATCGTCGCGTGCCGCCGCGGGGCGATGCCGTCAACTGAAACCACCAGGGAAAGCGTGCCTCTGCGGACCACTATGGGTCCGATCGACGAGGCGATGCACTGCATATACTGGGACATGATGCCGCTCCATTCGGGTTGATCCGGCTTTTATCACTGGACCTGGGCGGCTTTCTGTTGCCTTTGTCACAAACTGGCCGCAAATCGCGATCGATCCGCCGGGGACGGGCGCCGCACTGGCGTTGGAATAGTGAGACACGCCGGTGGTCGTTATCATTATGTTATGGACGGCCATGATGCGGGAGTAATCGGCGCCCCTGTTTTACGAAGGAGACGGTCAAACCTCTGCCGTCTGGCTCGTGTGGCAGCGAACCGCCCCTCTCGTCATGGCGGCTACCCGGGACCAGCCCGGGCACAGGCTCCGGGCCACCGTCCAGGCCTTTGCTGATAGCGGCATCGCAAGGCGTGGATGGCGGGCCTTCGCCCGGCATGACGATAGGCGATGGCCGCCCTTTGCCGTCTCGTTAGTAACGCCTATGCGACAGGCGCGGGCCGCGCATTCCGCCGCTGGCGGGGCAGCGGCAGCCTCGCGCCGGTGTCTGGCAGGGGCACGTCCGGCCGGGACGGACGCGGGCCTTGGCCGGCCGGCCTTGCCCGCACCCGCCGGACCAGGATTGCGGATAACGCGGATCAGTATAGTGGATGACGCGGATCAGTCGCTGTCAGCCGGCCGGGAACGCCGCCTCCATGGCGCGGCGACAGCGATAGGCTTCGTCGGCCGCGTCGATCCGCACGTCATCCCAGGTCACCGGCTGGCCCTGCTTCACATCCCGCACCAGGGGCACCCGGTTGGCGAGGCCGATCGGCAGGCCGCCGCGGCGCAGGCTGTCGGCGGCGGGCATCAGCTTGCCCCAGACGCAGGCGCCGCCCTCGCCGTCCAGCATCTCGCCCGCGCGCAAATCCCGCTTCGCTGTCGAAACCACGTCGCCGCGGAATCCGGTCGGCGCCCCCGTCGGCTCCTTGCGCAATGCGGCCGACAGGATCGAAACGTTAAGCTCCAGGCCGATCAGGTGGAACGGGCGGTAAAGCGCCGAGACGCGGCCGGAGGAATCGGTTGCCACGCCATATTCCTGAAAGCAGCGCTGGGCATAATCGTTCGGCGCCTCGAACACCACGTACACGCCCCAGCGCAGGTCGTTGCGCACCGGGCTGCCGTCGCGCTGCACGCTGGAAACCACCTCGACCTGGCCGGCATGATGCAGCGTGCCGGCGTTGCCCGGGCGCAGCGCCTCGGCCAGTTCGTGCGTGCCAATGGGCGGGAACCCCAGGCCGTCCGGCGCCGGCGTCAGACCGGAGGCATTGGCCACCGCCGCCATCTCGATGCCGGATTTCGTGCCGTCAAGAAACGAGTTGAACATCTGCGGGTTCATCCCGCCGACAGCCGCCTGTTCCGGCGTCAGGCCGTAGAAGCCCCAGACCGTGTCCGGCGTGGAGGCGTGGTATTCCGGCCTGTACTTCGTGCCCTTGCCGGCGGCCAGCACCGGGAAGCCGCAGGACCGTGCCCAGTCCACCAGCTCGCAGATCAGCGCCGGCTGGTCGCCATAGGCCAGGCTGTACACCACGCCGGCCGCCGCGGCCTCCTGCGCCAGCAGCGGGCCGGCGAGCACGTCGGCTTCCACGTTGACCATGACGATGTGCTTGCCCTCCCGGATTGAACGGCGGGCATGCGCGAGGCCGGCGGGGGCGTGGCCGGTGGCCTCGACCACCACCTCGACGTCGGGCGCGGCGATCATGCCGGCGGCATCGTCGACGATGCGGGTGGCGGCGATGCGCTCCTCGCTCCAGCCGACGTTGCGGCAGGCCGCGCGGGCCCGGTCCGGCGACAGATCGGCGATGGAAGCGACCTCCAGCCCCGGCGTCGTCGGCACCTGCGAGAGGAACATCGAGCCGAACTTGCCGGCGCCGATCAGGCCGACGCGCACGGGGCGGCCGTTGGCGGCACGGGCTTGCAGCAGGCGGTACAGGTTCATGCGTGTCCTCCCATTCTGGTTTGGGAGGCGATAGCAGCGTTGGGGGGATTGGGGAACAGTGGGGCGGCGGTGGGGTTTTTTCCGGTACGGCCGTGGGCGGGAGTGGTGCGTCCCTGGCGGGGACAGCGTGGTTGATGGGGTATTTTTATTCGCACAGAGAATGAACTGAGGCTGTGGAGGGCCACAGGGGATCAGGGGGACGTTGCGCGGCTTGGTGCGGGTGGCGCGGTTGTGGCAGGAAGTCCCAGCGTCCGGCCACCTGGCGTTGCGTCGTCCGGCAGTGCTGGTTGTGATGCACGCTGTCAGCGGCGCCATGGTTTTTCGCCGTGGCCGTATGCATTCCTTCTATGAAATGATGGCTTGTCAGGCACCGCCCGCGCCAATCGCCGCGCTGTTCAGTGACGGCAAGAGCATACCGAGGCCCTGTGTGGGCGATTGCGCGCCGAAATGTGACATTCCGCGCTTCATTGCGCTGCCTCGGCGTGGCAAACTGCGGATGCAAAAATTACGTACGGGAACCATCACCCTTGACGAGACCAACCAAGGCTTCGGCCACCTGTCCGATGGCACGGTGCCGCGGCAGATACGGCTGCTGCACGGCTGACAGGGGCGTCCACCATCACCTTGGCGCGGCACGGCCATGAGCACCTGGCTCGTCACCGGCGGCGCCGGCTTCATCGGCTCGCACCTCGTCGAGGCTCTGCTCGCCCGCGGCGACAGCGTCCGCGTCCTGGACGACCTGTCCACCGGCCATCGCCACAACCTGCCGCCCGGGGTGACGCTGATCGTCGGCGACGTGGCGGACCCCGATGCGGTTGGCCAGGCCATGCAGGGCGTGGACGGCTGCTTCCACCTTGCCGCCATCGCCTCGGTCGAGAAAGGCATCACCGACTGGCTCGGCACCCACCGCGCCAACCTGACCGGCACCATCACGGTGTTCGACGCCATCCGCCGCCAGGGCGGCCGCATCCCAGTGGTGTATGCGTCCTCGGCCGCGGTCTACGGCGACGCCGCCAGCGTGCCAATCGGCGAAACCGAGCCGTGCCGCCCGCTGTCGGGCTACGGCGCCGACAAGTACGGCTGCGAGCTGCACGCGCGGGTCGCCAGCCATGTGCACGGCATTCCCACCGTCGGGCTGCGCTTCTTCAACGTGTATGGGCCGCGGCAGGACCCGAAATCCCCCTATTCCGGCGTCATCTCGATCTTCTGCGAGCGCATCGCCGCCGGCATGGCGATCACCATCAACGGCGACGGCGGGCAGACCCGGGACTTCGTCTATGTCGCCGACGTCGTCGCGGCCCTGCTGGCCGCCATGGCGCTGCGTCCAGCCGACTCCCCGGTGTTCAACGTCTGCACGGGCCGGCCGACATCGGTGGCGGCACTGGCGGCGCTGGTGGCGGACCTGGCGGGCAGGCCGCTCGACGCCCGCAACGGCCCGCCGCGCGCGGGCGAGATCCGGCACTCGCATGGCCTGCCCGACCGGGCCAACGCCGTGCTCGGCCTGCCGGACCGGGTCACGCTGGGCGACGGCCTCGCCCGGGTCCTGCACTGGATGACGGAGGCCACGCGGTAGCGCCCGATGAAAGCCATCCTGCTGTCGCTGGTGATGCCGCCCACCGGGTTCATCACCCTGATCATCATCGGCTTGCTGCTGCGCGGCCGCTGGCACCGGCTCGGCCGCCGCCTGACCTGGGCGGCCGCCGTCCTGCTGCTGCTGTTCAGCCTGTCGGTCGTTTCCGACAGCGCGCTGGTCGCGCTGGAGACGGATCTGCCGACGACGCCGCCGGCGGACCACCCGCCGCAGGCCATCGTCGTGCTAGGCGCCGAGACCCTCCGCTCGACACGGAACGGGATCGTTGACTTCCGGCCGGGCCTGCTGACGCTCGACCGCCTGCGCACCGCCGCCGCCCTGCACCGGCGGACCGGCCTGCCGATCCTGGCGACCGGTGGCGTCTCCACCGAATGGACCAAGGCGGTCGGGCTGGTCATGTTGCAGAGCCTGCACGACGACTTCCAGACGCCGGCGCGCTGGGTCGAGTGGAAGTCGCGCGACACCTGGGAGAACGCCCGCTACAGCGCCAGGATCCTGCACGCCGCGGGCATCACCTCGATCTACGTCGTGACCAGTGCCTGGCACATGAAGCGGGCGTTGGTGGCGTTCCAGGGCACCGGCCTGACGGTGACGGCCGCGCCGACACCGCCGGATGACCCGGATGGCCCGGATTGGGGTGACCTCATGCCGCATGCCTCGGACTGGCAGACAGGCTACTACGCCATGCACGAATGGATCGGCCTGCTGTATTATAAGTGGTTCCGCTGAGCGCATGGAAATCGAGACAACCGCGGTACTCGGCGGCCTGGCGCCGGAGGCACTGGCGCTGCTCGACGGCGCGACCGGCCTGTTCAGCGGACGGGCGTGGTGGGAGGTGGTGCTGGCGCATGGCCTGCCGGCGGATGCCAAGCCGTGCTTCGTCACGCTGCGGGCCGGCGATGCGGTGGTGGCGCTGGTGCCGATGCTGCGGCAGGGAGGGCGGCTGGCCGGCCTGACCACGCCCTACACCTGCGACTATGCGCCGCTGTTCGCCGCCGGAGCGGAGCAGGCGTCCCGCGTCGCGGCGATGGCGGCGTTCGCGCGGTTCTGCCGCGGCAGCGGCGTCACCCGGCTGGATGCGCTGCCGGCGGAATGGGACGGGCTGCCGGACCTGCGCGCCGGCGCCCGGCGGGCGTGGCTGTGGCCGCTCCGCTTCGACCATTTCGGCAACTGGCACGAGGACGTGTCCGGCCTCGGCTGGGCCGCCTACCTGCGCGAGCGTCCCGGCGCGCTGCGCGAAACCATCCGGCGGCGGCTGCGGCGGGCCGAGGCGGTGCCGGGCGCGCGGTTCGCGCTGCTGGCGCAGCCGGCGGAGATGGACCGGGCGGCGGAAGCGTTCGAATCCGTGTACCGGCGCAGCTGGAAAGAGCCCGAGCCCTATCCGGCCTTCAACGTTGCGCTGATGCGGGCGATGGCCGCGGCCGGGGCGTTGCGGTTCGGCCTGTGGTCCATCGGCGACGTGCCGGTGGCGGTGCAGATGTGGGTGGTGATGCATCGCCGCGCCATCGTGCTGAAGCTGGCGCATGACGAGGCGTACAAGGCGCACTCCCCGGGGACGGTGCTGACGGCGCTGATGCTGCGGCACCTGCTGGATCACGAGGACGTGGCGGAAATCGATTTCGGCCGGGGCGACGACGGTTACAAGCAGGACTGGGCGCGGCAACGGCGCCAGCGCATCGGCGTGCTGCTGGTCGCGCCATGGCGGCTGCGTGGGGCTCTTGCGCTGCTGCGCCATTTCGGCGGCCGGGTAGCCGGCCTGCTGCGGGCCAGCGCGCGGCGGCTGGCGCCAACCGGGCGTTGATCGGCAGGAAGGCGACGTCATCCGCACGGCGACTGGAGACCGCGGGCTTCAGCGGCAAGAGCCGACACTCTGTCAGTCGCCCGGTCCGTGGAACGGCAGGCGGATCGTCGGCCACCCGTCGCGGCCGCAGGTCCGCTGAATCGTTTCTATGCTGCTGCGAAAATGCGGTTCCGCAGGATCATCGCCTCACCGTCGTGGCCGGGCGTGTCCCTACCGGATGCACAGATTCCGGAAACGATCCGCTGCCGCCGTGGCTCAATACTGTCATGGCTGGTGCCGGTTTCACCGACGGCAATCAAGCAAACACGGAGTTGCACGGTGTTGGCACGGAGTTCCGCAGAGAACGTTGGTCATGCGCGTCGCGCGAATCGCATCAAACGATCGGACGCCGCCAAGGAGGCGATCATGATGCGGCCGCCCCGGACGACGCTGCGCAACTCCGTGCGAACACCGTGCAACTCCGTGTTCGCTTGATTGCGGTGGCAGACCCGCCCCATCCCGGTCGGCACGACGCCCCACGCCAGATGCGTGCGGGTCACACGACGGCGAGGCGGACCTGCGCATCCTCGGCCAGTTGCCGGTCCGCCCAACGCGCATCGGCGCGGCGACAAGGCGGCAACGTTCCCAGGCATCGGGCGAGCGCCTGGCTCGGCGATTGTTTCCAGGATCTGTGCATGCGGTAGGGCTCGTCCCGGCCCCCGCCGTCGCAGCGCAGATAACCGGGACACACCCGGCCATGACGGAAAAGCAACGGCGGCTGCCATTTTCATCCCTCGTGGTGCCCGCGCGCGGCCAGGGGGGACTGAACGTCTCGATATGTTTCACGCGACAATGGGTTTGGGACGGGACGCGCCGGCCGGCTGTTTGGTGTCGTTGGTAACGACACTGGCGTGGCCCTCCAGGTCGGCCGCTTCGCGCTCGAATTCCTCCGCGGGTTGCCGAAGCATGGCCTTCAGGTGGAGGTCGTCCCCATCCGATGCCATCGCGCGATAGGTGTGTGCCAGCGCACGCAACCTTCCTGAACCGCTTGCCTCTATTCCCGCACGCTATCGTGCTCCTGAAAGGCCTGCAAACAATTATTGACAACCATCACCTGGAGCGAAACAACGCGCAGTCGTTGCGACACGACAAGCCTGATTGCCGCCGATCATGGCTGCGCCGGACTGAAGGTGATCAGGATCGGCGCATCGAGGTCCCGTCGGCCTGTCGCCTGGCTGCCTCCGGCTCGGCTTCGATGCGGGCGTCCGGCACCCGGGCCGAAACCGGTTTGCGGATCGGCGTGAAAGTGTCGTCAGCCTCCGTGCCGCGCGTTCGCCAGCATAGCCGGCCAGCAGGAAGCACAGCAGTCGAGGCCGCACGCCTGGCCATCATCGGCAGTCGCTCGGGCAGATCGCGCACGGCGTACCGGACCCTGGAAAACTGGAACCGCCTGGTGCAGCGCGGCCTGGCGCCGGAGGCCACAAATGGCAACAGCGGGATACGCATCCTGTTCCCGTTGCAGCGGCGCTATTCGGCCGCCGGGTGGTGCTGCAGGCAGCGGTACGTTCCCCCGCCATCATGGCCCGGATCGTCCGCATAGGCGCTGAGATGAGGCCGGGCGAGCACCTCGCCATGATGCGGCCGGACCACTGCCCTTACAGCCCAATCCCCAGTAGCTCCGC
Organism: Rhodopila globiformis; assembly: GCF_002937115.1. Classification (GTDB taxonomy): domain Bacteria; phylum Pseudomonadota; class Alphaproteobacteria; order Acetobacterales; family Acetobacteraceae; genus Rhodopila; species Rhodopila globiformis. Next base: position 34,342 of record NZ_NHRY01000227.1, on the reverse strand, counting down.
GATCCGCGGCGTGGCCTTCAGGCCGGTGCCGGTCATCACCAGCACCGTGGTCTGCTCCGGCGTGATCGTCCCGGTTTCCAGCAGCTTGCCGAACGCCGCCGACGCCTGCGCACTCGTCGGCTCGACGTAGACGCCGGCGCGGGCCAGGTCGAGCGTCGCGGCGGCGATCTCCGCCTCGTCCAGCATCACCGCGCCGCCGTTGGTCTCGCGCAGGATGCCCAGGACTTCCCGCATCCGCACCGGATGCGCGATCGCCGTGCCCTCGGCCATCGTCGGGGCGATCGTCGTCGGCACCGCGTCCTCCGCCCCCGCCAGGAACGCCGTGCCAATCGGCGCGCAATTGGCCGGCTGGGCGGCGAAGATGCGCGGCAGCGTGTCGATCTCGCCGGCGCGCAGCAGTTCCGCGAAGCCGATGCCGCAGCCCAGCACGTTGGAGCCGGCGCCGCAGGGGGTGATGATGTTGTCCGGCGCGCGGAAGCCCAGATCCTCCCACAGTTCGTAGGCCAGAGTCTTGGTGCCGTGCAGGAAGAACGGGTGCCAGTTGTGGCTGGCGTAGAAAATCGACTCCGAGCGGGCGACGGCGGCATCCGCCGTGTCCTGGCGGGTGCCGGGGATCAGGTCCACGGTCGCGCCGTGCGCCCGCATCTGCACCGTCTTGGCCGGGCTGGTCGACTCCGGCGTCAGGATCGTCGCCGCCATCCCGCCCGCGGCGGCATAGCAGGAAACCGCCGCGCCGCCGTTGCCGGAACTGTCCTCCAGCACGGCCGTGATCCCCTGTGCGCGCAGCAGCGACAGCATGACGCTGGCGCCGCGGTCCTTGAAGCTGCACGTCGGGTTGAGCCACTCGCATTTCAGCAGGGTCGAGACGCCGCCGATGCGGCGCGCGATCAGCGGCGTGCAGCCTTCGCCCAGGGTTATCGGCTGCTCGACCGCCAGCGGGAAGGCGGCGCGATAGCGCCACAGGCTGCGCAGGCCGGCGTCGATCTGCGTCCGGGTCAGCCCGGGCAGCGGCGTCAGCATCAGCGGCGCGCGGTCCGGCCCGCACCAGCGCGGCTGGTCGAGCGGGAAGGTCGCGCCCGAGCGAGGGTCGAGATAATCAATTTGCATACACACGAGTGTGCGCAGAACTGCACTGGCACTCAAGCGGCAGGTTGCGCGCGGCTTGGCGTGTCACGTCTGACGTTGTCCCGAAATCATCACAGGGGCGTGGGCTTGCAACCGCCCGGCGGCCGGAAGATATCCAGGCGCATGACCGGATTTCGCCGCCGTACCGGCTTTTACGGTGTGACGACGCGCCTGCCGCCCTGAGAGCGGCGGGCCGAGGCGGACCCGGCGGATCGGGGCGCCACAGTCTGCCGCCGCGGTATGCCTTCGGGCGGATCGGGCGACCCGGCCGGTCGTGGGTTCGCCCTGGTTCCTGCGTGTTCCCGATCCGGTCCGCTGCGTCCTGTAGGGAAAGCGATCCTCGGCCGCGACAAGCCTGTCTCGCCGGTCGCATGACTGACGAATGTTGCTATATTAATTTTCTGCGAGCTCGCTGAGCCGGGCACGCTGAGGACAGACGGACGAACCGATGGATTTGATTTCCGGATTACAGACCTTCATTCGCGTCGTCGAGACCGGCTCGTTTTCCGCGGTGGCGCGGGAAACGAACACCAGCCAGTCGGCGGTCACGCGCCAGGTCGCACAGCTCGAGGAGCATTTCGGCGTCCGGCTGCTGCATCGCACCACCCGCAAGCTCAGCCTGACCGACGACGGCCAGGCGCTGGTTGACCGGGCGCGGCACCTGCTGGAGGAGGCCGAGGACCTGGAAGACACGTTCGGCCGCAACGGCGGCGAGCCGACCGGGCTGGTGCGCATCGGCGTGCCTGTCGGGGCGGCGATCCTGCTGGTCAAGGACGTCACCACCCTGCTGCACCGCTACCCCGGGCTGTCGCTGGAACTGGTGGTCAGCGAGGAGTTGTCCGACCTGGTGGAGGACCGCCTGGACCTCGCCCTGCGCTTCGGCCAGTCGCCGGACACCTCGCTGGTTTCGCGCGCCATCGCCATGATCGGCTCGGCGCCGGCTGCCGCGCCGGCCTATCTGGAAAAGCATGGCGCGCCGTCGCATCCCTCCGAGCTGGCCGATCACACCTGCATCATTCACGACATCGGGCCGGGCAGCACGCGTTGGTCGTTCACTGGTCCCGACGGCGCGGTGGAGGTGGAGGTCGGCAGCGCGTTCCGCTCAAACAATTCGCTGGTGGTGCGGCAGGCGGCGCTGGCGGGCTACGGCATCGCCCTGCTCGGCGACGCGCTGACCACCGACGATTTCCGGGGCAGCCGGCTGTACCGGCTGCTGCCGGACTACGTCGCCCGCCGGCGTCCCGCCTTCGTCGTCTATCCCTCGCGGCGGCATATGCCGTTGCGCACGCGCGTCGTGATCGATTTCATGATCGAGCGGTTCAAGCAGCTGGAGACGCGGCTGCGCGACGGACGGGAATGGGGCGAGAACGAGGCGACCTGGCTGGTTTAGTTAATATACCGAACCGAAGCCCGTGCCGGGACGGCTGATCGCGCTGCGATGCCTGATGCCGCCACCAGACCCGGCCTAGGCTGATATGGTCACCGCCTGTTGATACTGACACGGCTGTGTATTGATCTCACGCCGGGTCCGTCGCCATTGGGGATGGTATCTTCAGGCCGCTCCGGCCACGGGAGACGCGATGCAGATCGATTTTGCCTACGACCCCAGCGTCGCCAATGCGCCGGTCGGGTTCACGACGGGGCTCGCGGCGGCGGCCGCCTATCTCGATGCGCTGATCACCAACCCGATCACCGTCACCATCCGCATCGGCTGGGGCGAGAACGATGGCAGCCCGATTCCCGCGGGCGAGCTGGCAAGCGGCGGGCCGACCAACGGCAGCGGCATGTCGTACGGCACGCTGAAGGCCGAGCTGGCGAGGGTGGCCACCACCCCGGCGGATCAATCGGTGGTGGCGAATCTGCCGGCGGCCGACCCGACCGGCGGCGGCAACTTTTTCGTGGCCTCAGCGCTGGAGAAAGCCTGGGGCGCGTTGCCGGCCGCGTCGCCCGGCATCGACGGCAGCATCGGCTTCAGCGGCAGTTATAGATTCACCTTCGATCCGAACGCCAGGGCGCAGCCCGGCCTGTATGATTTCATTGGTATCGCGGAACACGAAATCACCCACGCGCTGGGACGCTTCGCCGGCCTGCAGTATAGCCCCGGATGGTATTCGCCGATGGACCTGGTCCGCTACGCCGCGCCCGGGGCACTCGCGCTGGCCAGGGGCGAGGCGTCGTATTTCTCGATCGACGGCGGCCGGACGGCGTTGCTGCCGTTCGATCCCAGCCCCACCGGCGACCCGGGCGACTGGGCGTCCAGCGTGCCGGGCGACCCGTTCGGCTACAGCCTTCCGGGCCAGGCCGAGCCGATGTCGGCAACCGACATCACCATGATGGACGTGCTGGGCTACAACGTCGCCGGCACGCCGCCTCCGGCCACGACCGGCGGCAACACGGCGATCGGCGCCGCCACGCCGGCGGCCGGGACGCCTGCCACCGCGGCGAGCGGCGCGATCACGCAGAGCAGCGCCCGGGTGAGCCAGGACACCCTGCATGTCGTTTCGGAGACGCACAACGGCTTCATCGCCAGCGGCGCCGGCAACGCGGTGATCAATGCGAGCCAGGCGAACGGCACGGTTGTTCCCACCGACGGCGGCGTTGACTCGTTGTTCGTCGATGACAGCCACCTCGCGACGGCGGGATCGACAACCGCCGTCGATTTTCATGCCGGCGACAGCCTGACGATCCGGGGCCTCGCTCCGGCGGACTTCATGCCGGCATGGCTGAACGATCAGGGCGGGAAAGGGCTGACGGGCGTGTTCGGGACCGCGAAGGGGGTGGCGGAAGACGTTACTTTGGCAGGATATACCACCGCCGGCTTGGGGGCCCGGCTGGCAGGTGCCCTCGGCCACGCACAGGGCGAGGCGGGCGCTTCGGGCACGGGTTACATGACAACTCATGCAGCTTGACGTTGGTTGACTGCCGCCTCCGCCTTGGTGTCTGTCCGAAAAGTTTCCCTTATCTTCCAACTAGTTACGGACGACACGGTGTCGCTCATCGGCGGAAAACGCCACTACTTTCGAGACCGTTCCGCTACCAGCTGTGGGTTAACCACTTGATTCCATTGGCTACCTTCTCGGACAGACACTTAAACATGTGAGCCTTCGGCGCAATGAACATGGACCGGCGGTGCCGATAAGGCCGGGTCCCAGGCGCATTTGCCTCCGCTTTTCAACACGGAGCGTACGAAGGTTCCGCGGAGCAACTGTCTTTTTTGTTTCGGCTTCATCATCCAGTTTCCCGAATTTTGGACACGCGTTATCGTTCCGCAATCGCGGCTGGTATGGCCCGGCCTTCATCATTGGTGAGGCCATGGGATCGCCGCGTGGGAATTCCCGCGTCCGGGCGCGCTGGCGATTGCGTCCATCCCCGATACGGTGGCCGGATCACGCAGCGTGGCCGTGCAGTCCCGCTGCCGCGGCGCCATCTTGATTATCCCGGATACCAGGCAAAGATCCTGGTCGTTGTCCGCAAACGATCGAAATCCGCGGCAGCAACCAGGCGTCTTTGTCCGCGGAGGCCACGGGCCTTCGCGGCGTGGGCATTGTTATGCAGGGAACGTCAGCCGATGACAGGTCATCCTGCTCGTCCTGTTGCGCACACACGGACGAGGGCGAAATCTCACCTTGGCGCCGCCGGCCTCAACCTGTTGGCTGCTGTCTCCCTGGCGCCGGCGGCGGCTGCGGCACCGTCGCCGGATAAAGTCGCCGCTGCCCAGGATGCCACGCCGCCGCCCGCATCGTCGGGTACGCCCGCGCAGCACGGCCATGGCAAAGCCTCCGCCTTTGATCCGGTCGCCGCGCGCATCAGGTATCTGCACGACCGGCTTCGCATTACGCCGACCCAGGAGCCGCTGTGGAACAAGCTTGCCCAGGTCCTGCGGGAGAACGCCGCGGCGGTCGCTCCGCTGGCCAATGAGCGGCTGCATCCCACGCCGGACCGCACCGCCGTCGAGACGCTTGGCCTCTACCAGAAGCTGGGCGAGGTCCAGATGGCGGGGCTGAACAAATTCGTCGCCGCCTTCCAGGCGCTGTACGACGTCCTGTCGGCGCACCAGAAGAAGATCGCGGACGTGCTGTTCCGGACCAGCCCGCTGAGCCTGGTTGGCAGCATCCCGGAGCTGCCCTGGCAGCTCTACGAGCTTCCGCCGGCCAGCCGCGATGCCTATGGCGCCCCGCTCCAGGAACCGGGCGAGGTGCCGTATCCAGTTTATGATGGTGGCCCGCTTTACCCGGCGTATCCGTACTATCCGCCCTACCCTGCCTGGATCCCGGGTGTTCCGATCGGGTTGGGGACGCCGTTTTTCCTGCTTGCTCCGCGCCTGCGCCATGGTCGCCCCTGGCTGCGGGGATATCGTCCGTTCCGGGCCGGTGCCCCGTACGCCTGGACGCCCGGGATGCGGCCGTTCCGGACCCGTTAGCGACCGACGCAGCGGACCGCGCGCCGGTTGGGACCGCGCCCGGGTGCGGTCGGAACGGGGCCGTGGAGGCGCCGCGCCTGGACCGTGCGCGGACGTCGCCCGGCAACGGACGTTGTCAACCGTGATGAAACGTTACCCCCCGGGCCTCGCGATGGGCAACCATGCCCCAATCTGCATACAGTCCGCTGTAAGCCGCGAATTTGTTTCGTCGTGTGCGAGTGCCCTGACCTCGGCACACCGCTGTTCTTGCCAAACAGGAACGAACTCCGGTCGCCGCGGAAAGAAAATATTAACCTTTCCCCGCTATCGTCGGCGTCGCAACCGCACCCGGACCCGCTGATGTTCCCCGCAGCCGACTGGCTTCCCACCCTCGACGACGCGGTCGCTCCGCCGGCGGTTCTCGGCGCCGGCGCGCTGACCAGCTTCGCCTTCCAGGGCGACGACCACGACGCGCTGGTCGCCCGCATCGGCGACGCCGAATCCCCCGCCGCCCGCCTGTACGACACCGCCATCGCCTGCCAACTGGCCTTCCGCCGCGTCGAGGGGCTGGCCCTGCAGGACGAGGCGCTCGCCCTCAGCCCGCTCTACCGGGTGCGCCGCCAGGCCGCCCCGGATCGGCCATCGGATCGGCCTTCGGGCCGGCTGCTGCGGCTGCTGGCGCTGATGGCCCCCGGCGACCTGATGGTCAACACGCCGCTGGAGTTCATCACCGGCGCCATCGATGTCCGCCTCGACCTGCTGTACCTGCTGCCGGACCGCGCGCTGCCGCGCGTCATCCCCGACCACGACGTCGCCTTCTTCGCCGTCAGCGAGGCCGACGCCCCGGCGCTGGCCCGGCTGCGGCGCCTGTTCGACGCCTGGCCGCGGCCGGCGCTGAACGATCCCCGGTTCCTGCCGCTGCTGGCCCGCGACGCGCTGGCGCGGTCGCTGGCCAATGTGCCGGCGATCTGCAGCCCGCCCACCGTCGCGGTGACCCGGGCGGCGCTCGCGGCGCAACTCGACGCCGGCCAGCCGCCGGCGACCGGCTATCCCTGCCTGATCCGGCCGAGCGGCTCCCACGCCGGCGCGGGCCTGATGCGGGCCGGCACGCCCGCGGAGCTGGCCGCCTGCCTGCGGCGGTCGTTCGCCCGGGATTTCTACCTGACCGCTTACCAGGAGTATGCCGGCCCGGACGGACTCTACCACAAGTCGCGCATCGCCTTCATCGACCGCCGACCCTTCCTCTGCCACATGGCCAGCTCGCAGGACTGGATGGTCCACTACCTCAACGCCGGCATGACCGAATCCGCCGATCGGCGGGCGGCCGAGGCGTATGCGATGGCGAATTTCGACCTCGGCTTCGCCCGCCGCCACGAAGCCGCGTTCGCGGCGCTGCACGACCGCCTCGGCTTTGACTACTACGCCATCGACTGCGCCGAGACCCACGACGGCCGCCTGCTGGTGTTCGAGGCCGACACCGCCGCCATCGTCCACCTGATGGACCCGCCCAACCTGTTCCCCTACAAGCCGCCGCAGATGCGCAAGGTGTTTGCCGCGTTCGAGGCGATGCTGCGGCGGCGGGCCGGCCGCGACGATGACCATGATTCGGGGGGCCATGACACGGCGGCCCATGACACGGCGGCCCATGACACGGCGGGCCATGACACGGCGGCCCATGACACGGCGGGCCATGACACGGCGGGCCATGACACGGCCCCCTGGGCGCCCGGCGCCGCCCTCACGCCTCCGGTTTCGTCCCCGGCCCGAACAGCCCGACACGATCCGCCCGGACCCGCCGCAGGTCGCCGGAGCGCAGCGTAACCCCGGCCTTGTCGAAGAACTCCAGGATCTGGATCGCCACCTTGCGGCCGTTGTCCAGGCGGTCGCGGAACAGCGCGGCGGTCAGCACGCCCTCCTGCTCCGCCACCGCGGCGGCGATGGCCGCCATCTCCGCCACCGTTTCGCGCAGGAAGAAATGGTCCTGGGCGATCTCGACCAGCTGACCCATCCGCTGCAGCCGCTTCAGCGTCGCCCGCACGACGGGTTCCGGGATCTGCACGCTGTGGGCGATGTCGCGCACCCGCGGCGGGCGGAAGCGCTCGGCGGCGAGCATCGGGCGGGCCGCGGTCCAGATCCGCTCGTCCTGCGGCGACAGGCTGATGCGGTGGCCGGGCAGCCGCAGCCACGGGCCGTCCTGCTCGATCACCGCCTCCTGCAGCAGCGCCGCCAGGATGCCGGCGAAGGCGGCCGCCGGGGGACGGCCGAGGATCGCCTGCCGCAGCCGCTCCGGCTGCAGCCCGGGCAGTTCCGGCGCGCTGCGATGCTGCGCCGCCAGGGCCGCCAGCACCGCCTGGCGCAGCCCGTCGAACGCCGCCCGCGACAGGATCAGCCCGCCCGCCGCCAAGGCCCCGGCCGCGGTGAGCAGCCTGGGCCGCGCGGCTTCCTCGACGTTGCGGGCGCGCAGGAAGGCGGCCTCGCCGGTCCAGCCGGGCGCAACTGCCAGCAGCCCGCGCAGTGCTTCGTCCGTATCCGCCGTCTCCAGCGCGGCAAGCTGCGCCAGCCGCGCCGGGGTGCGCCGGCCACGCCGCGGCGGGAACGGGTCCAGCACCACGCCGCCGCCCAGGGTGCGCGTCGCCCCGCTGTCGCGCAGCACGATCCGGTCGCCCGCCAGCACGCCGATGGGCTGCCGCAGCGTCAACCGCGCCAGCGCCGTCTCCCCCGGTTCCAGCCGATGGGCGTCGAGCAGCGCGAGGCGGGCCATGACGTGAGCGGCGCCGGTGTGCAGGTGCACCTCGGTTTCCGGCCGCAGCGGCCGCGGCGCGTCGTCCAGCAGCGTGACCCGGGCATCGAGCGAGGCGGTGGGCGCGTGCAGCGCCGGATGCAGCACCCAGTCGCCGCGCGCCACCGACTCCTTCGACAGCCGCGGGCCGGTAATGTTCAGCGCCACCCGCTGGCCGGCCGCCGCGGTCTCGGCCGGCCGGTTCTGCGCGTGCAGCCCGCGCACCCGCAGTTCCAGCCCGGCCGGCGACAGCAGCAGGCGGTCGCCGGCGGCGATGCGGCCGGCGACCAAGGTGCCGGTGACGACCAGGCCGGCGCCCGAGAGCGTGAAGGCGCGGTCCACCGCCAGCCGCGGATATCCGGCAGTGTCACGGGGCGCGCCGCCCGCGGCCAGCAGCGCGCCGCGCAGGTCGTCGATGCCCTGCCCGGTCAGGGCCGAGACCGGGACCATCGGCGCGCCGGCCAGCTTCGTGCCCGCCAGCAGCGCCTGCACGGCGGCGCCGACGTCGGGGATGCGATCGGCCGCGATGTCGGCCATGGTCAAGGCCACCACGCCGTTGCCGATGCCCAGCAGCGACAGGATCTGCAGGTGCTCACGGGTCTGCGGCCGGATCCCCTCGGGCAGCGCCACCACCAGCAGGGCGGTGTCGATGCCGCAGGCGCCGGCCAGCATAGTATGGACGAAGCGCTCATGCCCCGGCACGTCGACGAAGCCGAGCTCGCCCTGATAGGCGTAGCCCAGGTCGATGGTGATGCCGCGGCGTTTCTCCTCGGCCAGGCGGTCGGTGTCGACGCCGGTCAGCGCCTTGACCAGCGCGGTCTTGCCGTGGTCCACGTGCCCGGCGGTGCCGATAATCATGCTGTGGTCCCGTCTCCCCGAAATATGATGCCGAATGGCAGCAAAACGCCGCCTCGCCGGCGCCGCCGCGTCGTTGTCGCCGGATGTTCGCTTGCGAGGGCGAACCGGCAAGCGCTAGGCAGGCGCTGAACAGCCGGATGTGATGAGCCTTGATCCAGATGACGCTACGCCGACTGATGCCGTCGGTGTCCCCTGCCCGCCTGATCATGGCGATCCAGTTCGTCCGGTTCATCATCGTCGGCTTCGGCGGGCTGATCGTCGACACTATCACGGTCTACAGCCTGCGCCACGCGCTGGGCCTGTATGGCGCCGGGATGGTGGCCTATGGCACCGCCGCCACCACCACCTGGGCGCTCAACCGGATCTGGACCTTCCGCGGCCACGGCACCGGCGCGGGCGCCATCCACGCGCAATGGGCCCGCTTCATGGCCACCAACTTCGCCGGGTTCGTGCTGAACCGCGGCACCTACGCCTTGCTGGTGACCTTCCTGCCGATTGCCGCCCAGCAGCCGATCATCGCCATTGCCGCGGGCTCCGTGGCGGGTGTGTTCGTCAATTTCAACCTCTCGCGCCGGCTGGTGTTCCGCTGACCCGGGAGCAAGCCCAGCCATAATGATGTGGGCCAGGGTCGCGGCAGATCGTTTCGGCAATGTGTGAGGGCCCGTTTGGCTGATTTGAGCGCCGGCCGCTTGGACAGGGTGTGCCGGCGCTTCGATTGACCGTGCGCCACCGGCGGCGGGCGTGCGGTACGGCCGTCCTTGAATGCTCGCACAGAGAAAAATGGAGAACCGCCGAGGGCCACAGGGAAGAAGATCTGGCGCTGCCCGCGAAGCGCCCGGCGATCAGCACTGTCGGACCATGGAGCCTGACCTCGCCGCCTGGCTGGATCGCTGCATCAGCCTCCCACGCCGACACCGGCACTCTGTCGCCCGCTATCCCCCTGATCCCCGTGGCCCTCCACCGCCCTCAGTTCCTTCTCTGTGCAAACAGAAATACACCATCAACCACGCTGTCCGGGCCGGCGGAGGCACCCTGTCCGCACCAAAACCACGCCAGATCACGTGACCACGCCTCGCTCCCGGACAGCAAACCCCCAGACCTCCCGGCCCACCCCAGTCAAACAGGCTCAGAATCCCGCCCGGAACGCTCCAGCGTGCGGCAGCGATGCGTCGGAGGGTCCGGCCGTCTCGCCCAGCCAAAAAATCTTCCGGACGGATGATCGGCGCGTGTGGCGTTAACCAATCGCTAACCGGACCATGCCCAGTCTTCCCGCCTCACCAGCGGGTTAGGTGCGGCCATGAGTCCCGTCCTGATTTCCTACTTCAGCCCATGGGCCTGCGAGACCGGGGCGATCGCCCTCGCGCCCATGTCCCGGAAGCCGGCCGCCCAGGCGCCGGCGGCGATGCCGCGGCGCGATGCGGCGATCAAGCGCGCCATGGATATCGGCTTTGCGCTGCTGATCCTGGCCGTGCTGGCGCTGCCGATGCTGCTGGCCGCCGCGGCGATCCGCCTGACCAGCCGCGGCCCGGCGATGTTCAGCCAGGAGCGCATCGGCCTGCACGGCCAGCGCTTCCGCATGCTGAAATTCCGCACCATGCGGCGGCAGGCCTGCGCCGGCGCCTGCCGGCAGGCGACGCGGCACGACCCGCGGGTCACCCGGCTCGGTGCCCTGCTGCGCCACACCTCGTTCGACGAGGTGCCGCAACTGTTCAACGTGCTGGACGGCACCATGTCGCTGGTCGGCCCCCGGCCGCACGCTCCCGGCACCTGCGTCGCCGGCCGCCGGTTCGAGAGCATCACGCCCCGCTATGCCACCCGCCACCGCGTCAAGCCGGGCGTCACCGGCCTGGCCCAGGTGCGCGGCTGGCGCGGCGAGACCGACACCGAGGACAAGTTCCTGCGCCGGCTTGACAGCGACCTGGAATACATCGCGACCTGGAGCCCCTGGCGCGACCTGGCGATCATCGGCCGCACCGTCGGAGCGGTGCTGCGGATGCGCAACGCGTATTGAGCGAGGAGGGCATGTGCCATGTCCGCCGCCATATTCCGCCTGCCACCGTCCATCACCGCCGGCCATGACCCGTCACTGCGGCCGCATGGCCCGTCCGTCGCCGAGCAGTTCGGCCTGCAGCCGCCGGAGGCGCAGGTGGCGGTGCTGATCCCGTGCCATAACGAGGAAGCCGCCATCGCCAAGGTGGTGGCCGATTTCCGCAAGGCCCTGCCGGACGCCACCATCTACGTCTACGACAACAACTCCACCGACCGCACGACGCAGCGGGCCGAGGCGGCGGGCGCCCTCGTACGGCGCGAGCGGCTGCAGGGCAAGGGCCACGTGGTGCGCCGCATGTTCGCCGACATCGAGGCCGATGCGTACGTGCTGGTGGACGGCGACGACACCTATGATGCCGCGGCGGCGCCGGAAATGCTGCGCCTGCTGCTGGAGCGGCACCTTGACATGGTCAGCGCCGCCCGTCACGGCGTGGCGCGCGGCGCCTACCGCGCCGGCCACCGCTTCGGCAACCGGCTGCTGGCTGGGCTGGTCGCGCGGGTGTTCGGCCGCGGCATCAGCGACCTGCTCTCCGGCTACCGCGTGTTCAGCCGCCGCTTCGTCAAGTCGTTCCCGGCGTTGTCCTCCGGCTTCGAGACGGAAACCGAGTTCAGCGTACATGCCCTCGCCCTGCACATGCCGGTGCAGGAAGTGCTGACCCTGTACCGGCAGCGCGCCGCGGGCAGCCGATCGAAGCTGAACACCGTGGCCGACGGGCTGCGCATCCTGCGGGCCATCGTCACGCTGATCCAGCAGGAGCACCCGCTGGAGGTCTTCTCCCTCGCCGCCGTGCTGCTGGTCGCCACCGGCCTTGGCCTCGGCGTTCCGGTGGTAGTGGAGTTCGTGCACACCGGCCTGGTGCCGCGGCTGCCGACGGCGCTGAGCGCGGTGGGGCTGGTGCTGCTGGGCTCGCTGTCGCTGACCTGCGGCCTGATCCTGGACGCCGTCGCGCGCGGGCGGAAGGAGAGCAAGCGCCTGGCCTACCTGGCGATCCCGTCGGCGGAGTGGCCGGAATGACGCTGCTCGCCGGCTCCCTGCCCGCTGCGCCGGTGGATGCCGACATCCTGATCCTGGCGCTGGACCGGATCGAGGAAACCCTGGCGGCGATCCGCTCTTCGCAGGAACAGATCGGGGTGGCGACGCACCTGTTCGTACTCGACCAGGGCTCGCAGCCCGCCGGGGTGGAACGGCTGGCCGAGGCGGTGCGGGCGCTGCCCAACGCGGCGCTGCTGAGCGTGGGCGGCAACCTGGGCGTCGCCGGCGGGCGCAATTTCCTCGCCCGGCTCGGCAGCGGCCGGGCGATCGTGGCGCTGGACAACGACGCCGAGTTCGCCGCGCCGGACACCGTCGCCCGCCTGGTCGCGGCGCTGGACGCCGAGCCGCGGCTGGCCGCCATCGGCTGCCGCATCGTCACCTATGCCGACGGACGCGACGACCTGTCGTCCTGGGGCTATCCGGCCAGCCTGCTGCCCAGCGCCGGCGACAGCTTCGATGCCGTCACCTATGTCGGCGCCGGCCACGCGCTCCGCCGCGGCGCCTGGGAGCAGGCGGGCGGCTACGACGGCAAACTGTTCTTCTGCTGGGAGGAATACGATTTCTGCCTGCGCGCCATCGCGCTGGGCTGGCGCATCCGCTACCGCGGCGACATCGTGATCCGCCACAAGGTCAGCCCCGAGCGGCGCGTCTGCTGGGGCGCCGCGCGCTGGTTCTATTTCGTCCGCAACCGCCTGTACATCGAGCGCAAAATCGGCGCCACCTGGCCGCAGATCGCGCCGCGCGCAGTGGGCTACCTGCTGAAAGGTTGCCGCAATGGCTTGCTGCGGCAGACGGTGCGGGCGATCCGCGCCGCGCGGGCGATGGCGCCGCGCGCCAGGCCGCGGAAGCTGCCGCGGGAGGCCTGGTCCTACTTGCTGCGCAACGACCGCGCGCACCGCGGCTCGGTCATGCGCCGGCTGCGGACCGAGGCGCTCGGGCGGCTCGGCGCTGCCGCCACAGCAAAGTGACGATCCGCGGGCTGTCGACCAAGTAGCGCCGCGCCAGGCGCCGCGGTTCGGCGGCCAGGCGGAACAGCCATTCCAGGCCGAGGCGCTGCATCGCCCGTGGCGCCCGGCGGCGGGCGCCGGCCAGGAATTCCAGGCTGGCACCGACGCACAGCCCAGTGCCGGTCGCATCGCCCGCGGCGGCGATGGCGGCGGCCAGGCGCTCCTGCCGCGGTGAGCCGACGGCCAGGAACACCAGCCGCGCGGGGTGGGCCCGGACGAAATCCACCACGGCGGCGAAGGCGTCGGGGTCGCAGTCGAAGTCCATCGGCGGGTCATAGTGCGCCGGCGGCGCCACGCCGAGCCGCGCGGCCAGCGCCGGCAGCCAGGCAGGCGAGAGGCCGACGATGGTGATGCGCTCGCCCGGTTGCAGGTGCCGCGCCAGCAGGCGGGCCGTCAGGTCGCTGCCGGTGACCACCGGCGGCGCGGGCAGTCCCAGCAGGCGCGCCCCCGCCGCCACCACGCGGGAGTCCAGCAGGCACAGCGCCGCGCCCCGGTACGCCGCCCGCAGCGCCACGTCGCCGTCCAGCCGCACCAGGTGATCGGCGTTCGGCGTCACCACGTAGGCGAACGGCGCTCCGGCCGGGCGGGCGGCGATCGCCGCCGCGGCCGCCGCCAGGTCCAGGCAGGCGAAATCCAGCCCGAGCAGCGGCAGCGTCGGCGGCGCGATTGCCCGCGTCGCCAGGGTGGGCGGAGGCCCGTTGTCGCTCGTCATGGCCAGGGCATGCCCAATGGGCACTGACTGAGGGAGACGGGGTCGGACCAATTGCCTCTCCGTCATGGCCGGGCGTGTCCCGGCCATCCGCGCTTCGACGGCGGGGGGTGGATGGCCGGGACACGCCCGGCCGTGACGATAAGGCGACGATAGGGCGACGACCGCGCTCTGTTCCTCTTCAAGTCAGCGCCAATGGGATGAAGGCCCGGCATCACAGGCCGATCCGAACGGTGAGCAGGCCCAGGCCGCCGCTGTAGCCCGGCAGGGTGGTGCCGTGCACCGCCTGCAGGTCGGTCTGGTCGTAGGTCAGCGACAGCCGCAGCGAGCGGTTCATCACCCAGGTCAGCGCCGCCCCCACGGTGCTGCCGCGCTGGCTGCCGCCCTGGAAGAAATCCGCCTGCTGCAACACAGCCGAGGCCCTGAACACCAGGTTGCGCAGGATCTCGTGGTCGATGCTCAGGCGCGCGGCGGTGTAGGTCAGGCCGGAGACACCCTCCTGCGCCGCGTCGGCGGTTTCCCGGTCCAGGGTGAAGCCGACGGTGGTCAGACCCGTCGGCGACCAGGTCACGGCGGCGTCGGCGATCAGGGTGTTCTGCTGGGGGTAGGCCGAGGCGGTGAACTGGCGGACCTCGCCGCCGACGAGGACACGCCAGTGCCAGACCGCATTGGCGTCGTAGTTGAAGCCGCCGAGCATCTGGTAGCCGGCCGAGTTCGGCGTCGGCTGGCCGAACGGCATATGCAGGTAGTCCTGCCCGAGCGCGCGGACGACGAACAGCAGGTTGCGCAGCGGCGCCCACTCATAGCGCAGCGTGACCGCGCCCTCGCCGACCAGGCGGTCGCGATAGGATTGGTCTGCCGGCGCGTTCTGGATCGTGGCATCGCCATAGGACCAACGCGCGGCCTGCAGGCTCGGGATGATGCTCCAGCGCCCACGGGTCAAGGTGTAGGAAACGCGGGCGTCATCGACCTGGAAGGCGACGGGCTGGTCGGTGGGGAGGTTGTCGATCCGGTCGCGATCCTCGTGCAGCGACAGGTGCGAGGCGGCCAGGGTGACCTGGTCGGCGCCCAGGTCGATCCGCCCGCCGGCCGAGACCGTGGCGTTGGTCCAGTCCTGCCCGGGCGCCGACAGGTAGTGCATGTTCTGCGCCGACAGCGCGGCGCCGAACGCGTTGCGCGACCAGTCGGAGTTGATGATCAGCGTCGGCGTGGTGACGATCTGCCAACTGCCCAGCTGCCGGGTGCCGGCCTGGACGTTGCTGGTGTAGCCGAAGCCCTGGTCCAGCCGCGGCCAGATCTGGAACGAGTCGAGCCGCAGGCCGAGCGACATCTGCTCGGGATGCAGGCGGGAGGCGACGGTGACGCCGGGCGCGGCGCCGTAGCCGGGCACGCCGTCGGGGATCCAGGTCGAGAGCATGTCCGCCGCGGCCGGCGCGGCGGCTGCGGCCGTGCCGAGGGCGGCGAGGAGGCTCCGGTTCAGGAAGGAACGCCTGCGCATGCCGGCGCAGTATCGCCGGCAGGTGCTAACGAACGGTTAACGGCGGCGCGGCGGAACGGCTGTGCTTCCGCAGCACCGCAGGCGTGGGCAGAACGCCAATGCCGGACCCGATCCCGTCGTGGTGAAACCGGTCATGCCAGGTTTTGACGGTTTACCGGGGCGCACATGCCGCAGGCAGGCGGCGCTACCCGCAGCCGGTCCCGTGCCGATAAAGGCCAGCGGCACCGACCCTTCCAACGATCGACTGCGATGCGCAACGAAAGCGCGCGTTGCGGGTTCGCGTTCCTCGTCCCTGGCCCCGGTTACCCTGGACGAGCGGCCGGAGCGCAGGTTCGGCTCACAACGGGGAACATCCAGACCAACAGGATTCCCAACGCGCTACAGGCTGAAACGGATGCCGACCCCGAAGGACTGGGCATTGCTGCTGGGATTGATGGTTCCGCCATAGCTGAGGAAGATGGTGAGCGGCCAGGAAGCGACCTTGATGTCGGTGGCGAGGCCGACGACGGCGGCGTCGCGGCCGATGGGCGCGCTGTCGAGCATGAAGCCGCTGCCGTTCAGGCCGGCGAAGCCAGCCGAGATGCGCGCGGTGTTGTCGGCGAACTCGTGCGACCAGCCCAGCCGGGCCTTGGCGGTCACCTGCACGGCCCCGCTCACGACGACGGCGCGTTGCGCGCTGACGGCGAGCAGGCTCTCGGCGCTGCCGAGCGACTGACCGGCGATGGTTTCCGCCAGCGGCCCGCCGGCGGTTTCCGTGACATCGCCGAGACGCAGGCTGACGCCGCCGAAGCCCAGGCTTGGTTCGATCAGCCAGTTGTCGAGCCTCTGCTGCACGCCGACGCGCACGGACCCGCCGGCGGCCAGCCCGTTGCTGCCGCCCTGCGCCGCGGTGCCGAACAGCGGCAGTGACTGGTGCACGCTGTCCTGCAGATACATCAGGCCAAGCTGCGTCTCGGCGAACACCTTGCCGCGCTGCCACTGGCCATAGACGGCGAACTGCGCCGTGTTGCCGGAGGCGTGTCCGCTGGCCTGCGACCAGGTGTCTCCGGCGACCGTGCCGGCCGCCACCCCCGCGCGCACCGCGTCGGCCAGCGTCATGTCGATCCCCGCCGCCGCGCCGCCCAGCCCGGCGGTGAAGCCGGGCGCGCCGCCGCCGGCGCCGACGCTGTTGTAGCCGGCCAGCCCGCTGACCCAGATCGTGCTGCCGTTCGGCCCGGGGGCCATGCTGTCGCTCGCATCGGCCGCCAGCCCGCGCCGTGCCGCCAACTGGCCGCTGATGGCGTTGGCCACCAGGTACCAGGAATTCCGCGCGGTGATCAGTGCGTCGGCGTAGATCGACGGCGCCAGCTCGTCCAAAGCCGGCGTGATGCGGCCGGCGGCCAGCGGATACAGGGGATCGAACAGCGCCGCCTGGGCGGCGTTCATTGGCGCGCCGGGCGCCGGGCGGATGGCGTCCAGGGCCGCGCCGACGGCCGCCTCGCTGCTGCTCTGCGCCATCCCGGCGGCACCGAGGTTGGCATAGGACGCCGGCGTCACCGCCAGCGTGATGGTGTGGCTGCCGGTGACGGTATCGAGGCGCGTGCCGGCGGCCAGGCCGTTGCCAGGCTCGGTGAGCGCGGTGAAGCCGCCGCTGATCCCGCCGGCGGCAGTCAGGATCGGCCAGGTGGCGCCAAGCGCCGGCGCGGTGCCGATGGGCGAGGCAACCACGCGGCCGCCGCCGAGCGTTGCCGTGCCGCCGACGGCGATGAGGTCGGCTCCGCCCGGGCCGATCTGCGCCTGGTAGGTGGCGCCGGGCGCGACTGTCAGGTCGCCGAGCACGCGGATGGTGCCGACCGAATTGCCCGGCGCCACGGTCGAGCCTGCGAGCAGCGCCAGCGACCCGACGGTGCCGTTGCCGGACAGCACGCCGGCATTGCTGAACGCGCCACTCACCGTGCCGTTGTTGGCGAAGCGGCCGCTGTTGGTGACGTCGCCGATGATGCTGCCGGTGTTGCTGGCGGTGTTGCTGGCGGTGCCGGCATTGATCAGCGGGGTGTTCACCTCGATGAAGCTGCCGGCGTTGCCGAGGGTCGCATTGGCGGCGACGGCATAGCCGCCGGCGCTGACGAACGTGGCGCCCGGGGCAATCGCCAGGTTGCCGCCAAGGGTGCCGGTGACGGCGAGGGTGCCGCCTTGCACGGCGGTGCCGCCGGTGTAGCTGTTGTTGCCGGCGAGGACGAGGGTTCCGGAGCCTTGCAAGGTCAGCCCGCCGGGGCCGGAGATGCCATTGCTCCAGATATCGAATGCGTTGAACCCGCCGAGCGCAGCGTTCATGGTGACGGTGACCGGGCCGGCAAACGCGCCGTAGCCGCTGGCGGCGGCGTAGAGATTGAGGCGGGCCCAACCCGTGCCGTTATCCAGCGGCACACCGGATGGCAGCTCGGTGCTGGCGAGCACCTGGTTGAGCTGATCCGTGCTCAGGTAAGGAAAACGGGTGGCGATCAGCGTCGCGGCGCCGGCCGGCACCACCGGTGCCAGGGTGGTATCGCCGACCGAGGGCAGGCCGTAGGCGAGGAACCAGGTGTAGGCCTGGATCTGCTGGGCATAGGTGGCCGCGGACGGGATGGTGTGGTTGGCGACGCCGGCCGCCACGTTGCCGGCGCAGGCCGCCGCGTAGGGCGATGCGCCGCCGCTGCCCAGTCCCGCGCCCGCCAGGTAGGCTTGCATGGCCAGCTTGAGCCGATCGAGATTCCCCGCAAGGCTCGCCGGCGGATACAGTGGGTTGCCCGCCAGCGTCTGCGCCGTCACATAGATCGCCAGGATCCGCCCGCCGATGACGTCCAGCGGATAATGCACGCCGAACACGTTGCGGCTGTAGGCGAAGTCAACGCCTTCCTGGACGAACTGCTGATAATATCCCGGCGCCAGAATGGCATACAAAAGCCCAGTGGTATTGCCGTAAAAGGAATGTCCGCTCGGGAAGGCGGGAGACTGGGTGTAGCTTCCCCAGTTCTGATTGTATATCCCATTCGTCTGCTGGACCTGGTAGGCAAATTGCGACGAATTGGCCGGGGTGAAGGGATTCGAGACGATCACGTTTGAAACCTGGAAGGGTCGCGGATCGCCGTTGGGGTCGGCCGTCGTGGCGTGGTAGGCAATGCCGTAGATATCATAGCCGCCGAAATAGCCTTTCAGATCGACCTGTGGATCGCTGGGCACGTTGGCGGCCACGATCGCCACCACGCCGGCAATCGATGCCGGCAGGTTGACCGCCGTCGGAACGCCGGCCTGCGTGTAATAGAAATTCGGATTGTTGGGGAACGTGGCGATGAGAACGTTCTGGACGACGTAGTTGATGAGCGCATTCTCCGCCGCCGTGTTCTTCTGCGCCGGTGGGGAATTCAGATAGATGCTCTCATCGGTTTGCAGGTTCGCCTGCAGCAGGGCCTGCCCGGCCGGCGTGTTCAGCAGGTGCTGGAAGGGTGACAGCAGGGCTCTCTGGTCGGCGTTCTGGGCAGCGCAGAGGCTGTCGCAGCTCGGGGCCGGCGCTGCCAGTGCCACGCCGAACGGGACCGGCGCCACGCCGAACAGGGCCGCCGAGGCCAGCCGCGATAACCTGCGATTCCGGCGCCCGCAATGAAAATCGGACAGTGGCCAGTAACGTCTCGACCTGTCGCGGCGGACTGCAATTGGCATGACCAAGGTCGTTTATCGCAAAGGCTGCCGTCGCCAGCGTATCACAATGCGAATCTCTCGGGTCGCAGACAAACATTATCACTTGATAGCAAAATATTTCATTTATTATACGTAATGTATACACTCGTCAGGCCGGGCGCGGTACACCGCCCCGACGTCATGGCGGCCGTAGGGCCGCCATCCACGCCTTGCGGTGCCGGTACCAGCAGAAGGCGTGGATGGTGGGCCTGCGCCCACCATGACGAGGTGGCACCGACCTCGCCCATTTTCCGCCATCGCGGTGCCGGCGCGCCGACTGGCTAACTCCGTGTTGAAAATCAAGGAAGAATGAGCAGGCACGAACGGTTCCGGGGACGCTGCAACCGACCGCCACGGCTTTAGCCCCCATTCCCCATCCCTTGCCAATGATGGCCAGGGCCAAGGGCGGCGGGCCATCTGCCCCATCCAACGGGGTCGGCATTTCCGGCGGGCTGCACTAAAACGGATAGCTCAATCCGGCAGTGAATCCATGAAATATCACGTCTGACCCGGCATTGACGCCAAGCGCATGCACCGGCGCACGCGACCCTGTTGTGAGTGTTTCCTGAATCTGTCCCGGCGCCACGGCAACGCCGACGAGCCATAGCGCTTCATAGCCTGCCTGCACCGCCAGCCCATCCCCGACCTGGTATTTCAGCTGCAGGCCGGCCTCGCTGACAAAGGCCGGGTGATTGGCCGCGGCGCTCGCCGGGTAGACCACCTTCTCGAGGCTCACGCCCGTGGACTGTTGTGCGTTGTTGTCGAACAGCCCGAGCTTGATCTGCCCTTCAACCGAGAAGCGGCCATGCTGGAAGATTGTTCCGTCAGCGCCGATCTGGATGCCGTAAAGGTTGTTCGTTGTGCTTGTGTTCCAGAAAGGCGGGTAAGGTCCTGCCGCCACGCCCAGTGGCGCCTGGGCAACCTCGTTGAGGGTGCAGTTGGAAGCACCGCAACTTTGTTTCCATACCGGTGCGGTGCGGTCCGTGGGACTCAACGTGCCCTGCAGGTTGTCGTTCAGCTGGAGCCAACGGAAACCGGCCAGCACGGTCACCCGGCTGGAGAGAGCCAGCCGCCCGTTGGCCTCGGCGCTGTAGAGATTTGTGACATCTCTCCACACCATCGCCTGGTAGGGGAAATCCTGCGTCTGCCAGAACACGCCGGGCGCCTTCATCACAAGCCAGTCCGCCGGTGTGTCGGGGCCTGTGACGTTGGTGGCGCTCTGGTTGAAGATGTTGAAATAGGACAGCTCTGCGCCGTAGCCGGAGTCGCCGCGGTAGGTCAGGTCGATTTTCGGCCCGGCGGAGACCCCCTGCTGAAACTGGTTGCTGTTGAAGGCTTCGACGCCTGCGCCGGTAAACGTGCTGTAGAATGGCTCCGTGCCTGGCACACGTTCGACCAGGGTTTGGTTCACCCCGCCGCTGCGTCCCAGAATGATGGTGCCAATGAAGACCGTCCATTGCGGGGCGCCCTCCGGCTGGCCGGCAGCCTGGCTGGTGGCGCTCTCCGGTTCCGGGGCCCGGGCCATTGCCGGCGGGCCCAGCATGGCGAGCGGCGCGGAGAGGAGGCCGGCAGCGGCAAGCCTCGGGAAAGCGGGTCTGGCATTGGAGTGGTTCAATCGTCGATACCCTTCGCTGGCGTGCATACCGCGCCCGGCTGCAAAATCGTGTAACACTTAACACTTATACGTGTAGAAGTCTTGCGCAACTTTGAGTGGCATGAAGGGTCCCGGGGTGCCGACCGCGTCGATTGCTGCCGCCAGCCGGCAGGATAACGAGCATGGCATCGCGAGGCCGGGCGCGCCGCCGCCCTTGCGCGGACCGCCGGCATCCTGTTCCAGTATTGCCGATGCAGCCCGAGACCCCTCGCCTCGCCGCCAACGTCATGCACTTCGCCCGCCTGCTTCGGCGCGCCGGCCTGCCGGTCGGCCCCGCCGAGACCATCGCGGCGCAGCAGGCGCTGACGCAGGTCGATCTTGCCTCACGCACCCAGGCCCGCACCGCGCTCCGCGCCGTTATGGTGCACCGGCACGAGCACCAGGAGGTGTTCGACCAGGCCTTCGCCCTGTTCTGGCGCGACCCCTCCGCGGCGGAGCAGGCCGCGGCGATGGCGCTGCTGAACGCGCAGAAGGAGAAGAAGCCCGACCGCCCGCCGCCGGCTGCCCGCCGCGTCGCCGAGGCCTTCGCCTCGAAAAGCAACGCCCCGCCGAAGCCGAAGGACGAGCCGCCGCACGTCGACATGGCCATGACGATGTCGGAGCAGGAGCGGCTGCAGCAGATGGACTTCGAAGCCATGAGCGCCGAGGAGATCGCCCGCGCCAAGCAGGAGATCCGCCGCCTGGTGCTGCCGCTGGACCTGCGCCGCACCCGCCGCCTGCGGGCGGATCCGAACGGCCCGGTGACCGACCTGCGGCGCACCATCCGCACCAGCCTGCGCCAGGGCGGCGAGATCGTGACGATCGCCCGCAACCGCCGGGTGAGGCGGCCGCCGCCGCTGGTGGTGCTGTGCGACATCTCCGGCTCGATGGCGCGGTATGCGCAGATCCTGATGCATTTCCTGCATGCGGTGACGAACGACCGCGACCGGGTGCACGTCTTCCTGTTCGGCACCCGGCTGTCCAACGTCACCCGCCAGCTGCGCGCCCGCGATCCCGAGGTCGCGTTCCAGATGGTCGCGCACGCCGTGCCCGACTGGTCCGGCGGCACCCGCATCGGCGAGTCGCTGGCGGCCTTCAACCGGAAGTGGGCGAAGCGGGTGCTCGGCCAGGGCGCCATCGTGCTGCTGATCACCGACGGGCTCGACCGCGACGGCGCGCACGGACTGGCGGAGGCGATGGACCGTCTGCATCGCTCCTGCACAAGGCTGATATGGCTGAACCCGCTGTTGCGCTGGAGCGGATTCGAGCCAAAGTCCCAGGGCATCCGCGCGATGCTGCCGCACGTGGACGAATTTCGTCCGGTGCATAACCTGGCCAGCCTGCGCAGCCTGATCGACCTGTTGTCCCGCCCGGCGCTCACGCGGCCGGCGCTGGCGGGACGTTTTGAGGGATAGGAACTCACCGATGAGCACAACGGAAGTCGAGGACGTCCTGGGCACCGCCGCCACCTGGCGCGCCGCCGGGGAGCAGGTGGCGCTGGCGACGGTGACCGAGACCTGGGGCAGTTCGCCCCGCCCCGCCGGCAGTCAAATGGCAGTGACGAAGTCGGGCCGCATGGCCGGCTCCGTCTCCGGCGGCTGCATCGAGGGCGCGGTGGCCGAGGCGGCGATGAAGACGATCGACACCGGTAGCCCGCAACTGCTGGATTTCGGCGTGACGAACGAGCGCGCCTGGGAGGTCGGGCTGGCCTGCGGCGGCAAGGTGAAGGTGTTCGTGGAAAAGCTGACCTGAGAGGGGCGAAGCACGCGGGACCGGCTGCCGGCGGTGAATTTCGGGCGGAAGAGAAGGCGTCAGCCTTAAGTCCGCGCCTCCACCCCACTGGCTGGGCCTGGGAATGAACCTTCGTGGCTTAGTGTCCTTGTGTTAACGCGGTGCCGCGGCCGGCGCCTGCGTTTACCGTGGGTCCCTGGATGGGTTCGTGCGGTTGCTTCTGCTGCTTTAACACAAAGACACTAAGCTACTAATTTGACTGTGTCAGTTTCCACCTAACACGTTGAAATCACGACGTTTTCTCGCAAACTAGAGTTCCCATAACCCATTGATAACATCGACTATCTCTCAGTTTTTGACGCAGTAAGACTAAGAACGTGCACCCTCTGGCATGGTCTTCTCGTATGGAACCGGCGCTTGAAGCAGGGTCTCGCCTCCGATGACCATGTTTGGAACAACAGCAATGTCTCGCGGCGGAGGCAGGATCCTTTGCACCTCCTATGAAAATGCGGACCCGCAGGCGCCAACGGCAGGGCGGAGCAAGGTCTTCTCCCTTTCGTCATGGCCGGGCGTGACGAAAGGGAGAGACCTTGCTCCGCCCGTCGTCTTATCCTGATGCGCATGGAGACACGCCCGGCGATGACGGAGAGGTAACGGCCTCTCGCCCATTTTCAGCTATTTCGGTGCCGGCGCGCCGGCTGGCGAACTTTGTGGTGGCCGACGGTTCGATAACGGTGCCCGGCGGCAATGCAGGACACCCCCAGCCTGCTGTCACGCCTCATGCCGGCATTGACAAACCTGGCCTGGCCCTCCCGCAATGGGGCGCCGGGCATTACCATGATCGTCTTCGTTGCAGGATGACGTCCAATGACTCCATATCTTATCGCCGCGCTGGAACAGGCGAAGCGCGAGAAGCAGCCGATTGTGCTGGCGACCCGGCTTCCCACCGGGGAACAGCGTCTGCTGCCCGATCCCGAGGCGCCGGCGGACCTGAACGAGGCCGCGGACCGCGCGCTGGAGCGGGATGAAAGCGGCACCGTCCGGCTGGGCGGCGCGGAATACTTCCTGCACGTCCACAACCCGCCGCTGCGGCTGATCGTCGTCGGCGCCGTGCATATCGCGCAGGCACTGGCGCCGTTCGCGGTGCCGTGCGGGTTCTCGGTCACCATCGTCGATCCGCGGCGCTCGTTCGCGTCCGAGGAGCGGTTCCCGGGGGTGGACATCTCCACCGACTGGCCGGACGAGGCGCTGGACGCGCTCGCCCCGGACCGGCGCACCGCGGTGGTGACGCTGACGCATGACCCGAAGCTGGACGACCCGGCGCTGGACCGGGCGCTGAAGTCACAGGCGTTCTATATCGGGGCGCTCGGCTCCCGCCGGACCCATGCGGCGCGGCTGCAGCGGCTGAAGGAACTGGGCCACAACGACAACGCCCTGTCGCGCATCCGCGGCCCCGTCGGCCTGTCCATCGAGGCGGTCACCGCACCCGAGATCGCGCTGTCGATCATCGCCGAGATCGTCGCCGTGCGCCGCAACGCGCCGCTGCCGCCCAAGCCGTCGGCCAAGCCGGCACCATGATCTTCGGCCCCGCCGCCCTGGCCGACGCGCGCGGCGCCATCATGGCGCACAGCCAGCGCGTCGGCGAGCGGATGATCCGCAAGGGCTCGCTGCTGGACGACGCGGCAATCGAGGCCCTGCGCGCCGCCGGCCGCACCGAGGTGATCTGCGCCCGCCTGGAACCCGGCGACGTGCCCGAGGACATCGCAGCCGATCGGCTGGCGACGCCGCTGGTTTCGCCGCTGCTCGGGCGGACGCGGGCGGCGACCGGGCGGGTCAACCTGGCGGCCGAGGTGCCGGGGCTGCTGCGGGTGGACGCCGGCCGCATCGACCGGATCAACGGCATCGACGAATCGATCACCATCGGCACGCTGCCGGACTACGCCGTGGTGGCGCCGAAGGACCTGGTGGCGACGATCAAGATCATCCCGTTCTCGGTGCCGGGCAACGTGCTGTCGGTGGCCGAGGCGATGGTGCGCCAGGGTCCCTCGCCGCTGACCCTGCACCCGTTCCGCGCCCTGAAGGTCGGGTTGGTGGTCACCGAGCTGCCGGGTCTGAAGGACAGCGTCACCGACAAGACGATCGGCATCACCGACGGCCGGATCAGCGCGCTGACCGGCACGCTGCTGCCGCCGCTGCGCTGCGCCCACCGGCAGGACGCCATCGGCCGGGCGCTGGAGTCGCTGCTGCGCGACGGCGCCGACATGCTGCTGGTCATCGGCGCCTCGGCGGTGGTGGACCGGCGCGATGTCGGGCCGATGGGCATCGTGCAGGCGGGCGGCGAGATCCTGCATTTCGGCATGCCGGTGGATCCGGGCAACCTGATCTGCCTCGGCCGCATTGGCGAGAAGCCGGCTTTGGTGCTGCCCGGCTGCGCCCGCAGCCCCAGCCTGAACGGCATCGACTTCGTGCTGACGCGGCTGTTCGCCGGCCTGGACGTCACCCCCCGCGACGTCATGCGCATGGGCGTCGGCGGGCTGCTGAAGGAGATGGATACCCGGCCAATGCCGCGGGAGAAGGCGCCGGCGACGCCTCGGTCCGGCGCCGCGCCGCGCAGCGCGCCGACGATCGCCGCGGTGGTGCTGGCGGCCGGGCGCTCGCGGCGGATGGCGCCGCACAACAAGCTGCTGGTGACCGACCGGAGCGGCAAGACGATGATCGCGCGGGTGGTGGACAACGTGCTGTCCTCCAACGCGCGGCCGATCCTGGTGGTGACCGGACACCAGGCGGAGCAGGTCGAGCATGTGCTGGGCGGGCGGCCGGTGCGCTATGTGCATGCGCCGGACTATGCCGAGGGGCTGGCGGCCAGCCTGAAGGCCGGGATCGCGGCGGTGCCGGCGGAGTGCGCGGCGGCGCTGGTGTGCCTGGGCGACATGCCGCTGGTCAACGGGCGGATGATCGACCGGCTGCTGTCCACCTATGACCCGCAGGAGGGGCGGCTGATCGTCCTGCCGACGTACCGCGGCAAGCAGGGCAACCCGATGGTCTGGGATCGGCGGTTCTTCCCGGAGATCCTGGGGATTGCCGGCGACTCGGGGGCACGGTTCCTGGTCGGCAGGCACGCCGAGTCGGTGGCCGAGGTGGAGATGGCGGACGACGCCGTGCTGCGGGACTTCGACACCACGGAGTCGCTGGCGACGCTGCCGCGCGGGATGCGGCCGGAGGGGGTGGGATAACCGGCAGGCGTTGAGATGATGGCGGCCGGCGCCACTCGTCATGGCGCCCGCCATGACGACGAAAGAGCGCATCGCCTCACATTAAGGCTGTGTTAACCAACCGCCTGTTACATTGGGCATCGAGACGTCATACCGGTGCAAGATGCTCAGATTGGTCCGATTCGGCGCGCGGCTTCAGGATGATCCCGTCGAATCGGTCCCGCCGCCGGGCCAGCCGGCTGCCACGGACCCTCCGGCAGGCCCCGACCTTGCCGCCACGATCGGCACGGTTGCCGGGCAGGCTGGCGCCCTCGGCGTGGAGGTTGGCGACGTCGCCGGGTCGGTTGCGGCGCTGTCCGCCAGGCTGGCCGGAACCGTCGCGCAGTTCGACACGATGCGGGCGCGGGCCGCCGAGGTGATCGACGGCAACGCCCGCGTCGTCGCGGCGGCCGGCGCGGTGGAGAAGCTGGCCATCGAAGCACATAACGATATCGCGGAGTCGCGCGGGACGCTGGACCGGACGGTGGCGACCATGGCGGACCTGTCGCGCCTCGCCGCCGCCATCGCGCATGACGCCAGGGCGCTGGACGGTGCCCTGGCGCAGATCGACCGGATCGCCGCCGACCTCGCCCGCGTTGCCGGCCAGACCAACCTGCTGGCGCTGAACGCGACGATCGAGGCGGCTCGGGCCGGATGGGCCGACAAGAGCTTCGCCTTGGTCGCCGGAGAGGTGAAGGCGCTGGCGGCGACAACAGCCCGCGCCACGGCTCAGATCCACGAAACGGTCGGCAGCCTGCGCCAAGCCGCCGGGCACCTGGTCCAGCATGCGGCCGAGGGGGCGGACGCCGCCGAAACCGCGCAAGGCGAGGCCACAGGCCTGGCAGGCATCGTCGCCCGGGCCGATCGCGCCACCGGCGAGATCAGCCGCCAGGCCGTGGTCATCACCCAGGCGGCCGCGGCGATCGACGACGAGAGCCGGGGTTTCATCGGTACCCTGGTCGGGCTGATCAGCCAGCTTCACGCCGCGAACGCCGGGCTGGAGACGGACAATGCCCGGATCGGGCGCATGGTGGGCGTCGCCGAGACGCTGATGACCGCGGCGGCAAGTTCCGGCGTCGCCACGGTCGACACCCCGTTCATCGACCGCGTGCGCGCCGAGGCAAGGCGCATCGGCGCCCTGTTCGAAGCGGCGCTGTCGCACGGCGAGATCAGCGAGGACGACCTGTTCGACGAGCACTACGCGCCAATCCCCGGCACCGATCCGCAGCAGTACCTGACGCGGCTCACCGGCTTCGCCGATCGCGTGCTGCCGCGCCTGCAGGAGGACGTGCTGGCCATGCACGAAAACGTGGTGTTCTGCGTCGCCGTGGACCGGAACGGTTACCTGCCCACACACAACCTCCGGTTCGCCCAGCCGCAAGGCCCGGATGCGGACTGGAATGCCGCGCATTGCCGGAACCGGCGCATCTTCACCGATCGCGTCGGCCTGGCGGCGGCGCGGAACCGCAAGCCCTTCCTGCTGCAGCGCTACCGCAGGGACCTGGGCGCCAGCCATCTCGCGATGAAGGACGTCTCGGCGCCCATCATGGTCCTCGGTCGGCACTGGGGCGGGCTGCGCCTGGGCTATTGCGCATAGCTTGGCCGCAGCCCGGCAGCCGGCGCGAGCGGGCAGGCCGGCGAGGACCGATCCAAGCGGCCTGCGCCCTGGCCGCGCGATGGCGCCTGCGCGACGCGGCTCCGGTCGCGCCGCCGGAGCCGGCATGTCGTTATTCTACCGGGCTGTCGCGGTTGCGGGGCGCCTGTTCCGCGCTGCAGCACGGGCATGGGCGGCTGTCCCGGCCTGTCCACGCAAACGCTGGTCGCAACGTCAAGCACTGTTGACGTCAATGGCTGGACAGCCGAACGGATCGATCGTATAGTCAAACATAGCGGGTGTTGATCGGCGCATGTATGCGGCACGGGATGGCCATGGCACCCAGGCCAACGCCCATGCACTGTTGATTGTGTGCGTACGCCGACGAACCGCTGTAATGCCGTCATTGGAACAGTCAGACGAACCGCTGGTCGATCAAGTCAACACAGGAGAATGACATGGCAATGGTTTGGATGTGGATACTCATCGCTCCGGCGATCGGTATCGTCCTGCTCTCCCGGCAGTAACTGATCTTCTGGGTAAGGCGCGCGAGGAATTGCGCGCCTTACGCATTTTTCCCGCCCTCTTGCACCGGGGCCAGTGCGTGGTTGCCTGATTGGCGAGACGGCTGGCTCGCCGGCGGGATGTGGTCGCGCCGCCGTGTTCCCGGCTGCCGGTATGGTTTCTGACATCGCTTGTACATTTGTGCGGGACAATGCGCGTAACGACCTGTGCCTTTGCAGGATAGACGCAACAACCGGACGTGCGTTGACGCAGCCTACAAAAGCCTGGAGCGGCGCCTGGTGTTCATCCCCGTATTTGTTCTCGCCGGCCCTGCAACGGGCGCTTGAAGTGATCATGCAGCCCTTTCGTGTCCGAAACCAGGATTCGGAGACGGAGCGCGGCATCACGGCGTTTCGGCAGCCGGAGTCACGGCCGGCCCCGTCGGTCTGCGTCCGGATGGAGGCGGGCCGCCGGCACGGGCGGCGCGCGATCGGCCGATATCCGGTGTCGCGCTTCAGGAAACGCCTGCTGGCAGCGTCCCGGTGCACGATCGCCGGATCGGGCCGTTCCCCGCGGCGCGGGTCCATCATGACGGTCCTGAACGGCCGGTGCCCAGCAATCCAATTTCATGGCAGCGCGCGCAGAGCCGGAGTCCGGTAAGCCTGCGGCCGCATTGACCTGGCATTGATCGCCGTGCCTTGCTGATCACAGCCAGGGCGTCCTGATAGCTGTTATCACGAAGAAACCTTATCGTTGTTTGTTCGGCTCGTCCTGCACGCCATTCGCAGATCGAGCTCCCATTGTCCCGGCCATGACAGACAAGGCACGGTGACCAACCCGCAGCCACCGCGGCCGCAGGCCATCTGAATCTCTTCTCTGCGTGCTCTGCGCCCCGCTCTGCGGTCTCTGCGTTTTAAAAATGCGGTGACGCAACAAAGAGCGGCGCTGCCAGTGAGTCGGCCAACCCGAAACGCCGGTGGCGCCCCGGCCACCGCGATTTAACGCAGAGATCGCAGAGCATGCAGAGAAGAATTTGTTGCGCCCTGCGGCCGCGGCGGCTTCAATGGGGCCTGGCTGTTCCTGCCGCAACACGCGGCCCGGCAATCCAGACGACGAGGGCCGGATTCATAAGTGTCTGTCCGAGAACTTTCCCTTATCTTCCAATTGGTTACGGACGGCGCGGTGTCGTTCATCGGCGGAAACCGCCACTACTTTCGAGACTGTTCCGCCACCAACAGTGGATTAGCCCATTGATTTCATTGGCTTCCTTCTTGGACAGACACTAAGAGGCGGATTTTTCGTTACGGCTGCACGGCGATATCCGGCATCAAGATCCAGACTGGCAATATCCCATTTCAGGCTTCGCCCCGCCGGCCGATCGGCTTGAGCGCATTGCCGGCCAGGACGGTGCCGCAATCCGGCCTCCGCCGAACGTGATCGCCTTGGGCGTTCAGCCAGGCCAGCAGTTCCTCGAAATCGCGGAGCGGCGCCTCGGGCAGGTCGTCATGCAAATCGGGTTGGTTCCGCGTTTCCGGCGGAGCCGCCATCGTTGCGCCCGCAACGGCCACCCACGACACCCCGTGCAACGCCGCGCCGTAGGCAATGACGCCGTCCAGGTAAGCCCGGCCCATGGCTTTGGCGCAGCGCACGATCAGCCTGTCCAGGCGATCCAGCCCGCGGGTGATGCGACGCACGATGCGAAAACCACGACGGGGTCGCAAAGCGATCCTGCCGGCAGATGGCGGGAATGATCGCGGTGTGTCTTCCTGCATCCCACATTGCTCCATGCCAGTCATTGAAGGCGCGACGGTTCGGATGTCCCGCACGCCCTTTCGTGCTGCCTCTGCAGTGCCGTTCGCGCGGCCGAAAAACAGTGACCGTCTTCACATGTGCCAGGAACGTGATGACGCAGGCACCGGCTTTGCCGCCGATCGGCGGGACATGGGGCGATAGCCGGACGCGGCGTGGTTCCGCAGTCGTTGACGGCAAAATTATACCCAACTTCCGCAGTTAGCGCCTGATCCGGCTTGAAAACCCGCGGAATACCGCGGTTTTCGCCTGCTTCGACAAAATTGTGGTGCTATTGATCCAGCCAGGGTTATCTTGGCAGACGGTGAGTAATAGGGGCAAAACCCTGGGCATGTACGTGCAGCATACGCTCGAAACTGGAACGACAGGCACGGAATTCCGCCATTTTTTTGGATACAGATGCGGAACGATATGGGCAATCACCAAATTCGCCCGGGGTTTTGCCCCTATTACAACTGTTGGTAGCGGAACAGTCTCGAAGATAGTGGCGGTTTCCGCCGATGAGCGACACCGTGTCGTCCATAACTAATTGGAAGATAAGGGGAACTTCGCGGACAGACACTCAGACACAACGCGGCGTCCGGGAAATATACGGAAGTAATCCAAGGTGGACCTGATCGTCATGGTGAACCTGATCGTGCGTTTAAAGAAACCCCGACGTGGTCAGGGCGCGGCGTGTCCCGTAACACCGGAGATCGGTAAAGCACGTTTTAACAGGCGGCGAAATTTTTTCGCTCCTGCCGCTGAACAGATCAGGAGAACCCAGTACTGATTCGCAACTTTACTCAGCAGAACAGCCCGCTCCTGCCCCGGCTTTGGCATAACGTGTCCGGCCGGCAAAGCGGAACCTGGATTGCCCAGCCCGGCCGCAGGACGCCGCAAGGCATAACGTTGCTGTTTCAGTTTGATTAGACCGTGATGCCGTTCGGCTGCCCGAGCCCGTTCCGATGCCTGCCCGCCCGGCCCCGCGGGCGCGAGTGGCCAATGCGCCGTTGTGCAGCCAGTCCCGCAGGTGTAACGCTACAGTTATGTTTGAAACATGAGGACGGTTGATTCCACGTGTTGATTCCGAGTATTTTGGCACGGCTGCACCTAATTTGAGACAACAGCCTCGCCAGCTGCCCATG
Source organism: Rhodopila globiformis (assembly GCF_002937115.1). Classification (GTDB taxonomy): domain Bacteria; phylum Pseudomonadota; class Alphaproteobacteria; order Acetobacterales; family Acetobacteraceae; genus Rhodopila; species Rhodopila globiformis. The sequence continues at coordinate 3,543 of NZ_NHRY01000227.1, read as the reverse complement.
TTGATCCGGGGGTCTCGCCGGCCGCCGCGGCAGGCTGCGCACATGGCTGGCGGGCTACCGGCGCAGCGGCGCTTCGCTACAAGGCGGCGGCCAATGTTGCGCCTGAGGCCGGCATCGAAATACCTGTGCGGATCGAATGTTGCATCGCAGGACGCCAGAGGGGGCGCGTCCATCCGCCCGCGTCGCTCGGCCAGCGCCACCCCCCGCCGCCGCCGGCGATGCGCGTCAGCCGGGCCCGGGCAGGCGACCGCGCCGCTTGCCGGGCGATCGCCACGCCGGCGAAAGGGCCTCGCCGGCTATGCGTGCAGATCCGGTGGTGTGGCCGGATACAGTGGCGTTGCCGGCGCGCTGGACGCACGCATGACATGCGAATGCGGTGCATGCCTGCCCGACGCGCACTCGGTGGACCGGGTCTGCGGCCGGCGATTCCGCATCGACGGCAGCGTCCGCCCGCACTGTCAGGCCCGGCACCGTCGCCTGAATGGGCGATAGGTCCGGGATGAGTGCAAAACCGCGGGCATCGGCGGCCGGGTGCGGAACCGGCGTTGCGGCGATGGTTGGCGCCATGCAAGGGCTGCACGGCGGAACACGGCTGCGCATCGTCCGGGGGTCCCGGTGGCAACGCGGGAACGCCTCAGAACGGAATCTCGTCGGCGTCGTCGTAACCCGGGTGTTGCGACCAACAGCGGTACAGGTCCTCATCATCCGCCTCGGGTGGACCGTCCTGCAACGGCAGCAGCCGGACGTGGATCTGCTTCTTCTTGTCACGCCGAATGGTGAACCGGTCGCTATTGGTGAACAGCAGGCTGAGTTTCGAGCAGCCGTATGATTTCGGGTTGAAATCCGGGGCCAGCTCGCCGATCGCCGTGACGACGCCGTTGAAACTGGCCCAGCGATTCGCGCCCGTGGCCAGCGCCACCGCCTGCTCCAGCAGGCCGGCCGCCGCGCCAATCGGCTGGATGACCGATCTGGGCAGAGGCGGCAGCGCGGCCGCCGGCAGCGGTTCCGGTGCCGGAATTTGCAGCGGCACTGTAAACGGATCATCCGGCTCCAGCAGCGGCAGCTTCACGGCCCTTTTCCCCTTCGCCTTGGCCGCCTTCGCCGTCGGCGGCAGCAGCGTCCCCGTATCGAAGAACTGCTTGCAGGCCTGCCGGGCCGACTCCGGCGTGGTCGCCGTGCCGAAGCCGTACACCGCCAGCCCCTGCTCGCGGATGCGGGCGGCGAGGCGGGTAAAGTCGCTGTCCGACGACACCAGGCAGAAGCCGTCGAACCGGCCGGTGTGCAGCAGGTCCATGGCGTCGATCACCAGGGCGATGTCGGAGGCGTTCTTGCCCTGCGTGTTGGCGAATGCCTGGTGCGGCACGATGGCATAGGCCGCCAGGGTCTCGGCCCAGGATTTCAGCCGTGTGCCGGAGAAGGGGCCGTAGATCCGCCGGACGCTGGCCTCGCCCAGCTTGGCCACGGCGGCAAACAGCCCGGCCGCGATCTGCGGCGAGGTGTTGTCGGCGTCGATCAGGACCGCGAAGTGGTAGGTGACGGCTGCTTTCGCCATGGGCGGGGTGATAATCCAGGACGTTCGGTTGGCCCCGCCGAGTCGCTGGCGGCGCGGCAATTTTGGACAATTGGCATGGCCGGGCAAGCAGGGTAAAGAGGTCACCGGCCGGGTCCGGACGGCGTACGCGATCGCCCGGGCACGGCCACCGACGCAAGTCGCATGGCGGCGGGCGCCCTTAGCTCAGTTGGATAGAGCAACAGCCTTCTAAGCTGTGGGTCACAGGTTCGAATCCTGTAGGGCGCGCCAATTTTTCAATAAGTTAGCCGGCTTTTGCTGAAACGATGTTCCGTAATTTCCGAGGTTTCGGAACGGGCGGATTTCAAGCTGTGACCTCCGCCCATCCAGGACGGCGACGACACCCTCCACCGCGATGCCGAACGCCTCAGCGATGCTGACTGGCGCCCCGCCGACGGCGGCCAGTTTGTTCACCCGTTCGCGGTCCTGAGCGCTCAGGGGCTGGCGGCCCGGTGACTTGGCATCGTTCATCCGCTCCCAGGCGGCGATGGCGCCCGCCGCGACCTCGCCGCGACGCGGGATATAAGTGTCCAGGATGCGCCGTGTCTGCTCGATGGTGTGGCCGGACACCGCGGCGATCTGCGCGTCTGTAGCCCCGGCCTCGGCCATCCTGACCATAGCCGTCCTTCTTAAACCGCGTCTACTTTGAGAACCGTAGCTTCTCCTCCTCAGGATCAAGATGATCCTTGACCCACAGCCGATCGGCAACAGCACAGGGATCGGCATTGACGGCGGCTTCGAAAGCGGCGACGCGGCGGATCAGGTCCTCAGCCGTGGCATGGCAGTGGTGGTAGGTGACGTCCTCGCGCAGCCAGCGCCACAGCGGCTCGACCGCCATCAGGTCGGGGCTGTAGCTGGGCAGCGGCAGCAGATGGATGCCCAGGCTGCCAGCGGCGGACCAGACCGTCTTGGAGCGGTGATACGGCGCCCCATCCCACAGCACGATCAGCTTGCCGGTCGGGATCTCGGCGCGCAAGCGGCGCAGCACGTCGATGGTATTGCCGCCCTCGGCCCGGTCATAGGGCCAGATCCGTACTTGGCCTTCGTTATACAGATACAACCCATAGAACGAGACCTTGGCCTTCAGGCCGGGTGAGCTTGAAGCGACCTGGAAGCGCCTGCCACGCTCGCCCCAGCCATAGCCGAGGTCGACGTCCTGATGGAGATGTGCCTCATCAAGGTAGACCACGTGATGGCGCTCATCGCGCGCACCATCCAACACCGCACCGATCTGGGCGACAAAAGCCTCCCGTTTCTCCGGATCAGGCCGCGAAGCGGACTGATGCCTTGCCAAGCGGTTAGCCGGCTCGGCGCGGCCGAGCAGCTTGTGTGCCTTCTTCCACGACAGCTTGAGCCGGTGCAGCGCGCGGCGGATGGTCTCGCGACAGAAGCGGCGGCCGAACTGCTCCCGCACGAAGCCGACCAGACGCCGCAGCGTCCAACGTGGCTTTACGTCGGCTCCGGCGACCGGTGGACTGGCCGCTTGGCGTTCTGCGGCGCGAACCTGCTCGCCAAGCGCGGCGGCGATATCGGGGCAAAGGGGGGGCGGCCACCGGTGCGCTGATAGGTCAGCGCCTCGGGGCCGTGTTCGTTGTAGGCGTGCAGCCAACCCATTACGGTTTGCGCGCGTCGTCCGGTGTGTTCGGCAACCGTCGTGGCACAACTGCCTGCGGCGATCTCGTGCAGGGCCAGGAAGCGTTCGCGGCTGCGGGGAGGCGGGGCACTCAGGGCCAGATCGCGCAGATCCGCAACCGTCTGGCCCCAGCGCTGATGGTCAACGTGTAGCACTGATCTGAAAAAGCCTCGTTCTGACGAAGATCGCCATATGGGAACGGCAAGATTCCAACTGTAGTTTCCAGGCGACGTTTCTTCTCCGTGGCGCTGAATTAGCGCCACGTACCCGGAACGATGATGGCGGCGTTGGATGACTTACGCGGCTTTGGCGGTGGGCGGCGCTGACGCCCCGCCTGTGC